>JAEZFI010000284.1 GCA_023437745.1 Actinomycetes bacterium
CCCCCCCCCCCCCCCCCCCCCCCCCCCCCCCCCCCCCCCCCCCCCCCCCCCCCCCCCCCCCCCCCCCCCCCCCCCCCCCCCCCCCCCCCCCCCCCCCCACAGAACGAGCGAACGAAGGTGGGAGTGAGCGGCCGTCAGCGCGCGGTCATGGGGACGTAGTCACGGACGGGGTGCCCGATGTACGTCTGGCGCGGACGGTAGATCCGCGAGTCCTGCTCCAACAGCTCGATGTAGTGCGCCAGCCAGCCGGAGGTGCGGGGGATGGCGAACAGCACCGTGAACATGTCCATCGGGAAGCCCATCGCCTGGTAGATGAGCCCCGAGTAGAAGTCGACGTTCGGGTACAGGCGCCGGCTGATGAAGTAGTCGTCCGACAGCGCCACCTCTTCGAGCTTCAGCGCGATGTCGAGCAGCGGCGACTTGCCGGTGATCTCGAAGACCTGGTCGGCCGTCTTCTTGATGATCGTGGCCCGGGGGTCGTAGTTCTTGTAGACGCGGTGCCCGAAGCCCTGGAGCTTGCCGTGGCCCTGCTTCACCGCCTCGACGAACGCCGGCACGTTGTCGATCGAGCCGATCTCGGCGAGCATCTTCAGCACCGCCTCGTTGGCGCCACCGTGGCGGGGCCCGTAGAGCGCCGCCGTGGCGGCCGCGGTGGCGGAGTAGGGGTCGGCGTGTGCCGAGCCCACCACCCGCATCGCCGTCGTCGAGCAGTTCTGCTCGTGGTCGGCGTGGAGGATGAAGAGGATGTCGAGCGCCCGGGCGAGCACCGGGTTGGCGTCGTAGCGGGGCTCGGCGATCTTCCACATCATCGACAGGAAGTTGGCGGCGAAGTCGAGGCTGTTGTCCGGGTAGACGAACGGCATCCCGACGCTGAACCGGTAGGCGCCGGCCGCCAGCGTCGGCGCCTTGGCCACGAGGCGGACGACCTGCTTCTCGAGGACGTCGCGGTCCTGGATGTTCTTGGCCTCGGGGTAGAACGTCGAGAGGGCGGCGATGGCCGACACGAGCATGCCCATCGGGTGGGCGTCGTGGTGGAAGCCCTCCATGAAGCGCTTGCGCACGTTCTCGTGGATGAAGGTGTGGTGCGTGATGTCGAAGCGCCACTGCTCGAACTCGGCCGGCGTCGGCAGCTCGCCGTGGATCAGGAGGTAGGACACCTCGAGGTAGCTCGAGTGCTCGGCCAGCTGCTCGATCGGATAGCCGCGGTAGCGAAGGATGCCCGCCTCGCCGTCCAGCTCCGTCACCGCGCTCTCAGCCACCGCCGTCGCGTTGAAGGATGGATCGCTGAACCACACGCCGGGGAGGAGCTTGGACCATGCCTTGGCGTCGACGCCGCCGTTGATGATCGGGATCTCGGTCGACTCCCCGGTGCGGTTGTCGGTAATCGTGATCGTGTCAGCCACGGCGGTCATCCTACGGCTCGCGGGTGGGGCCCCGGCACGTGCCGCCGTCGATTTCCCGTTCCGTTCACAATTCAGCCGTGGGCCGGTGCGCCGGGCGGCCGTGGCGAGCGCCGTCAGAAGGAGTCGGGGACGACCGCGTGGATCCCGGGCTGACCGGGGGCCGAGTCGACGACGACCTGTCGCAGCACGTCGGCGACCGCGCGGCCGGCGGCGGAGGGCAGGCCCCGGCGGCGCCGCGCCAGGCCGACCGAGCGACCTGACACCTCGGGGAGGAGCGTGCGGGTCCAGTCACCTCCCACGGACGCGGGTGCCGCGCTGGCGGGGAGGACCGCCGCGCCGAAGCCGGCGAACGCCAGCGACGCCAGGAGGCGCATCCCGTCGAACTCCGCCTTGCCGCGGAGCGAGACGCCCGAGCGCAGGGCGTCGGCGTCGAGGTCGTCGCGGAACGCCGTGCCCTTGGCCGGGAGGAGCAGGTCGTGGCTGGCGAGCTCGCCGAAGGACACCTCGTCGCGCTCGTAGAGCGGGTGGCCCTTCGGTGCGACGAGGAGGAGGTCCTCGTCGAAGAGCGCGTCGAGCGCAATGTCCGGGTCGCTCGACGGGAGGTTCACCACGGCGAGGTCGATCGCACCGCTCACCAGCTGGGGGAGGAGCGACGACGTCGTCGCGTCGAGGACCACGACGTTGATCGCGGGATGGCGCTCGTGGAGCGCCTCGAGGAACAGCGGGACCAGCCACCGTGCCGTCGTGCCGATCACCCCGAGGCGCACGGTGCCGCGGACCTCGTCCCGGAGCGACGCGACGTCGGACTCCAGCGCGGCGAACTCCGCCTCGATGCGACGGGCGCGCTCGGCGACGATCTGGCCCTCCTCCGTGAGCGCGGTGGTGGCTCGATCGACGAGCGTCACCCCCATCTGCCGCTCCAGGCGCGACACGTGCGTCGACACGTTGGACTGCACGGTGTGGAGGGCGCGGGCCGCAGCGGAGAAGCTCCGATGCTCACCCACGGCCACCAACGCTCGGAGCTGCCTCAGATCCATCGCTCCAAATGATACTAGATATCGGCTGGAACTAGTTGAACGATTGCGCTCGCGGGAGTATCGTGATGGACACATAGCAGCGACCAGCGTGATCTCCCCCCTCACCGGTCGCTGGGTCTGGCGGCGGAACCCCCCTTCTGCCGAGGACCTCATCGAAGGACCGGATCCCCCCTCCGGTCCTTCGGTCTTTTTCCGTTTCGGTGCCTCCCTCGGGCAGCGAACCTGGCCGGAAGCGGGTGGCGGAGCACCGACATCCGGCCGAGATCGGGCGGTGGGACGACCTCGGCGGGTGCCTCGTGGGTGGCACGCGGCGTAGTGTCCGCGGATGGCACGCCGACGCCGCCCCACCGCCGCCGCGTTCTTCGACCTCGACCGCACGCTCCTTCGGGGAGCCAGCGGGCCGGGGTTCTCCCGGGCCATGAAGGCGGTCGGGATCATGGCCGACCGCCACAACCCGCTCGAGCCGCTCCTCTTCGGCGTCTTCAACCTGATGGGCGAGAACTGGCCGACGATGATGGCGACGAAGCAGGCCGCTCGTGTCGCCAAGGGGTGGAAGGTCGCGGACGTCGAGCGAGCGGCGGCACTCGCCGCGGACGGGCTCGCCGAGATGGTCCTCCCGTACGCACGCGCCGAGCTCATCGCCCACCGTGTGGCCGGCCGCCGGCTGGTCCTCGCCACCACCACGCCCTACGACCTCGTGCAACCCCTGGCGAACGCGCTCGGCTTTGACGACGTGATCGCGACCCGCTACGGCCGAAACGGGGACGAGTACGACGGCTCCATCGCCGGCGAGTACGTGTGGGGGAAGGGCAAGGCCCGGGCGGTGAAGGAGTACGCCGAGGCCGAGGGCATCGACCTCGGCGAGTCCCACGCCTACAGCGACAGCTACTACGACGTGCCGCTCCTGTCGATCGTCGGCCACCCGCACGTGATCAACCCCGATCCTCGGATGGCCGCCGTGGCGACGCTTCGACGCTGGCCCCAGAAGTGGTTCGACGTCCCCGACGGCGTGCCGAAGTTCGTCGGGCTGGAGCCGCAGACCGCCCTCTACCGGCTCGTCCGGCCCGAGCTCTTCCCCTACGTGCGGTTCCGCATCTACGGGACCAAGCGCGTGCCGCCGACCGGCCCGGCGATCTTGGTGGCGAACCACCGCTCCTACTTCGACCCCATCGCGATCGGGATGATGCTGTCCAAGGTCGGCCGGCCGGTCCGCTTCCTGGGGAAGAAGGAGGTCTTCGACGCGCCGATCGTCGGCGACGTCGCTCGCGCGATGGGTGGGATCCGGGTGGATCGGGGCACCGGCAACGACGCGCCCATCCAAGCGGCCGAAGAGGCGCTGGCGGCGGGAGACCTCGTCGCCGTGATGCCGCAGGGCACCATCCCCCGGGGGCGCGAGTTCTTCACACCCGAGCTGAAGGGGCGTTGGGGGGCGATGAAGCTGGCGCACGCCACCGGAGCGCCGGTCATCCCGATCGGGCTGTGGGGGACCGAGAAGGTGTGGCCGCGGAGCTCCCGCCTCCCGAACGTCACCAACATCCTGTCGCCGCCCACCGTCACGATCCGTGTGGGCAAGCCCGTCGAGGTGGGCGGCGTGGACCTCGACGCCGACACCAAGGCGATGATGGCGGCCATCGTCGACCTCCTCCCGCCCGAGGCCCGTCGCGAGCACGAGCCCACGCCCGAGGAGCTGGCGCGCACCCTGCCACCCGGTGGCGCGGAACCGGACCCCGACCACGAGGCCACCCGCCGCCCCGGCACCGACTGAGCCGGCGGGCCGCCCGACTTCTCGGCGCGTTGTGTACCGCGTGGCGGGACAATTCGCGCCGAGAACGCGGGGTGGCGGGGGAGCGGTCGATAGGGAGGGGTGAGCTCGCCAGCAGAACGTCGACGCGCCCGTCCGGTCCGTGAGCAGCTGGCGCCGCTGTGGGCGCTCCTACCCATCTGGTTCGCCGGCACGGTCGTCGTCGCCTTCGTCTCGACGGGTGACGACGAGGCCGTGCAGACGCTCATGCGTGATCCCGCCGACCTCCTCGGAGGGGTGTGGTACACGGGGCTCGTCACCCACCTGTCCGTGCTGTGCCTCGCCGCGGCCGTCGTGTCCGCCGGTTGGGGCGCGTGGTGCGCCCGCCTCCAGGGTCGGACCGGAGCGGCGGGCTTCCTGACGTGGGGGGCGCTGCTCGGGGCCTACGTGGCGACGGACGAGATCTTCCAGCTGCACGCGGTGGTGCTGCCCGCTGCGGGCTTGCCCAAGCAGATGGTCGTCGTGCTGCTCGGCGGTGGGGTGGCGGCGTGGATGGCCCGCTGGCAGGCCGAGGTGCGTCGCACGCGCTGGGCGATCCTGGGAGCGGCCGCCTGCGCGCTCGGTGGCTCGGTCCTCGTGGATGTCGTGGCGCCGTTCGAGACCGGGCGCGCCAACCTCCTCATCGAGGACGGCCTGAAGTTCCTCGGCATGCTGGCCTGGGCCACCTACTTCGTGGCCACCACCGCCGACATCTGCCGGAGCCTTCTCGGGTCGGCGAGGCGCGCCGAGGACGCTCCGGAACCGACCCGGGTCGCGCCGGCAGTGCGAGCGCCCGAGCCCGAGCCGGCGGCACCCGAGGTCGACGAGACCGAGGTGTGGGCGCGAGCCCTGAGCCTCAGCCGGCCGTCTTCTGGCGGATGATGTTGAGGGCGGAGCCCGCCCGGAACCATGCGATGTGCTCGGGCGACATCGTGTGGTTGCAGAGGAAGCTCACGGTGGTGCCGTCGGCCTTGTCCAGCACGCACTCGACGGGACGGCCGGGCGCGAGATCGGTCAGCCCGGTGATCGAGATGGTGTCGTCCTCGGCGATCGTGTCGTAGACCGACGGGTCGTCGAACGTGAGCGCCAGCACGCCCTGCTTCTTGAGGTTCGTCTCGTGGATGCGGGCGAAGCTCCGGACGATGATCGCCTTGGCGCCCCGGAACCGGGGCTCCATGGCGGCGTGCTCGCGGCTGGAGCCCTCACCCCAGTTCTCGTCGCCCACTGCGACCCAGGGCTGCCCGGCCTCGTGGAGGTGCTTGGCGATGTCGGGGAAGGAACGGGTCGTGCCGTCGAGTGGGTCCTTGCCCTCGCCCGCGACGCCGGTGAAGGCATTGACCGCGCCGAGGAACAGGTTCCCCGAGATGTTCTCGAGGTGGCCGCGGTACTTCAGCCACGGGCCGGCCATCGAGATGTGGTCGGTGGTGCACTTGCCCTGGGCCTTGAGCAGGATCGGCAGCGCCTCGTAGTCGTTGCCGTCCCACGGCTCGAACGGCTGGAGCAGCTGCAGTCGGTCCGAGGTGGGGGAGACCTTCACCTCGATGCCGCTGCGGTCGGCGGGCGGGGCGACGAAGGTGTTCTCGCCGGGGTCGAAGCCGAGGGACGGCAGCTCCTCGCCGACGGGGACGGCGAGGCGGACCTGCTCGCCGTCGGCGTTGGTGAGGGTGCCCTCGAGCGGGTCGAAGTCGACGGTGCCGGCGAGAGCGAGCGCCACCACGGTCTCGGGCGACGTCACGAAGGCGTGGGTGTTCGGCGAGCCGTCGTTCCGCTTCGGGAAGTTGCGGTTGTACGAGGTCACGATCGTGTTCGGGTGGTCGATCTCGCTGTCGGGGCGTGACCACTGACCGATGCACGGACCGCAGGCGTTCGCGAGCACCGTGGCGCCGGCCGCCTCGAACGTGGCGAGCAGCCCGTCGCGCTCGATGGTCGCCCGGACCTGCTCCGAGCCGGGCGTGATGAGCAGCGGCGTCTTCACCCGGAGGCCGTTGTCGGCGGCGTGGCGGAGGATCGACGCGGCGCGGGTGATGTCCTCGTAGCTCGAGTTGGTGCACGACCCGACGAGGGCCGACGAGATCTCGAGGGGCCAGCCGTTCGCCCGGGCCTCGCCGCCCAGCTCGGACACCTCGCGGGCCAGGTCGGGCGTGTGCGGGCCGTTGATGTGCGGGCGCAGGGTGGACAGGTCGATCTCGATGACCTGGTCGAAGTGGGCGGAGGGGTCGAGGGCGACCTCGTCGTCGGCCCGGAGGTGGTGGGCGACGGCGTCGGCAGCGTCGGCGATCTCCTCGCGGCCCGTCGACTTCAGGTAGCGGGCCATCGCGTCGTCGTAGGCGAACAGCGAGGTGGTCGCGCCGATCTCGGCGCCCATGTTGCAGATCGTCGCCTTGCCGGTGCAGGAGATCGACGATGCACCAGGACCGAAGTACTCGACGATCGCCCCGGTGCCGCCCTTCACGGTGAGGACCTGCGCGACCTTCAGGATCACGTCCTTGGGCGACGCCCAGCCGTTGAGCTCGCCGGTGAGGCGCACGCCGATCAGCTTCGGCCAGCGGATGTTGAACGGGAAGCCGGTCATCACGTCCACGGCATCGGCGCCACCGACGCCGATCGCCACCATGCCGAGGCCGCCGGCGTTCGGGGTGTGGCTGTCGGTGCCGATCATCATCCCGCCGGGGAACGCGTACTGCTCGAGCACGACCTGGTGGATGATCCCGGAGCCGGGACCCCAGAACCCGATGCCGTACCGGGCGGACACGCTCTCGAGGAACTCGTAGACCTCACGGTTGCCGGACTCGGCGGCGAGGAGGTCGATCTTCGCGTTCTCCTTCGCCTGGATCAGGTGGTCGCAGTGGACGGTGGACGGGACGGCCGCCTCGTCGAGACCGGCGGTCATGAACTGGAGGAGCGCCATCTGGGCGGTGGCGTCCTGCATCGCCACCCGGTCGGGGCGGAGGTCGTTGTAGGAGACGCCGCGCTCGAACTCGACCCCCGGGTCGTCGAGGTGGTTGATCAGGATCTTCTCCGCCAGCGTGAGCGGACGCCCGAGACGCTCGCGGGCCGCACCGACTCGCTCCTCGAGGGTTCCGTAGACCCGGTTCACCAGTTCGATGGGGGTGGAGGCGCTGGCACTGCTCATGGAGGCTCCGTTCGTTCGGGCCGGCCCGGACACGGGACGATCAACGTGATACAAGTATAGGACAGGTGCGACAACAGACAAGTAGCAGACAAGTGCGCCAGATCCGGTACCAGCTCATCGCCGACGACCTCCGCCGCCGCATCGCCGACGGGCAGTTCGCCGCGGGCAGGGTCCTGCCGTCGGAGTCGACGCTGTCCGCGGACTACACCGCCAGCCGGGTGACGGTCCGGAGGGCCCTGGAGGCGCTGCGCAGCGAGGGGCTCGTCGAGAGCCGCAAGGGGTTCGGCTGGCTCGTCGCCACCGACCCGCTGCCGCAGGAGCTGGGTCGCCTGGGCACGATCGAACGCCAGCTGTCCGCCGCCGGGATCTCGAGCGAGCGCCGGGTGCTCACGTTCGGCTTCGTCGAGGCTCCCCGACGTGTGCGGGAGCTGCTGGGGGAGCGGACGGTCCTCGAGGTCGTCCGTCTCCACCTCGCCGACGGCGAGCCCTTCGCCCGGGTGACCGTGTGGTGCCCCGAGTCGATCGGCGCCCACCTGTCCCGCTCCGACGTCGAGCGCGCCTCGTTCCTCGAGCAGCTCGGAGTCGACCTCGGCGGGGCCACGCAGACGATCGGCGCCGAGGCCGCAGACGCAGGGGATGCCGAGCTGCTGGGGATCCCCGCCGGGTCCCCGGTGCTGGTGGCCGAGCGGATCACCCGCTCGACCGCCGGGCACCCCGTGCTGGTCAGCGAGCTGGTGTTCCCAGCGCACCGCACGCGGTTCGTCGTGGACCTCCCGGTGGACGACGGCCGCCTCCCGGCCGGGCTTCGTCTGGTCGACTGACCGTCCCGCTCGAGAGGGGCTCCGCGGCGGATCCTCAGGCGGCGACCGGTCGAGCCGGGGGACCCTGGTTACAGTGCCCGGCGTGGACCCACTGATCGATCGCCGGCTGCGGCGCGTCGCAGCGCTCACCCTCGTCGTCGTGCTCCTCGGTGCCGGTTGCTCGTCCGGCCCCAAGCGAAGCGAGTTCGTGGACGAGATGACGTCCAAGGCGGCGGCGGGGTTCACCGCAGACTCGTTCTGGGGCTGCGTCTACGACAAGACCGACAGCAGCACGCACAGCGACCTGATGGACCTCGACTTCGGCGAGATCGGGACGGCCGACGCCGACCTCAGCAAGCGCGTGTCCGCCGTGATGGGGGAGTGCCTGGGCGTGGACCTCACACCGACGACGACGATCACGGAGACGCCGGCACCGACGGACCCGTCCACGACGGCGCCCACGGGCTGAGCCTCGCTCAGCCCCCGGCGAGGGTGATCTTCTCCGACGAGTTGTTGATGCTGCCGCCGTTGCTGAGGCCGAAGGCCGACAGCGCCATGATGCAGGCGACGGCGATCAGCGAGACCATCAGCGCGTACTCGACGAGCCCGGCGCCGCGTTCGGATCGGCGGTGCCGCGGCGCGGTGGTCGGCGCAGATGGCGTGCGTTCGGTGGATGCGAGTGGCTCCACGACGGGTTCCCTTCTGTCCGAGCAGCGGTGCGGCGGACGCTGCTGGAGTTGGTCTGGTGCAAGGTTGGTGTCGGCGAGCTGGTGAGGCCCGACACAGGTACATCGGCAGATCGTGCGGCCCACCTGCATGGGCCATCCGGCTCATCTGCTCAGCCGGGCCAGCTCCGCCTCAGTTCCGCTCGCAGGCTCGCTGCTTCGGGCTGCGCTACCCGGCTCATCTGCTCAGCCGGGCCGAACCACGAGGATCAGTCGAGGTGGACGATCCCCATGCGGACGGCCTGGAGGACCGCCTGGGTCCGGTCGCGGGCGTCCAGCTTCTGGTAGATCGACGCGAGGTGGTTCTTCACGGTCTTCTGGCTGATGTAGAGGCGCTCGGCGACCTCCGGGGTGCTGCACCCGTCGGCGATCAGCTGGAGCACCTCCTCCTCGCGCTTGGTCACCATCCGCTCGTCCTCGGTGGCGGCCTTCTCGTCGAGCCGGCGCACCTCGTCGAGCATCGACTTGGCCAACTGCGGTGAGAGCACGGTGTCGCCGGCGGCAGCCATGCGCACGGCCTCGGCGATCTCGCGGGTCGAGCAGTCCTTGATGAGGTAGCCCGTCGCGCCGGCCCGGATCGCGTTGGTGAGCACCTCCTTGTCGACGTGCATCGTCAGCATGACGACCTTCGACGAGGTGTTCCGCGCCTTCACCTGGCGGCACGCCTCGACCCCGTCGCAGTTGGGCATGGAGACGTCCATCAGGATCACGTCGGGCACCAGCTGCTCCGCCAGGCGCACGGCCTCGACCCCGTCCTGCGCCTCGCCGACGATGTCGAAGCCCTCCTCGGTCATCGACCGTCGGAGCCCCTCCCGCAGCATCCTGTGGTCGTCGGCCAGCATCAAGCGGATGGTCATCGTCGGAGTCCTCCGGTGGGGGCCAGCGGTCGAGGCGACTGCTGGGTGGGTGCAGGGATGGGAGTGTGGGCGGGCGGTTCGGCGGGGGTCTCGGTGCGGCGGATCGCAGGGTCCAGCACGCAGGTGATCGAGGTGCCCTGGCCGGGGATCGAGTGGACGTCGAGCGCGGCGCCGATGGAGGACGCCCGCTCGCGCATGCCGAGCATCCCGTAGCTGTCGAGGCGCCCGGCCCGGCCGACCTCGAAGCCGACGCCGTTGTCGGTGATGCGGATGGCGGCCCGGTCGCCGTCGCAGCGCCAGGTCACCCGGACCCGGGTCGCCTTGGCGTGGCGCTCGATGTTGGTGATCGCCTCCTGGGCGATGCGCCACATCTCGCGCTCCTGCAGGATCGGCAGGCGGCGGTCGGTGTCGGCGTCGATCTGGAACTCGAGCGCGGTGCGCTCGTTGACCCTCGCGGCGTACTGCTCGAGGATGCCGGCGAGGCCCTCGTCCTCGCTGACGTCGGTGCGGAGGTCGTACAGCGTGTCGCGGACCTCACGGATGACGCCGCGGATGTCGTCGCGCAGGCGGCCCAGCGAGTCGGACACGGTCTCGCCGTCGGCGTCCTTCCCGACGATGCGGTCGGTCTCGAACGCGAGGTAGGCGAGCGACTGGCCGATCCGGTCGTGGAGGTCGCGTGCGATGCGGGTGCGCTCCTCGTCGGCGCCCACGGTGCGGAGACGGGCGAACCAGCGGGCGTTGTCGAGCGCCAGCGCCAGGGGAGGGACCAGGCCCTGCACCAGGCCGGCGGCGCGGTGGTCGAAGCGATGGGGCTCGCGGTGCTCGAGGGCGATCAGGCCGATGATCGCGTCGCGGGCGGCAAGCGGTGCGTAGAGGCCGGACCCGGAGCGGTCGTCGAACCCGAGGCCTTCGTCCCCGCCCAGGCTGGGCCTCGAGACGACGCCGCCCTCGGCGATCGACTCGCGGAGGCCCGGCGGGAGGTCGGTGGGCCCGAGGCGGCTCTGGATGGCGCACCCCTCACGACGCACGACCTGCCAGTGGCCGTCGGTGTCGTCGAACAGCAGGACGACGAGGGTGTCGAAGTCGACGAGGCCGCGGAGCCGGTTGACCGTCGAGTCGAGCACGTCGTTCATGTCGAGCGACGCCGGCAGCGTCTGGGCGATCCGGTGGAGGGAGTAGAGCAGCGCGTTGGCGTCGGCGAGGCGGGAGACCCGGTCGAACGCGAGGTCGCGCTCCCGGTCGGCCTCACCGGAGATGCGCCGTCCCCACGCGGCGATGATCGAGATCATGATGATCAGGGCGCTCCACGTGCCGCACTGCTTGATCGCCTCCTCGCTCACGTGCCCTTCGACGAGCACGGGCACGCTGACGGCGAAGGCGGCGACGGCGCCGATGCGCATCGCGAAGCCGAACCCACGGGCGAAGCCGGCGATGCAGGCGGACGTGATCAGCGTAAAGACGAACGGCGAGTTCCAGCCCCCGGTGAAGACCACGACCCCGACATGGACGGCGAGCTCGCCGACCACGCGCAGGAGCGAGTGGACGTCGCTGTCGTAGCGGATCGGCCGGAACGTCCGGACCATCGCGTAGGTGAGGACGATCAGCGTGCAGATGATCGTGCGCTGCGACCCGTGGAGGAGCTGTTCGGAGACCAGGAGGAGCGCGACCGCCGTCGTGGCCAGCCGCATCGTCGTCACGACGGGCGCGAAGGCCGCGACGCGATCGTGGTCGGAGCGGATCGGGGCGTCCGGCACGGGCTCGGAGGCCGGATCGACCATCGCAGCGCGGAACTCACGGGCGAGGCGGCCGCCCGTCGAGGCGCGCGGCGGCACGGCGCTGGCCGTCGGCGTCGTGCTCTCGGTCGAGGTGGCGGTCACCCGGGCTCCGTGCAAGTAGGTCCGTTCGACCCCGGGGGCAGGGTCAGTGGACCTATCGGCGCGCTGGTGCCCCTACTTTCGCCTTTTCGCCAACTCCTTCGAGAAGGTGCGGCGGACGCGCCGTCCACCGGGCGCGGTCAGGTCAGGTACCAGCTGCGGGAGAACCCGAACGCCATGACGAGGAGCGCCGCCCCGCTCAGAGTGAACCACGCGATCTGAGCCGCTCGACGGCTGGCCAGCCACTCACCGGCGAGGACGAAGCATGGGAACGCCGGGAGCAGGTAGCGGCCGGAACCCATGAACGTCGACACCGACACCATCGGCAGCAACGCCAGGCAGAAGACGAAGGCCCCGTAGCCCCAGCCGTACCGGCGGCCGACAGCCGCCACGGACCCCAGCACGACCATGAGCAGCACGGCCTGCGCGGTGGTGGTCGCCAGATGCCGCCCGTCCGCCCCGCTGTACCAGGCGTCGAAGTACTGCTGCTTGAGCAGCGTGCCGGAGCCGCTGTCGTGGTAGCGGCTCTGCTCCGACACGAAGCGGATCGGGTTGTCCCAGCGGACCCACAGATAGGTCATGTAGCCGACCAGTCCGAGCACGGAGAGGCCGGGGACGACGTGTCGCCACCGCAGCAGTCGCAGGTCGACGCACACGGGGAGTCGAAGGCGGTGTGCCCAACCAGCTTCGGGGCCCGGCACGTAGAGGACGCCGGCACGCTCGAGGCTGAGCACGCAGAGCCCGATCGTGACCGCGAGTCCCGACGGTCTCGTGGCCGTGGCGACGGCTCCCGCCGCCGCGGCGAGCCAGACCCGGCCGCGCTCCACCGAGAGGAACGCCAGCAGGGCGAACGCGAGGAAGAGGGCATCGGAGTACACGACGCCGTAGAGGAACCAGCCGTACGGGTACAGCAGCAGCACGAGGAGGGCCACGCGCCGGGAGCGCTCCGGGACGTCCATCGTCCGGGTCCAGCGCCAGAAGAGGACGGTCGCGGCCAGGCCGCAGGTCGCCGAGACGACCACGCCGGCCAGCACCGGATCGGCGACGACACGATCCACCCAACCGAGGACGGTCGGGTACGTCGGGAACCAGACGAGCTGGCGGGGTGTGTAGCCGCGGGTGGCGATCGAGAGGTACTCGGGGCCGTCGAACTGCACCCACCCGTCGAGGGGCCGGATGGTCCCCCTCGAGCGGTAGCGGGCGAAGAACTGGAGCAGCAGGAGCACCGCGGCGATCGAGGACCAGGCGACCACCGGGAGGAGGTCGGCCCGACGGCCCCCGGCCGTGGGGGAGGAGGACTCGCTCACGCGGTCGGCTTCAGAAGCCATGCGGCCACAGGATCCAGCCGTAGAGCGCCGAGATCCCAGCCGCGAGCAGGCCGCTGACGGCCGCCACCGCAAGCACGGGCCTCCACGCCGCTCGACCGCGAACGGTGACGTAGCCGCCGATCACGAGGACGACCCCGATCCACGCCGCCATGCCGGCGTACGGGAAGACGTGGCGGAACCAGTTGGGCACCCGGTAGCCCGCGAGCCAGGCTCGATGTCCGAGGGAGTCCGTGTGGGTGGCGCCCAGCGTCCAGAAGGCCACGTTCGTCATCCACCATCCGACTCCCGCGGCGGCGACCCCCCACGGAGCGGCGCGCAGGAGCTTCAGCCATCCGCCGGCCGCCCCGCCCGGAGCCGGTGGTTCGTCGCCGCCGTCGTCAGGGCGCGTGGGTCCTCTCATGGTGCTGCCCTCATGTGTGTACGCCGATGGTAGTCGCCGGTGCAACTATGCATCGTGTTACGACACATCTCCCGGGCGCGCCGACTCGGCGCCCGCGATGTGGCGACGCCGGCCGGGTCAGTCCGACGAGGCCGACTCGCCGTCCCCGCTGCCGGACGACTCGTCCGAGGCGCCGTGGGAGTGGTCGCAGCCCGACCCGTGCCCGCCGACCACCGCAGCGAGCGGCCCGGCGCCCTCGATGCCGGCGAACGGCCCGCACTCGTGCGGGACGACCCAGACGTGGAGCATCGGGGCGGTCGGTCGGAAGGTGCCGCCCGGGAAGCACACGCCGTCACGCAGGATCCCCCGGACCTGGCCCTTGTCGTCCCAGCAGAGGTTCTGGTGGTCGTGCCACATGGTGAGGTCGCCGGCGATGTCGGGGGCGTCGGCCATGGTCGTCCCGTTGCTCAGGATGTACATCGCCGAGGCGATCGTCTTGGTCCCGTCGGGCTCGACCTTCGCCACGATGGACTCGATGGCGTCGGGGTCGAGGTCCTTGCCGTCGTTGCGGTACTGGTGGTTCACGAAGTGCTCGAACCCCGTGATCGAGTCCTGGATGCTGCGGTAGCCGGCCGCCTCGACGGACGCGACGTCCGGGAAGCGCTCCATGGCCTTTTGTGTCCTCTCGATGAGGTCCTTGGCCGCGGTGAGCTGGGCGTCGGTCAGCCCCGAGGTGTCGGCGCCGGCGAAGATCGGGTCCGCCGCGAGGCCGGTCGGCTCGTCGTGCGAGTGCCCGTCGGTCTCGTCGTGGCCATGAACGTCGGCGGACTCACTGCCGTGCGAGTGGCCGTCGGCGTCGTGGTCGCCCGACGCGACGAGCCCCGGCACGGTCAGGGCGACGGCCGCCAGCACGGCGGCACCAGCGGGGATTCGGCGCGGTGGGGACGTGGTGGTCACCGACGTGTTCACCAGCCACAGCGCCCCGATAGCCACCAGCGCGCTGGCGGCCGCCGTGACCGCGGCGAGCGTGTCGGCCACGCCCACCGCCTCGACCTCGGAGAGCGAGCCGACGAACCCGATGCCCGTAAAGCGGGTCAACGCCCACACGACGGCGCAGCCGAGGTTGGCGGCGACACCGGCCAGGACGAGCCGGCGATCCGCGGACACCATGACGGCGGCCGCCCAGCCCACCTGGACCACGGTGGCGATCGTGAACAGCGCGACGAGCGTCGAGTTCCCGCCGTGCGTGCCCACCGCCGCGGCGTGGATCAGCCCGGCGCCGCCGGACAGGATCGCCGCGAACCGGAGCAGGGACCGCTCCGGATGGATCTGACGCGGTGTAAGGGCGGTGTCGTCGTTCGAGGTCATTATTGGATCACTATCCAATACAATCGGGAAGTCGGTCAAGGACCGATCGGGGCAGAAGGGGCCCATTCTGCGCCGACTGTCGACCCTCCGTGCGTCACACGCACCCTGGACCGACTGTCGACGCTGGGTGCGAGCACTCCAGGTCGACGGTCGGTGATCCGTGCGTCCGGCGCACCCTGTACTGACTGTCGAGGATTCGTGCCCCTCTCGGCCCACCTTCCCTGAATGGCAGAACGCCGTAAATCGTCGTTCTGTCAAGTTGCGGTGGGAGGCCTGCGGTCCTCCACTTCCGCCACGCGGTGGGCCTCGTCGAACGTGACCACGAGATCCGCGCGCTCGCGGTCCGCGGCGATGTGCTCTTCGAGGTTCACCAGGTTGATCGAAGTCCAGAGCATCTCGGCGACGTCGTGGAGCTCGGCCGGCCCGAGCGCGGCGAACGCCGAGTAGAAGGACCGCCCCTCCCCTGCGGCCTCGGCCGCCACGGCGTCGGCCACCTGCCGCTCGAACCGAGCCGTGTAGAAGCCCCTGAGCGTCGCCTCGTCCGCGTGCAGGTAGACGAGCACGTCGAGGAGGTCACGGGCCAGCAGCCCCAGGTGGAGCCCGTCGACGACCACGACCTCGGCCGGTCCGACCGTCTCGAGGAGCCCCGGCACGATGTCGTACACGTCGTGGCGGTACACGGGCACCGGCACCCCGTGCCCTGCGCGCAGCTGTGCCAGCGCGTGCCGCATCGTTTGTGCGTCGTAGGTCTCGGGGAACCCCTTGCGCATGGTGAGCCCGGCGTCGTCGATCCGTGCGTTCGACAAGAGGAACGAGTCGCCGGACAGCGCGGCCACGTCGAGTCCGTCGGCACGCAGCCGGTCGACGAGCGAGGTCGAGGTCGTCGACTTCCCCACCGACACGCTGCCGGTCACCCCGACCAGCAACGGCGAACCCGACTGGCGCGCCCGCGCCGCCTCGACGGCCACCCGCTGGTGGAGAATGCTGCCGATGTCACCGCCTCGCTCGACGTCGCCCCGTCCCGACACCACGGCGACGCTACCGCCGCACCTCGTCGAGGTCGTGCAACGTGAGCAGCCGCTGGCTGCCGCGCTCGTCCACCGGGCCCGCAGCGCGCACCCCGACTGGTCGAACCGCACGCTCGCGCTCTACGTGCTGTCTCGCGCCGGGGCACGACGGACGTCGCGAGCAGCGGTCTCCGGCGGCATCGCCGGCATCCCCGCCGTCGGCACGCTGGCCTCGATGGTGTCGAGCGGCGCCGACGAGGCGATGGCCCTGAACCAGCTCGTCCGGATGATCCTGGTGACCGGTTACGCCATGACCGGCGACTGGGTGGACCTGGCGACGTCGAGCCGATGGGTCCGCGACGTGCTGGCCACCGCCGGCCATCCGGCCTCGATCGGTGGCGCGGGGACGAGCCTCAGCCCGGCTGCCCGCCGGCAGGTCGCCGAGCGGGCGCAGTCGATGACCAAGAAGGTCGCCGCCCGCACCGCCACGGCGAGCGCCTCCAAGTTCGCGCTCAAGAAGCTCGGCAAGTTCGCGCCACTCGGGGCAACCGCGGTGGTGTCCGCCGCGGTCGGCGGCACCGAAGCCGTGCGCGTCGGGCTGGCGGCGCTTCGCTACTTCGACGTGCCGGAGGCACCACCCGGCCCAGCCCCGACCCCGGGGCCCGCTGCCGACGCCCGGCGGTAGCCTCCGCCACGAGGAGGTCGTCATGTCCACCACGATCACGCCGGCACTCATCGACGGGGCGGCGGTGACGTCGCCCGACTCGACAGAGGTCCGCTCCCCCTACGACGGCGCGGTGGTGGGGTCGGTCCCCACGCTGGGCACCGAGCACATCGACGCTGCGGTCGAGGTGGCGCTGGAGCGGCACCGCGGCGGTGCCCTGCCCGCCCACGAGCGTGCTGCGATCCTCGATCGGGCGGCCGTGCTCCTGGCCGGCCGGCACGACGAGTTCGCAGCCTCGATCTCCGCCGAGTCCGCCAAGCCGATCACGACCGCCAAGGCCGAGACGCTGCGCGCCCTCGACACGCTGCGGTTCTCGGCGGCGGTGGCCCGCACGGCGGCCGGCGAGACGGTGCCGATGGACGCCAGCGCGCCGGGTGTGGGCAAGCTCGGGTTCGTCCGCCGCGTGCCCATCGGTGTGGTGGGTGCGATCAGCCCGTTCAACTTCCCCCTGAACCTCGTGTGCCACAAGCTGGCGCCGGCCATCGCGGCGGGCTGCCCGGTGGTCCTCAAGCCCGCGTCGGCCACTCCCCTCACCGCGCTCCTGCTCGCCCGCCTCCTCGAGGAGGCGGGCCTCCCCGCAGGCTGGATCAACGTGGTGACGGTCCCCGGCAAGGTGGCCAACCACCTGGTGACGCACCCGGGCATCTCGATGCTCACGTTCACCGGCAGCCCCGAGGTGGGCTGGGGCATCCGGGCCGACGCGCCGCGCATCCGGGTGTCGCTGGAGCTCGGGAACAACGCACCGGTGATCATCGAGCCGGACGCCGACCTCGAGCTGGCTGCGAAGAAGATCTCGGTGGGCGGCTACTCCTACGCCGGGCAGTCGTGCATCTCGGTGCAACGGGTGTACGTCCACGAGAGCGTCCATCGCGAGTTCCTGGACGCGCTGTCCGGGCACGTCGCCGCGCTCACCCCGGGCGCCCCGGACGACCCCGCGACGGACGTGTCCGCGCTGATCGCCCCGAAGGAGACCGAGCGCGTGCGTTCCATGGTCTCGGACGCGACACGGGGTGGCGCCGACGTGGTGGTGGGCGGCGACGTCGGCGACGACGGGGTGCTGGCGCCGATGGTCCTCGACGGCGTGACACCGGACATGGAGATCAGCCGCACGGAGGTGTTCGGGCCGCTGGTCGGCGTCGCCCGGTACGCCGACGTCGAGGACGCCTTCCGGTGGGCGAACGACACCCGGTACGGGCTGCAGGCCGGCATCTTCACCTCCTCCTTGACCACCGCGCTGCGGGCGGGCGAGGTCCTCGAGTTCGGCGGCGTCACCATCAACGAGGTGCCCACCTTCCGGGCCGACCAGATGCCGTACGGCGGCGTGCGCGACTCCGGCAACACCCGCGAGGGTCCGGCGTACACGTACGAGGAGATGACGGAGCGCCGCCTCGTGATCATGCAGGGCTGACCGCCGGCGCACCACTCGGCGGTCGCCTCCGGCCGTAACCTCGCGACGTGGATCACGAACCGGTCGACTCCGAGCCCGCCGGTGCACCGGGGGCGCCCACGCCTCCGCCCGGCTGGTACCCGGACGCCTACGGGCTCCGCTGGTGGGACGGCTCGGCGTGGGGTGCGTACGCGCCGCCGGCGGCCCCGACCCACGCGCCGTACCCCTACGTCGGGTGGTCGGAGGAGGAAGCCGGGAAGACCGCGGCGATCTTCGCCCACCTCGGCTGCGTGTTCGGCGGGTTCCTCCTCCCCCTCGTCATCTACCTCACGCAGAAGGACCGAAACCGGTTCACCCGCCACCATGCCGCCGAGGCCCTCAACTTCCAGTTGACGCTGATCGTGGCGTGGCTCGGCATGGTCGCCGTCACGTTCGGTGGGCTGCTGCTGTGGGGCGCGACGTCGGACACCACGGACTTCCCGTGGCCGGTGATCCTCGTCCTCGTCGGCGTGGCCCTGGTGGGCGTGTCGACGTGGGTCTTCTCGATCATCGGTGCGATCAAGGCCAGCCAGAAGGAGTGGTGGAGCTACCCCATCCGCATCCGCTTCGTCCACTGAGCTCAGCCGGAGATGGCCCGCCCCAGAGAGGTCAGGATGGGTAGCGCAGCCGACGAAGCGAGCCTGCGAGCGAGCCGGAGGCGGAGATGGCCCGCCCCAGAGAGATCAGTCCTCGTACTTGAAGGACACCTTCACCCTGGCGCGGTAGGCCTTCACGGTGCCCTCCTCGATCTGGAGGTCGAGCTCGCTCACCTCGGCGATGCGGAGGTCCCGCAGGCTGCCGGCGGCCTTCGTGATCGCCGCGGACGCCGCCTTCTCCCACGACTCGCTGCTGGTGCCGACCAGTTCGATGACCTTGTAGACGCTCTCTGACATCTCGCACCTCTTCCCTGGGCGCGCGGAACGCGGCCTCGCGCGCGACCTACCCGTCCGGCGTGGATCCAGTCGCCGAGGGCGCAGGCTCGCTCAGTTGAGCATCGGGCTGTCGGGGTACAGCGCCAGCCGACCGGTGGCGCCCCCCTGGCGGCGGAGCACCTCGCGCCAGAGGCCCTCGGGATGCGGGCCGAGCACGTCGCCGTCGAAGCCCTCGGCCACGATCCAGGCGCCGGCCAGGAGCTCCCCGTCGAGCTGGCCCGGACCCCAACCGCTGTAGCCGGCGAACAGCCGCAGGCCGTCGGGGTGGGCCTCGCCGTTGGACACCGCTTCGAGGTCGACGAGCGCCAGGTGGTCCCCCACCCGCCCCACGCCGAGCACGTTGTCGGGGGCCACGGGCCCACCTTCGAAGAACACGTCAGGGGTCGACACGGCAGGCGCCAGCTCGGGGAGGTGCATGCCCACGGGCGTCTCGGTCGGGCGGTTCACCACGACCCCGAGTGCGCCCTCCTCGTCGTGGTCGATGATGAACACGACGGTGCCGTCGAAGTTCGGATCGCCCATGTTCGGGGTGGCGATCAGCAGGTTCCCCGTCGTCGACTCCATGTGTCCCCATCCTCGCGCGTGGCGCATAGCGTGATGCGGTGCCCGCTCCCCCTTCGAGACCGCTGGTGCCCCGCGGGCACCGTCGAGACGAGCTGGACGGCCTCCGGTTCCTGCTGGTCATCGCCATCCTCTTCACCCACGCCGGGCTGGGCGAGGGCGGGTGGCCCGCCGTGGACACGTTCTTCGTGCTCAGCGGCTTCCTGATCGCCGGATTGCTGATCGACGACGCCTGGCGGTCGAACCCGCTGCGCACGTTCGTGGCGCGCCGCGTCCGGCGCCTCCTGCCCGCCTTCCTCTTCTGCGTGATGATCGTGTCGGGTCTGATGCTGCTCGACGTGGTGTCGGTGACCGGACCCCCCGACCAGCCGCTCCGCCAGGGCTTCTGGTCGGTCCTCTACGTGGGCAACTGGTACGAGATCTGGAGCGGATCGAGCTACTGGGCGGAGTTCGGTCGGAGCCCGTTCGGCCATCTCTGGTCCCTCTCGATCGAGGAGCAGTTCTACCTGCTCTTCCCCCTGCTGATGCTCGCCATTCGGCGGTTCCGCCTGGGGGTGCAGGCCACGATCTGCGGTGCCCTTGCCGCCGCCAGCGCGGGGTGGGCGATCTGGCTGGGCTTCGGTCACTCGACGATCGACCGCATCTACTACGGGACCGACACCCGGGCGTTCGCGCTGCTGGCCGGCGCCACCGCCGCGCTGGTCACCGCCCTTCCCCGGGTGTCCGAGCGGCTGCGCGCACGACCTCGGGTGTGGATCGGCGTCGGCGTCGCGGCGCTGGGGGGTCTCGTCGCCATCAACGCGATGGTCGCCGGCAGCAACTCGGACCTGTACCGGGGCGGCTTCCAGGGCACGACGGTGCTCGAGGTCCTCCTCGTCGTGTCGCTCGCCGTGGGCAACCCGATCCTGGGCCCGCTCCTGCGATGGCGGCCGCTGGTGTGGGCCGGGCAGCGCTCGTACAGCATCTACCTGTGGCACCTCCCGGTGTTCGCGTTCGTGCCGGACGGGTTCGAGCACCCCTGGCGCACGCTCCTGATCGGCAGCCCGATCGCCATCGCGCTGGGGGCGATCTCCTTCACGTGCATCGAGCAGACGTTCCTGCGGCCGCCCGTCGCTCAGGCCGGCGTCCGGCGGCCGCGACCCATCGCCGTCGCCTCGATCGTGGTCACCCTGGCCCTCGCTGCCGGCGGACTCGCCTACGCCACCGACGAGGTGAACGACCCGACGACGGTGCTCGAGGTGGCCGCCACTCCCCCGCCCGAGCTCGACGGCTCCGTGCTCGCCCTCGCCAACGGCAACGACGCCTTCGTCGAGGCTGCCCCACCCACGATCCCGCCGGTCCAGCACCTCATGGTGCTGGGCGCCTCGATGGCCGTCACGTTCGCCAACGTCCTGCAGATCCCCGGCATGGAGATCATCAACAACGGCCAGATCGGGTGCGGCAGCCTCGACGCGGACCGCGGATTCCTCAGCGGGTCCTGGCAGCGCCGAGCGCCGGCGTGTCGCGAGTGGCGCAACCAGAAGTGGGCGGAGGTGCTCCCCCGGGCCGACGCCACGCTCTGGATGTGGGGCGCGTGGGACCTCTACGACGTGGAGGTCGACGGGCGGAAGCTGATGGTCGGGACCCCCGAGTACCGGGCGTTCCTCGACGCCGAGCTCACCCGCGCCGCGGACCAGCTGACGGCCGACGGGCGGCGGCTCTTCATCACCTCCGCGCTGTGCTTCGAGGACGACCGGATCGTGGACATGAACGCCCGTGCCCTCGCGCAGAACGCCCAGATCCGAGAGTTCGCGGCGGCCCACGAGCGGGTCGAGTACCTCCCGCTGGTCGACTTCCTCTGCCGCGACGGCGTGCCCGTGAAGGTCAACGGCGAGAAGCCGCGCCCGGACGGGACGCACTTCTCCAAGGAGACGTCGATCCTCGTGTGGGCCTGGCTGATGCCCTACCTGCTCGGCACCAAGACCGCCGACGACCCCACCGGCGTCATCGGCAGCTGACCCGCCCTGGCCCGGCCCCGCCACCGTTCTGTGTCGTGAGACGCGCCGGAACTGGCGCTGTCCGTTCTCGGGACATCGTTGACAGTTGATGTCGCGCAACATCGTTGACACCTGATGGCTGTTGCCTCCGATTGGAGGTGATGGCGAGAGAGGTGATCCCGATGTCGGTGAAGGCAACTGCAG
>JAEZFI010000292.1 GCA_023437745.1 Actinomycetes bacterium
GCGGTTCGGCGTTCGACCGAGCCGCCCGCACTGCCCGAGATGCCGGGAGCTCGCGCACCGCGGCCGCCGAGCCCGTCCGGCGCATCCGGGCGACGCCCGCGACGCAGGTGGTGTTCGAGTCGCTGGACCGCTCGGAGCCGACGGCGCACGGGACCGGATCGGCGAGCGAGGAGGACGGCCGCTTCGACGCCGTCGAGTCGCTCTTCGACCCCACGTGGATCACATCGGCCGACCCGAGCGAGCCCGCCGGTGAGCACGCCGATGCCGACGGGTCGACGGCGACCGCGGCGGGTCAGGAGTCGCACACGGCCGGCTCGGCCCGGGGCACCTCGGGCGCCACCAAGGAGCGACGCATGTTCCCCGGGGGCCACGTGCGGCTCCCACCGCTCGGCGCCGCCGACGACAACCTGCACTTCGTCGGCACGGCGTTCGTCCGTCGCAACGAGGAGCGCACGACGGCCGATCGCAGCGCGTTCGACGAGTACTTCACGTTCGAATCGCTCTTCGAGGAGCCCACCGAAGCATCAACGGAGGACGGTCCTTTGAACCCCTATGGAGTGCTGGGCGTGGAGCCCGGATCACCCTGGCGCGACGTGGTCTCGGCGCACCGGAAGCTCGTCAAGCTGCACCACCCCGACCGCCTCGTCGACGCCGACCGCGCCACCATCGACGCTGCCGAGGAGCGGCTGCGTCAGATCAACTGGGCCTACGGAGAGCTCGGGCGGTCTCGCCAGCAGTGACGCACGTGCGAGCAGCACGCCGCACAACAGCGAGGACCCGACGCTGAGTCCGGCCACGATGAGCACACTGGACATGGGCACCCCCCTCGGTTCCCAGCCACGTCGTCAGAAAAGCGTACTGCCGCCCTGCGCGCCCCCCGGGGATGGTCGGACCTCCTCCTCCCAGGTCGTGGGGTCGGCCGCGGCCGCCACCGCCAGGCCGTCGACGAAGTCGTTCATCACGTCGCCCGAGTGGCCCTTGACCCACGAGAAGGTGACGTCGCCCCGCGCCAGGACGAGCTCGATGAACGGCTCCCAGAGGTCCCGGTTCGCGACCGGCTGCCGCTGGCTGTTGCGCCACCCGCGCCGATGCCAGCCCTCGTACCAGCGCTGCCGGAAGCAGTTGACGACGTAGGTCGAGTCGCTGCGGATCTCGAGTGGTCCGTCGAGCGCCTGCACGGCCCGGTAGGCGGCCGTGATCTCCATCCGCTGGTTCGTCGTCGCGGCGCTCCCGCCCGAGTCGAAGCGCTGTTCGTCGATCGCCCAGGCCCATCCTCCGGGGCCCGGGTTCCCTCGGCACGCGCCGTCCGTGTAGGCCACCGTCGTCATGGCGCGGACCCTACCCGCCGGTAACCGGCGGTCCTCCCACGACGTCGATAGGGTCGATCCGGTGAGCGTCGACGGCTACCTCCACCAACTCCACGACATCGATCCCTCCGAGACCCAGGAGTGGATCGATTCGCTGACCGCCGTCACCCGTCAGCGCGGCGCGAACCGGGCGAGGTTCATCCTCGACCAGCTCATCGAGCACGCCGACGACCTCGGCCTCGGCACCGCGGCCGTGACCACCCCGTACATCAACACGATCCCCACCGAAGCCGAGGAGTGGTTCCCCGGCGACGAGGACCTCGAGCGCCGCATCCGGGCGTTCATCCGGTGGAACGCCGCCGTGATGGTCGTCCGCGCCAACCGCCGCGCCGAGGGCATCGGCGGTCACCTCAGCACCTTCGCCAGCTCGGCGGCGTTGTACGACGTGGGCCTCAACCACTTCTTCCGCGGCAAGGACGACGGCAACCCCGGCGACCACGTCTACTTCCAGGGCCACGCCGCGCCCGGCATGTACGCCCGAGCCTTCATCGAGGGCCGGCTGACCGAGACCCAGCTCGACCGCTTCCGCCAGGAGATCCACCGTCCGGGCGACGACCCCGCGCAGGGCATCGGCGGGCTCCCCAGCTACCCCCACCCCCGGCTGCTCCCCGACTTCTGGGAGTTCCCCACCGTGTCGATGGGCCTCGGCCCGATCAACTCGATCTACCACGCCCGCTTCAACCGCTACCTCGACCACCGTCGCATCGACGACACCGAGTCCTCACGCGTGTGGTGCTTCGTGGGCGACGGCGAGTGCGACGAGCCCGAGACGCTCGGCGCGATCTCGCTGGCCGGGCGCGAGAACCTCGACAACCTCACGTGGGTCATCAACTGCAACCTGCAGCGACTCGACGGCCCGGTGCGCGGCAACGGCAAGATCATCCAGGAGCTGGAGGGCGTCTTCCGGGGCGCCGGCTGGGAGGTCATCAAGGTCATCTGGGGTGGTCGCTGGGACCAGCTCCTCCAGAACGACGTGGACGGCGCGCTCCTCGAGAAGATGAACTCGACGGTCGACGGCGAGTTCCAGCGCTACGCCACCGAGTCCGGCGCCTACATCCGGGAGCACTTCTTCGGGCCCGACCCGCGGCTCCGCAAGCTCGTCGAGCACCTCAGCGACGAGGACCTCCAGCAGCTCCCCCGCGGCGGCCACGACTACCGGAAGATCTACGCCGCCTACAAGTACGCCACCGAGGTGCGGGGCAAGCCGACGGTGATCCTCGCCAAGACGATCAAGGGCTGGACGCTCGGCGGCGACGTCGAGGGTCGCAACTCCACCCACCAGATCAAGAAGATGAACGCGACGCAGCTGCGGGCCCTCCGCGACCGGCTGCACCTGTGGGACGTGATCGACGACGCAGCGCTCGAGCAGCCGGACCCGCCCTACATCCGACCGCAGCCCGGGTCGCCCGAGCTCGAGTACCTGCAGTCGCGGCGCCGGGCGCTCGGTGGGCAGTTCCCCAAGCGCGTCGTGCGGATCCGCCGCCCGCTCGAGCTGCCGGAGCCTGCGCTGTTCGGCGAGTTCCTCGGCGGCAGCGGCGAGCAGCCGGCCAGCACGACCACCGCCTTCACCCGCCTGCTGCGCAACCTCGCCCGCGACCCCCAGGTGGGGCCCCGGGTCGTCCCCATCGTCCCCGACGAGGCACGGACCTTCGGCATGGACGCCCTGTTCCGCGAGATCAAGATCTACTCACCGCAGGGGCAGAAGTACGAGCCGGTGGACCACCACCTGCTGCTGTCGTATGCCGAGGCGAAGAGCGGGCAGATCCTCGAGGAGGGCATCACCGAGGCCGGGGCCATGGCCTCCTGGACCGCGGCGGCCACCAGCTACGCGACGCGTGGCGCGCCGATGGTGCCGTTCTTCATCTTCTACTCGATGTTCGGGTTCCAGCGCGTGGGCGACCTCATCTGGGCCGCCGCGGACGCCCGGGCCCGGGGCTTCCTGCTCGGCGCCACCGCCGGACGGACGACGCTCGAGGGAGAGGGCCTCCAGCACCAGGACGGGCACAGCCACGTGCTCGCGTCGACGGTCCCGACCTGCCGTGCCTACGACCCGGCGTTCGCCTACGAGATGGCGATCATCATCCACGACGGCATCGACGCGATGTTCGCCCAGGGCCTCGACGTCTTCTACTACCTGACCCTCTACAACGAGAACTACCCGATGCCCGCCATGCCGGAGGGGCAGGATCCGGCGGAGGTCGGCCGGGGCGTGATCGAGGGGCTCTACCGGTGGATGCCGTCCCCCCTCGACCGGGCGCAGGCGACCGTGCTGTTCTCCGGCACCTCCTGGTCCGCCGCGGCCGAGGCGCGCCAGCAGCTGGCCGACGTCTACGGCATCGGCATCGAGCTGTGGAGCGCCACCTCGTACAAGGCCCTGCGCGAGGAGGCCCTCGAGGTCGAGCGCTGGAACCGGCTCCATCCGGGCATCAACCCGCGCACACCGCTCGTCACCCAGAAGCTGTCGGGCGCGCCCGGCCCGGTGGTCGCCGTCTCCGACTTCATGCGCGCGGTGCCGGACCAGGTGGCGAGGTGGGTGCCGAAGCGCTGGCTGTCGCTCGGCACGGACGGGTTCGGTCGGAGCGACACCCGGGAGATGCTGCGCCAGCACTTCGAGACGAGCGCCCCCCACGTGGTGGTCGCCGTGCTCACGCAGCTCGCGGCGGAGGGCGTCGTGACCACCAACGTCGTCGCCGACGCCATCGCCCGGTACGACATCGACACCGAGACGTTCTCCCCCTGGTCCCTCTGAGGCGCCGTCCGTCATAGGGTCATCCGCATGGCTGCGCCCTCCATCCCCATCACCGGCGACCCCGACGCGGACCGCCTGCTCGTCACCGAACCGCTCGCACTCCTCCTCGGGATGCTGTTCGACCAGCAGGTCCCGATGGAGTGGGCGTTCCGGGCGCCGGCCACGATCAAGGAGCGGCTCGGCGGCGAGCTGGACGCCGCCCACATCGCGGCGATGGACGTCGACGACTTCGTGGCCGTGTGCGCCGCCAAGCCGGCAGTGCACCGATTCCCGGCGTCGATGGGCAAGCGGGCGTGGGAGGTCTGCCGCGTGGTCGCCGAGGAGTACGACGGCGACGCCGAGCGCATCTGGAAGGGCGTCCGCTCGGGCGACGAGCTCTACCGCCGCCTGCGCGCCCTGCCGGGCTACGGCGACGAGAAGGCGAAGATCTTCCTCGCGATCCTGGCCAAGCGCATGGGCAAGCGGCCGGCCGGCTGGGAGGAGGCGGCGGCCCCGTTCTCCGACGAGCAGCCCCGCTCCGTCGCCGACGTGGCCGACGCCGAGTCGCTCGGCCGCGTGCGCGAGTGGAAGAAGATGATGAAGGCGGCCAAGAAGTCCAAGCAAGAGTGATTCCTCCCGGCCTCTCCTCCTGGGCCGGGGCCGTGAACCTGGCCGGAAGTCGGTGATCGGCCACCGACATCCTCCAGAGTTCGGGGATGAAGGCGTCTCAGGAGGCGGCGCGGCGGGCGTTCTGCTCGCGGACCAGCCACCCGATGGTGACGGCCACCGCTCTCGGGTCGTGGCGCAGCTCGTGGCCGGCACCCGCCACGATCCGCAGCTCCGCCGAGCCATGGGCATCGGCGAGGACCCGGGCGTCCATCGACGGGACCAGGTCGTCGCTGTCGCCGTGCACCAGCAGGAGCGGCCTCGACGACAGCACCGACGCCGCCTTCGCGGAGCTGATCTCCTTCAGCTCGTGCGACCACGCATCCATCGAGGGTGGGAAGTCGGGGTCGGTGACCACCCCCACCTGCCGCGAGTGCAGCAGGAGCTGGCGGGGGTCCTTCGCCCAGTCCGCGAAGTCGGCGGGCGCTGCCAGGGCGGCGACGCCGACGACCCTCGAGTCACGCGCCGCCGCACAGATGCACAGCGCGCCCCCCGTCCCGAAGCCGACCAGCCAGACGTCCTCCACGCCGAGCGCGACCAGGTGACCCACCGCCGCGTTGATGTCGTCCATCCACCCGGCGAGGGAGAAGTTCCCCTGCGAGCGTCCGCAGCCCCGGAAGTTCATGGTCATCGCGACCCAACCGACCTCGGCCGCGATGCGGTCGGCCAGCTCGGGGAACGACTTGCCCGACGCCGGGGCCTCACGACCCCGCACCGGGAACCCGTGGCACAGGAGCACGCCGGGGACCTTCCCCGCGTTCGGGGGCTCGGCGACGTGGCAGGACAACCGCAGCCCGGACGACTCGAACACGTCGTCCATGACCGGGATGCGATCGGCCATGGGAGGGTTCAGGCGTCGGCGTCGGCGGTGGCCCGCTGGGGGCCGAACAACCGGTAGCCCCGGTTGCGTGCCTCGGGGAGCGTGTCGGGCCCGAAGCCGATGTAGGTCTCCGCCGTCATGAGCTCGCCGATGAGGTGCTCGTGCTCGGCTGCGAGCGTGTCGAGGTCGTACACCACCTGGGTGCGCTTGTCGCCGATGTAGCGGTGGTGCTCGAACTTCCCGGGCCGATCCATCGCACGATCATAGGACGGCCGGAATCGAGCGAAGCCAGCTCAGGTCGGCAGCGGCCTACTCCGCGGACGGTGGGGTCACCTCGTCGCCGATGGCCCCGATGGAGCGCTCGTAGCCGAGGTTCACCTCGAGGATCAGCGCCACCTGCTCGTCGGTCAGCTCGACACCGGGGTCGTCCGGGCCGGCGTCGTCGATCCGACCCAGGATCCAGGCGAGGGGCTCCGAGTCGCCGACGAGGATCAGCCCGCTCCCCGGGTCGTCGGCGGTGCGGGCGCTGGCGATGCCCTTGGCCTGCAGGTACTCGAGGTTCCAGTCGAGCACGGCCCGCACGTCGTCGTAGCCCACCCGGGCGGTCACCGAGTCGGGGAGGTGGTCCGCGACCCAGTCCACCGCCTCCTCCAGGTCGTACACCGTGCGGCGCGCCCGCGACGCCAGCTGGGCGGTGGTGCTCCCGACGGCCACGGCCGCCACCACGAAGGTGGTGAGCACCGCGAGGACGACGAACAGCCAGATCACGCGTGGGAGGCTACCCAAGCGGGGCCCCACCCTCCTTTAGGGTGAGGGCCTCATGCGACGGTCGAACGTGCCCCTCCTCCTCGCCATCCTCGTGGAGGCCATGGGCTACGGGGCGATCTTCGGCCTGCTGGCGGACCTCCAGGACGAGTACGGCTTCGCCCAGTGGGGCCTCGGCCTGATCGCTGCCGTCGCCTTCCCGGCTGCGCTGGTCGGGCAGCTCGGGCTCTCCCGCTTCGCCGACCGGGGGTACACCCGTCGCCTGCTGTGGTTCGGCCTCACCACGGCCGGCGCCGGGATGGTCTGGTTCGCGATCGGGACCGAGATGTGGGAGTTCGTCGTCGCCCGGGCGCTCGTGGGGCTGGGGTCGGGCACGTTCATCCCGGCCGCCCGGCGGATCATCCTCGCCCGCAACCCCGACAACCCCGGGGCGGCCATCTCCATGGCGGGCGCAGCCGACATCGGTGGGTTCGTGCTGGGCATCCCCGTCGCCAAGGGCCTCGAGAACCTCTTCGACAGCCCGAACAGCCCCTTCGGCCTCCTCGCCGTCATCCTCGTGGTCGTGGGCCCCATCGCCGCCATCACACCGGAACCTCCGGTGCACGACGAGCACGCGGGCGGGGCCGAGATCCGCAAGGTCTTCGGGATCCCGCTGGCCCGTGCGGGGATCATGACGGGGTTGGGGTTCGCGGTGCTGATCGGCACGTTCGACTCCGTGGCATCGCGGTTCCTCAAGGACCTCGGCGGCAGCGACGGCGAGCTGGTCCTCGTCATGGTGGCGCTCTTCGTCCCGCTGGTCGGCTTCATGCCCCTGGCCGGGCGGTTCGTGGACCGTCACGGCCCGGCACGCTGCGGGGCGTGGGCGCTGATCCTCAGCTCCCCGGTCGTCGTCGCCTTCGGCCTCACCAGGAACCTGGTCGTGGTCGGCCTGCTCGGAGGCCTGGCCGCACTCGCGTACTCCGTCGTCTACACGGCGGGTCAGTCGGCCGTGGCCCGGGGCACCCTCCCGCTCGGCCTCGCCGGGGCAGGCCAGGGCGCGTACGAGGCCACGTACGCGACGGGCGCGATGGTCTGCTCCTTCGTCGCCCCGCTCCTCTACCGGCGCGACGACGCCTTCCTGATGTGGTCGGTCGCGGGGGGGATGGTCGTCGTGTTCGCCGCGATCACCTGGTGGACCGCACGCCAGGTGCCCGAGACCGAGCCCATCGTCGAGGTCGTGGAGAACGAGCCCGTGGGCGGCTGATCCACCCCCGAACGCGAACCGG
>JAEZFI010000308.1 GCA_023437745.1 Actinomycetes bacterium
CCGCCGAGCGGCTCGGGTCCGGGTGGGGCTCCCCGGGGGCGCGGGGCTGGCGGGGGGGGGCGGGGGCGCCGACGAGTCGGCCGACGATCCCACCGTCACCACGACGACCACCGTGGCCGGCGACGGCGGCGGGGCGAAGCCCGGCGACACCACGCCCGCGACGGCGCCATCGGCATGGGCGATGTCGGCCGTGGACCACCGCGGCGAGATCGGCCAGACGTTCACCATCGAGTGCACTCCCGACGGCCAGCCCGACACCATCTGGGGCTCGGGGCTCTACACCGACGACTCGTCGATCTGCACCGCCGCCGTGCAGATGGGCCTGATCGACTTCGCCGACGGCGGCGAGGTCGAGTACGAGATCCAGGCCGGTGAGGACTCGTACGAGGAGGGTCTGGCCAACGGCGTCACGTCGCTCCACTACGGGGCGCACGGGGGGAGCTTCACGTTCCCGGCGGCCGCTCCGGACTCCGTGGAGTTCGCCGTGCCGCCGCAGTCGTGGAACCGCAACGCCACGGAGCACCAGGACCAGCAGGGCGAGCAGTTCACGCTGGCCTGCTCGCCCGACGGTTCCCTCGGCTCCGTGTGGGGCACCGGGACCTACACCGCGGACTCGTCCATCTGCAGCGCGGCGGTGCACGCGGGTGTGATCGACCGGGCCGAGGGCGGGACCGTCACCTACGAGATCGCCGCGGGCAAGGACTCGTACGAGGGCACCGAGGCGAACGGTGCGACCTCCCAGGACTACGGCACGTTCCCGGCGAGCTTCACCTTCCCCGACGCAGGCTGACCCTCAGCACCCCGCCGGGTCGCCGGTGACGTGGGCCGCACCCCCGACCTCGAGGGTGTAGTCGCAGCCGGCGGTGGCCTGCACGAGGAATCCCCCGTCGACCTCGACCACCTCGACGTCGGCGATGTTGGACCCTCCCACGGTGGGGCGGCGGGTGCCGGGCACCCAGACCACGAGCGGGCGGTCCGGCCCACCGGCGCCGGCCGTCCCGGCGAGGCGGAGGGTGCCGCGGTCGACGTCGCTCTCGAGCATGGTCAAGCGACCGGGTGAGGTCCGCGGGTACGCACGGCCGACGACACGAGCGAGCTCGACGGTGAGGCCGAGGTCGTCGTCGCCCGGGCACCCGACGCCGTTCAGGTGGATCTGGTCCTCGGGCCGCCCGCCCGGCACGCCGATCGAGTGCGGGTCGCCGCAGGCCTGACGCCACTGCCACCAGGCACCGCCGGCGAAGGCGGCGTCCTCGGCCACCGCGTAGCGACGCAGCTCACCCAGGCTGGCGTCACCGGTGTCCCACCATCCGTACTCGCCGACCCAGAACGGCATCCCCAGCTGCGACGCCGTGGTCCGGTCGAGCTCCATCCCGGCCTCGACGCTGAGGAACGGCGAGATCGACTCCCAGTAGTTGTGCGGGGCGAAGGCGAGGTTCGGGTCGCTGCTGAACCCGGCCCGGGGCAGCGTGTCGGGGAGCGGGAACAGCACGATCGGCTCGACGAAGACGACGTGGGGGAAGCCGCCCGCCTCGTCCTCGGCGGCGCGGATCGCCGTGATCGTCTCGCCGAGGAACGCCGTGTAGCCCGCCAGCGTCTCCGCCATCGGGTCGACGCCGTTCGGCTCGTTGAACAGGTCGTAGCCGGCGACGGCGGGTTCGTCGGCGAAGGCACCGGCGAGACGCGCCCACGTCGCGGTCAGGGCGCTGCGGATGCCGTCCCGGTCGGCGTAGAAGGACCGGAACGCGGTCCGCACGGCGTCGGCGACCTCGCGCTGGCCGGGCGACCGGCACGTCTCGGCGCCGTCGTCCAGCGTGGCCCACTCGGGCGCGCCGTCCCAACCGATCGCCGGCTCGAGTCCCTCGGGGCAGGGGTGGTCCGCCGGGGTGGCGATGTACCTGCCCCAGGCGTCCTGGTGCATGTCCAGCACGACGTACATGCCGTGGGCCTTCGCCGACTCCACCGCCTCCCGGATCCGTTGCACGTAGCCGTCGTCGAGCACGCCCCGCTCCGGTTCGAGCGCCGACCAGCTGAGGACGAGCCGCACCGAGTCGAAGCCCACGGCCGCCATTGCCGCCCAGTCCCGTTCGGTCACCGGCAGCGTGGGCGCCAGGTCGGGATCCGCCTGGTGGTAGTCGCCCAGGTGGATGACGTTCACGCCGCGGAGGAGCACCTCCCGACCCGCCTCGTCGGCGAAGTGCGGCCGGTCGCCGCGCTCGACGTGCAGCGGCAGCAGCTCGAGGTCGACACGGGCGTCCCCGGGTTCTGCCGTCGATGCCGACGCCGGCGACGCGTCGTCGGCCGGATCGCCCCCTCCGGAGCATCCCACGAGGCCGGCCGTCACCAGCACGCCGGCGAGGACGGCTCGAGCCGTGCGCACGGCTCGGGTCATGAAGCGGCCCGGCCCGGCGTCACAGCGGCTTGGAGGCCACGGCGAAGAGGACGAGCGTCGAGTCGTCGATCTGGTCCGTCAAGAAGAACTCGTCCTCGGTGATGCCCGAGTTGCCCTGGACCTGGTCATCCACCAGGAACCGGTAGGCGACGCGACGCCCGAAGGCGTGGAGCGCCACGAACCAGGAGCGCGGCAGCTTGTGGCGCAGGCCGAAGCGGTCGAGCTTGAGCAGGCGGTTCGCCATGTTGCGGCGCTTCTCGAAATCGGCCTTCACGAGCGGGGTGGCATCGAGCCCGATGACCTTCACCTCGGCGAACGAGGCCTCGAGCATCGCGGTCAGGTCCGCTGCCTCGAACAGGTGGACGTGGTAGGGGTTCTCGAAGTCGGCGGGGGCGTTGGGGGTGATGAAGAACGCGCTGCCCTCCGGCGAGAGCACCCGAGCCACCTCCCTGACGTGGGGCCGCGGGTCCACGAAGTGCTCGATCAGGTGCGACGAGCACACGTAGTCGAAGGCGCCCGCCCGGAGGCCCAGTGCGCTGCCGTCGGAGCACGCGGTGACGAGGTGTTCGGCACGGTGGCTCCGGTGGGCCTCAGCCGCCGTCGCGGGGTCGTAGTCGATGCCGACGAGGGAGCGCCCGTCCCCGGCGAAGGTGGCCGTGCCGTCACCCAGGCCGCACCCGAGGTCGAGGAAGCGGCCCTGACCGATCCGGTCACGCACCTCCCGGTAGCCCGCTGCATGGAGCGCGAGGAGCGAGTCCGGGGTCTGGCCCTCGATCGGGCGTTCGCCTGTCAACTTCACGATGTCTCCATCCGCGGGCCGGTCCGATGCCGATGGTCCACCACGGTGCGGAATAGCATAGGTGTGCTTTCGGGCCGGTCCTGCGAGCCTGCGAGGAGCGGCTGAGAGGAGCCGGCCCGGCCCCACGAGGAGACTGCAATGAGCGAGCCCATCGCCTCGGAACCCACGCTGAAGGCGCTGGGCGACCTGGCCGCCGAGGCCGGCATCGCGCACATCCACATGCTGGCGTGGCGGGACCTGGACGACGTCGAGGCCGGCGGCTCGGAGCTCCATGCACACCGAGTCGCGTCCATCTGGGCCCAGGCAGGGCTGCAGGTCACCATGCGGACGTCGTTCGCCCCCGGACGTCCGGCCCGTCGGGTCCGCTCCGGGTACACCGTCATCCGGAAGGCCGGCCGCTACCTCGTGTTCCCGCGGTCGGTCGCCTCGGAGATCACCGGGCGTCTCGGGCCGCGGGACGGGCTCGTCGAGATCTGGAACGGCATGCCGTTCTTCTCGCCGCTGTGGTGCCGTGGCCCCCGGATGGTCTGGCTCCACCACGTCCACGGCCCGATGTGGGGCATGACGCTGCCCCCGAACCTGGCGAAGGTCGGCGTCGCGCTCGAGGAGACGATCGCGCCGAAGTTCTACCGCCGCTCCCCCATCGTCACCCTGTCCGAGTCCTCCAAGGCGGAGCTCGTCCACGACCTCGGCTTCCGGCCCGACCGTGTGACGGTCGTGCCGCCGGGCATCGACGGGTCGTTCTCGCCCGGCGGTGAGCGCAGCGCCCGACCGCTCATGGTCGCGGTGGGCCGGCTGGTGCCGGTCAAGGACTTCGCGCGTCTCATCCGTCTGGCGGTGCGGGTACGCGAGGACGTGCCGGATCTGCAGCTCGTCATCGTGGGCGAGGGCTACGAGCGTGATCAGCTGGAGGCGCAGATCACCGACGCCGGGGCCGACGACTGGGTGCGGCTCGCGGGCCGCGTGTCGGACGAGGAGCTGATCTCGCTCTACCGGCAGGCCTGGATCGTGGCGTCGGTGTCCAGCCGTGAGGGCTGGGGCATGACGCTGACCGAAGCCGCAGCGTGCGGCACCCCGGCTGTGGCCACGCGCATCGCCGGGCACACCGACGCCGTCACCGACGGCCAGGGCGGCATCCTCGCGGACGGCGACGACGAGCTGGTCGACGCGATGCGACGTGTGCTGACCGACGAGGCGCTCCGCGCGCGCCTCGCCACCGGCGCGCTCACCCGCGCGGCTGCGCTCACCTGGGAGTCCACCGCGATCGGCACGTTCTCGGTGCTCGCCGCGGACGCAGCCCGGCGGGCCCGACAGCGACAGTGACCGCGACCGACACCGTCGCGGAACCGGTCGCCAGCCGGCACCGCCCGCACGTCGGCGGCCCGCGGTTCGGGCATCAGCCCGCCCTCGACGGGGTGCGTGGGATCGCGGCGATCGCCGTCGTGCTCTACCACGCAGAGCTCGGGTGGGCGAAGGGTGGCTACGTCGGCATCGACCTCTTCTTCACCCTCTCGGGCTTCCTGATCACGACGCTGATGCTGGACGAGCTGCGGCGCGCGCCCCGCCTCGACCTCGCTGCCTTCTGGACCCGCCGGTTCCGCCGGCTGCTCCCGCTCATGTTCCTCGTGGTGGTCGTGGCGTGCGTGTGGGCGTGGATCGCTGCGGACCCTTCGAGCCTCGGCCGGATCCGGCGCGACGCCGTCGGAGCGCTCTTCTACGTGAACAACTGGGTGCAGGTGCACGACGGGGTCGGGTACTTCGAGCAGTTCGCCGCACCCACGCCGCTGACCCACACGTGGAGCCTCGCCGTCGAGGAGCAGTTCTACGTGCTCTGGCCCCTCGTGGTCGCCGTGCTGGTGGGCCTGGTCCGCACCGCGGCGCGCCGCCGGGCGCACTCCCCTCGCCGCACGTGGTCCACGATGCGGTGGCGCATCGGCATGACCGGCGCCGTCGGCGCGCTGCTCTCGGCCGGCCTGGCGGCGTTCCTCTCGTTCCGGGGCATGGACGGCGGCGAGATCTACCTGCGGACGGACACCCGCCTCCAGGCGATCCTCGTCGGGTGCGCCCTGGCGGCCCTGCGCTGGGGCCACTGGACCCATCCCGCGGACCCGCCGACCGCCGCCGCCCCCGACACCTCCGAGGGTTCCGTGTCGCAGGACGCGCCAGATGTGGCGCGATCCACGACACAGAACGGTGCGGGGTCACGGGCCGAGCAGGCGTGGGGACTCGCGGCCGCGGCCGCGCTGGTCGGCTTCGGGTGGCTGTGCGTCACCGGGATCGACACCGACCTCGCAGCCCGGGGCGGCTACCTCCTCACGGCGCTGGGCGCCGGTCTCCTGATCACGGGCGCCGTCCTCCCGGGGAGCTTCGTCGGCCGCGTCCTCTCGTTCGGTCCGCTGCGCTGGTTCGGCACGATCTCCTACGGCCTGTACCTGTGGCACTGGCCGGTGTTCGCCGCCCTCACCGAGCGGTCGACCGGCCTCGGCTTCGGGATGGTCACGCTCCTGCGGCTCACGGTGACGGTGGCGCTGTCGGTGGCGAGCCTCCACCTGGTCGAGACGCCGCTGCGGAAGAAGGTCCGGTGGTCGATGCGGTGGATCCCCGTCGCGGTCGCCGCGTGCACGGTCGTGGCACTCGTGGCCACGACGGGCGCGGCCGAGTCCGACGCGCAGCGGTTCGCCGCGGATCAGACGCGCAACGCGGAGCCGCCGACCGCACCTCCGACGACGGTGCCCCCGCCCCCGGCCACGACGAACGCGCTCCTGATCGGCGACTCGTTCGGCAGCTCGATCGCTGCCGGCTGGGTCGGCGACGCGCCGGTGTCGGTGATCGACGCCACCGACCCGGAGTGCGGAGCGTTCCACTTCGCGAACACCGAGGGCTGGGATCCGAAGGCTCCGCCCTGCGCCGACTGGCGGCTCACGCTCGACCAGCGCCTGGCCGCGGGCGGTGTGGACGTCGTCGTGCTCGCTGCGCGGTCGTGGCTCGCGCTGAGCCGGGACGCCACACTCCGGGAGTCGTTCTTCGGCTACGACGTGTCCCGGCCGCAGAACCTCATGACGGACGAGCTGCAGCTGGTGGCCGACCGCGTCACCGCAGCCGGCGCCACGCTCGTGCTGACGACGATCCCGTCCACCGCCGTGAGCCGCGACGAGCGCCTCGCCGTCGCGTCCTACGAGGGGACGGCTGCCCCCTTCGCCGCCTCACGGCCGAACGAGGTGCGGGCCGTGTCACTGGCTCCGGGATGCGTCAGCCCGTGCACGGCGGAGGCGTTCGGCGCGACCGTCGTCGACGGCGACACCATGCCCTCGGGCCTGGCCGTCCTCGCCATGCGACAGCTGATCACCCAGGCCGCACGCGACGCCCATCTGGCGGAGTACGAGCGGTCGATCGCCTCGGTTGCTGCGACGGGCGGCCCGCGCGTCCTGCTGGTCGGCGACTCGGTGGGATGGAGCCTCGGTTCGTACTGGTACGGCGCCGATCCCACTCCCCCGCCCGACGCCGCCGTCCAGCTGTGGCCGCGGGGCACCTTCGAGTGCGAGCTCGACTCCGGACCCCGCGTGGAGCAGCGCGGCGTCGAGGGCATCAGCACCAAGTGCGAGAACTGGCGCGCGGACTGGAAGCGCTACGTCGACCGCTTCGACCCCGACCAGGTGGTCGTGGTGCTCGGCACGTGGGAGGTCTTCGACCGGCGCATCGACGGGCACCTGCTCGAGTTCGCGACCCCCGAGTGGGACGCCAACCTGACGGGACTGCTCACCGAGGCGCGGGACATCCTCGGCTCGAAGGGCGCCCGGGTCGTCTTCCTCACGCCCCCGCCCACCCGATCACGCCCCAACGACGCGGGCGCACCGAAGGAGTGGCGCATCCCCTCGACCGAGCGCTTCGCCCACGTCGCCGGGCTGATCCGCGGCGTCGCCGACGCCCGCCCGGACATGGCGACGGTGATCGATCTCGCCGGGTTCGTGTGCCCGGCGGATCCGTGCCCCGCGGAGGTCGGCGGGGTCGAGCTCCGGCCCGACGGCGTGCACTACGACGAGGTCGGCGGGAAGGTCGTCGCCGACTGGCTCACGCCGCAGCTCACCGGGCTCACCCGCGCCCACGCGTCCGAAGGAACCTGAATGTCCAACCCTGTCGTCCTCGTCCACGGCCTCGCGACCTCCGCACATCGAACCTGGGTGGAGACCGGCTGGGTCGACCTGCTCCGGGACGCCGGCCGCGAGGTGCACGCGCTCGACCTGCCGGGGCACGGCGGCACCCCGCCCCTCGACGACTGGTCGGGGCTCGAGGAGTGGGTGGACCGCCAGCTCCCCGAGGGACCGCTGGACGGGGTCGGCTTCTCGCTCGGCGCCCGCATCCTGCTCGTGCTCGCGTCGGCCCGGCCGCAGCGCTTCGGGTCGCTCGTCCTCGCCGGCGTCGGCGCCAACCTCTTCCGCCAGGACGGAGGCTCCGCGCGACTCGCCGACGAGCTGGACGGGATCGGCGACGACAGCCATCCGCTGGCCCGGCACTTCCTGGCGCTCGCCGAGTCGTCGGGCACCGATCCCGACGCGGTGCGCGGCATCCTCCTGCGACGGTCGCCGCCCCTGGACGACGCCGCGCTGGCGGCGATCGAGGCCGACGTCCTCGTGGCCCTCGGCACCGACGACTTCGCGGGGCCGGCCGATCCGCTGATGGCACGGCTCCCGCACGCCCGGCTCGTCGAGCTACGCGGCGTCGACCACTTCGCCACGCCGAAGTCGATGGCGTTCCTCGACGCCGGCCTCACGCACCTCGGCGCCGGCTGATCCAGGCGGGTGGCGGCCCCGTGCGGCCGCGGAGGAAGTCGGCCATCCCGAGCGCCCGAGCGGGGGCGTCGTACACGAGTGGTCGGCTCGACGGGCGCACCAGCCCGCCCACCAGGTGGCCGAGGGCGATCAGGAAGCGGATCGTGGCGTGGTACCGGCCCGACATCTCGCGGACCATCATCAGCGTGTTCCGGTGCTGCAGGTAGTCGACGGTGCGCACCGACGTGCCGAGGTGGCGGTTGCGCACCCCGGCGTCGTGGACCAGCCCCACGCTCCACCCGGCCTCGCGAGCCCGGCGCCCGAGATCCGCCTCCTCGTTGTAGGCGAAGTACCGCTCGTCGAAGAGGCCGACCTCCCGGGCGCACTGCCGGCGGATCGCCATCAGCGTGCCGTGCGGGTAGTCGGCCGCCTCCCACCCGCTGGTTCGGCGGGCCGGGCGGGTGAGGCCGCCGAAGTAGGGGTCGATCATCGGCACGTGGCCGTCCCCGACGTCCGCGCAGGCCAGCCCGGCCATGGGCTCGGAGGCGCACGCCTCCAGCATCGCCTCGACGCACCCGTCGAGCGGATCCACGTCGTGGGGGGCGACGAGCGCCCACTCGCTGCCGGCCGGGTCCGCCAGCCAGTGGCGCAGCCCCGCGTTGGCACCCGGGCCGAAGCCCGAGTTGTGGCCCACCTCGATCAGCTCGACGTCGTCGGCGCCCTCGACGCCTGCACGCAGGACCTCGAGCTCCTCGGGCTCCGACGCGTTGTCGGCCACGATGAACCGCACGGGCATGCCCTGGTCGCGGAACGCCTCGATCGTCCGGAGGCAGGCCTTGCCCTGGTTCCAGTGCACCAGCACGATCGCGGTCGGAGCGCTCACCCTCCCGAGACTAGGTGGGCCGCCGGATCGTCCTCACCGGCGGGGTCCCTGCTCGGACGCAGTGGCCTGACCAGCACCGACACGATCCCCAGTGCGGCAGGCCCCAGGACGAACACCACGACGTCCGACGCGACGTCACCCGAGCGCATCGTCGTCGTGAGCGCTCCGGCGATCGCTGTGATCACGCCGATCGCCACGAGGTTCGGATCGGGCTCGGAACCCAGGGCTGCCACCCAGAGCGACCGGATCATGGCGCACACCAGAGCGACGACGACGGCCACGATGGGGGCGAGGACCACGCTGTACACCGTCGCGATGACGGCCCCCATGAAGAACTGCTCGAGCTCCTCCCCCTCGGTGGCGGCGAAGAGCAGCGAGACGAACCAGGGGTAGATCAGTCCCAGCGCCACACCCCGGGAGAGGCCCGCCCACAGCCATCGGCCCAGACCGAACGGCGGCCGGGGAGCACGGGCGTCCATGGCGCCACCCTACGCAGGCGGCACCGCACCACCGCTCGGCGGGCCCGGCGAGTCAGGCCCGCCGCGATGTTCGCGCGCTGATCCCGACATGCCGCGGTGGGACGCGCGAACTTCCGGCAGGGGCGGGGCCGGACGGGTGCGTCAGACGCGGGTGCGGACCAGCGCGTGCTGGACGAGGGTCAGCAGCGCGTCCCGGGTCGCAGTGCGCTCCCGGGCGTCCGTGTGGAACATCGGCACGTCGGCGCTGATCGCGAGCGCCTCACGCACGGCCTCCAGCGGGTGCAGGACCGCGCCATGGAAACAGTTCACGGCGACGACGAACGGCACGCTGCGCTGCTCGAAGTAGTCGACGGCGGGGAAGCAGTCCGCGAGCCGGCCGGTGTCCACCAGCACCACGGCACCGATGGCACCCCGCACGAGCTCGTCCCACATGAAGTGGAACCGCTCCTGCCCGGGCGTGCCGAAGAGGTAGAGGATCAGGTCGCTGTTCCCGAGCGTGATGCGGCCGAAGTCCATCGCCACGGTGGTGGAGGTCTTCGCCGTCGCCGCGCCGGTGTCGTCGACGCCCTCGGAGACGCGCGTCATCGCGGCCTCCGTGGTGAGCGGCTCGATCTCGCTGATCGAGCCGACGAAGGTGGTCTTGCCGACGGCGAACCCGCCCGCCACCACGATCTTCACCGGGATCGGCACCTTGGTGTGAGTGCTCACCGCTTCTCCGTTCACACGATCGTCGTTCACGCGATCTCCGTCCATGCCAGCTCGGTCAGGCGCGTCGGGCGGAACCCGCTCACAACGCCTTCAGCCCGTCGAGGACCCGCTCCAGGAGGGCGATGTCCGGTTGCTCGGTCACCGCCCCGCTCCTGCTCTCGAGGAATCCGCTGCCCACCAGGTCGCCCACCAGCACCCGGATGGCACCGATCACGACGTCGAGGTGGGCTCCCAGCTCGGCGAGCGAGATGGGGTGTTCGGCGAGGGCCATGATCTGCCGCTGCTCGAGCCCCAACTGGTCGATGACCGCTCGGCCCCGGGCGCTGACGAGCACGAGCGTCTCGAGCGGGAGGTCGAGGTTCGAGCGGGTCCGCCCGCCCGTGAGCGCGTACGGGCGAACCCGGAACACCGGGTCGACGTCCGTCGGGCGCTCGGCGGGGCTCACCGCGAGAGGGCGCCCTGGAGCTCGGCGCGGAGCTGCGGGGTCAGGACGGCGCCGCACCGCTCGACGAGGCGGGCCATCTCGTAGCCCACGAGGCCGACGTCGCAGCCGCCTTCGGCGATGACGGCCATCGAGGAGCCGTCGCTGATGCCGGTGACGAAGATGAAGCCGTACTCCATCTCGATGATGACCTCCGTGACGCGCCCGCCACCGAACGGCGACGCGGCACCGTGGGCGAGCCCGATGAGCCCGGACGCCGCCGCCGCGAACCGGTCGGCCGACTCACGCGTCATCCCGGAGGACATCGCCATGAGGAGCCCGTCCGTGGAGACGACGATGGCGTCCCGGACGCCGGCCACACGGTCGGCGAAGTTGTTGATCAGGAAGCCGATACCGGCCGCTTCGTTGCTCAGGTCCATGGGGGCCTCACTCGTAGGTCGGGATGGGGTCGGTCGGCTGCGGGTGGCCGAACATCGGTGCGGTCGGGGCCGGCTGGGGCCGCGACTCGGACGGCTCGTCCACGTCACCCGCCTCGCGGGGACGGCCGAACAGGGGGAGCCGGGTGGCCGGGTGGACGGTCTCCAGCTCACCATGAGCTGCCGGCGCCTCCGGGCCATCCTCGCTCGCGGCGGCCTCGGGGCGAGCGGCACCGAAGAGCGCCGCCGAGAGGTCCGTGCCGCTCACCACGTCCGCATCGATGGCGACGTGCGGCTCGGCGACGTGCGGCTCGGGGGCGGACGGATCCACGGCTTCGACGTCGTCGAGGACCGGCGCGGCGGGCTCGAGGTCGGCGGGGGTCCACCCGAAGTCGACCGGCAGCGGGGGCGGAGTCGGCACCGTCGACGCCGGGGGCGCAGGGGCCACGGGCGGCGCCGCGGGCACGGGCGGCGGTTCCGCCACCGTCTCGGTGCGGCCGGTGCTGAGACCGCTGCGGTAGGCGGAGAGGATGCTGCGGATCTCGTCCGCCGGGCGGTTCGGGGCACCGACCCGCGCCTCGCCCGCAGCGGGGAAGGACACCTGCGCCGTCGCGACCTTGCGCTGCGGGAGGGGCGCCGGAACGACGGGGGTCACCGACGCACCGGGCTCACCCAGACGGTCGTCGGCTCGCTGGGGCAGCCCGTCGCCGAGCAGGGGCGTCATCGGCGAGGCGATGGGCACGGGGCCGTCGGCCCGGCTCGGAAGCGGCGGCGGCGTGGGCACGTCGGGCGTGAGCGCCGGGGACAGGTCCGCCGAGATCGACGGTGGGATCGAAGTGGGCAGCGAGCCCGGCGTGGGGATGCCGGGTAGCGGCGGCAGGGCGGGACGGTCCACGTTCCGTCCCGGGGAGCTCCACATGGTCGTCCGGGGTGCGGCCTCGGCCTCGCCGGCGTCGACGGTCTCCCCGTCGATCCCGGGCTGGACCGGCGAGTACACGCCGGCTTCGAAGGCGGAGCCGAGGTCGCGGAGGCTGACCGTCGCCTCACGGGTGGGCGGCGCGGGGGCCTCCTGCGGGGCCTCGATCTCGGCGAGCACCGCCAGCGGATCGTCGCCGAGCGAGAGCGGCTCCGGCTCGATCAGCGGGGCGCTCGAGTCGGTGGTGCCCTGCCATGCGGACCGCTCCGGGGTGGCCGAGGCCACGTCGAAGCTGGCCGCCAGCGGTCCGACCGACTCGGGCTCGTCCTCGGCGAACAGCGGGGGGAGGGACGCCATCCAGTCGTCCTCGGCTGCCGGGAGGTTCGTCGTGCCGGTCCCGACGCCCGCCGGTGCGAGCTCGGTGCCCGACGCCGAGGCAGCGAGGCCGGCGGGGTGCAGGCCGTCATCGACCTGGCTCGGCAGGATCAGCGAGGACCCCAGCGTCACGAGGGCCGTGATGCCCCCCGACGGGGACTCGGTCAGCCGCACGGCGATCCCGTGCCTCGACGCCAAGGTCGAGGCCACGACGAAGCCCAGCGAGCGGGACAACGCGAGGCCCACCGCCGGCGGGGTGGCCAGCAGCTCGTTCGCCTGCAGACGGGCGTCGTCGCTCATGCCGACGCCGTGGTCGGTGACCGAGATGACGTAGCCGCCGTCGTTGGTGCGGTGGCCGACGACCTCGACCCGACGGTCGGGCGGCGAGTACTGCGTGCCGTTCTCCATCAGCTCGCTGAGAAGGTGCGCGATGTCGACCGCCGCGGTGCCGACCACCATCGCGTCGTCGACGGCGAGCAGCGTCACCCGGGCGAAGTCCTCGACCTCGCCCACCGCCACGCGGATCACGTCGGTCATGGAGACCTCACGACCGCGTCGGCGGGGCGCCTCCGCGCCGGCCAGCACGAGCAGCGACTCGGCGTTGCGTCGCATCCGGGTGGCGAGGTGGTCCAGCTTGAAGAGGTTCTCCAGCTGGTCGGGGTCCTCCTCGTTCGCCTCGAGGCGGTCGATGAACTCGATCTGCCGGTCGAGGAGCGACTGGTTCCGGCGGGCGAGGTTCACGAAGATCTCGCCGATGCCCTTGCGCAGCGTGGCGGCCTGCTCGGCGGCGACGTCGATGGCCGTCTGCTCCACCACGCCGAACGCGTTGGCGAGCTGCACGAACTCGTCGGCGCCCTTCACGTCGATCGGCGTCGGGTGCAGGCCGAGGTCGGTCTCGGGGTGCTTGAGGGAGTCGACGAGGCGGGGCAGCGACTCCTCGGAGATCGTGCGGGCCGCCCTGGTGAGCCGGCGCAACGAGGTCGTGATGAGGCGGGTGACGACAGCGGCGAGGAGGAGGCCCAGCAGGAGGGCGGCGACGGCGCCGCCGACGTACAGGCGGACCTGCTGCTCGAGCTGGTCGACGCGCGCCTTCGCGGTGTTGATCTCGTTGTCGAGCAGCTGCTGCTGCGTGCTCCACAGCACCTCCCCGCGGACGCTCGCGGCGGTGAGGAAGACCGACGGGTCGACGGCGATGCCTGCGGCGGGATCGACGTCGTTCAGTGCGGTGTACACGCCCTGCGTGCTCACGAACTCGTCGTTGGCGACGAGGCCGTCGTACCGGGTGCGGCCCGCCTGGTCGGTGTCGGCGAGGTACACCGCGATCCACGAGGCGGAGCGCGCCCGCTGCGAGGCGAGCTCCTCGGTCACGGGGCGGGTCTCGTCGAGGATCCCGTCGCGGGTGGCCGACGCCACGATGATCGCGAGGCTGCCCGACCGGGCGTCCGACTCGGCCAGCGAGGTCACCCACCGCGAGCTGGCGCCGGCGCGGTCCTGGCCCGAGCCCGCCGCCACGAGGTGGCGGGTCGTGTCGAGCACGGCGTCGATCACCGACGTGTACTCCGCGTCGGCACCGGTCGCGGTGATCGTCCCGGCTGCGACCGTCGACCGCACGTCGGCGAGGCGGTCGAGCCAACGCTGCACGCTGTCACGGACCGCTGTGAGGCTGCGACCGTCGAGCTCGATCGGGAGGTCGCTGATGGCGTCGAGCTGTTCGAGCAGCGCCGAACCCGCGGCGTCGGTCCGCACCTGGGGGTCGGCGATGTCCGAGGCGATCGCCGAACGGCGGGCGACGGCGTCGAGTCGTTCGAGCTGGAGCTGGTTGATCAGCTCGGCCGCCGAGCGGGCGGTGGTCACCAGCTCCTGGTCCTGCCGGGCGTCGTCCCGGGCGCCGAGCCGGTCGACGACGCCGATGCTCGCCAGCACGGCGACCGCGACGAGGAGCGGCAGCAGGATGACGAGCAGCTTGTTGCGGACGTTGAGCCGAGACAGCATGAGCAACCTTCCCGATCAGGGGCGGGGCGAGCGGTGGTGGCCCACGCCACCGATGTCCTCATCGGGCCGGAACACCGTCGCCTTGAGCCATTCGGGCCGCTGGGCCCCTCCTCCTCCTCCGTTCTGTCGCGTGAGGCGTGACGCCGGAGTCACGGTCCACGCGACGAAAGGGGTCGGTGCGGCCGCGAGCCGGGTGGGTACGGGGGTGACGGGCGGTACCGTGCGTCTGATGTCCGTCGTCCAGCCGCTCCCCGCGTCGGGTCAGCTCGATCGCCACAGCGTGGACGTCGTGCTGCGCGACCTGGCGGCCCGCGGCGTCACCGGCACCCTGCGCATCGGGGACAGCTCGCCGGTGTGGGTCCTCCTCATCGACGGCCAGGTGGCGGGGGGCGGGCCCGCGCGGCGGCACGTCACTCCGCGCGGCGGCGTCGCACTCGGCGCTCGATCCCGCCGGGGTCGCCGAGCTGGGCGAGGCCGGCAACGACCCCGCGTTCGCGGCGGCGCTGATCGAGCGCTTCGGCACGGCGGCCATCCCGGTCGTCCGCGAGCACGTCGTCGCCACGATCTTCGGCGTGCTGCTCCCCTCGTCCGCGCCGTACGCGTTCGCCGAGCTCAGCGCTCCCCCGCTCCCACCCGCGCTCCGCTTCGAGGTCGGGAGCGTGCTCGGCGAGGCTGCCGAACGCGTCGAGCGGTGGCGGCGTGTGGCCGAGTCGATCCCGTCGGTCGAGACGGTGTTCCGCGCCCGCCGCCGCCTCGCGCCGGAGATCGGCTCCGTGCTGCTCACCCCCGACGAGTGGACGGTGCTCGTCGTGCTCGACGGCCGCCGCAGCGTCGCCCAGGCGATCGCCGCGGTCGGCCGGAGCGCCTACGACGTGTGCTCCGTCCTCCACGAGCTGCTCGGCCGCGGCCTCATCGAACGCGTGACCTGACCCGGCCCGACCGTTCTGTCGCGTGGGGCGTGACGCCTGCGTCACGTCCTACGCGACAGAACGAGTTCGGTCAGGACAGCGGACGCGCAGTCGGCGGGATCGGCGCCGGGAGCGACGTCTCCCCCATCAGCGCATGGTCCACCGCCGCGGCGCAGGAGCGCCCCTCGGCGATCGCCCACACGATGAGGCTCTGGCCGCGACCGGCGTCGCCGCACACCCACACCCCGTCGACGTTGGTGGCGTAGACGGCGTCGCGGGCGACGTTGCCGCGGGCGTCCAGGTCCACGCCGAGGTGGGCGAGGAGCGGTGAGCGCTCCGGGCCGACGAAGCCCATCGCGAGGAACGCCATGTCGACCGGCAGCACCTGGTCCGTGCCCTCGACCTTGCTGAACGTCGGACGCCCGTCGACCACCTCCTGGCGGACCTCGTGGAACCGGAGGCCGGTGAGGTTGCCGTCGTCGTCCCCGAGGAACTCCTCGGTGTTGACGGCGAACACACGCTCGCCGCCCTCCTCGTGCGCCGAGCTGGTGCGGAACATCATCGGCCAGGTCGGCCAGGGGTTCGCCCCGGGACGGTGCTCCGGGGGTCGGGGCATGATCTCGAACTGGTGGACCGACACCGCACCCTGGCGATGCGAGGTGCCCAAGCAGTCGGCGCCCGTGTCACCGCCGCCGATGATCACGACGCGCTTGCCCTCGGCCGAGATCGGGGGTTCGGCGAGGTCGCCCTCCTGGACCTTGTTCGCACCGGGCAGGAACTCCATCGCCTGGTGGATGCCCTTCAGCTCCCGCCCGGGGATCGGGAGGTCGCGCGCTGCCGTCGCGCCCACGGCCAGGACCACGGCGTCGTACTCCGCACGCAGGTCGTCGACGGAGAGGTCCACGCCGACCTCGACACCCACCCGGAAGTCGGTGCCCTCGGCGCGCATCTGCGCCAGCCGGCGGTCGAGGACGCGCTTCTCCATCTTGAACTCGGGGATCCCGTAGCGGAGCAGACCACCGATGCGGTCGGCGCGCTCGAAGACCGTCACCTCGTGGCCGGCCCGGGTGAGCTGCTGGGCGACGGCCAGACCGGCGGGCCCGGAGCCGACCACGGCGACCGTCTTGCCCGTCAGCTTCGTGGGGCGGATCGGGACGACCCACCCCTCGTCCCAGGCGTGGTCGATGATCGTGTTCTCGACGTTCTTGATGGTGACGGGATCCTGGTTGATCCCCAGGACGCACGCCGCCTCGCACGGCGCCGGGCAGAGGCGGCCGGTGAACTCCGGGAAGTTGTTCGTGGCGTGGAGGCGCTCGATCGCGTCCCGCCAGCGGTCGCGGTAGACGAGGTCGTTCCAGTCGGGGATGAGGTTGCCCAACGGGCAGCCGTTGTTGCAGAACGGGATGCCGCAGTCCATGCAACGCGAGGCCTGGTCCTGGAGGCGCGACGCCTCGTAGGGCTCGTAGACCTCCTTCCAGTCCTTGACCCGCAACTCGACGGGGCGCCGCTGTGGCAGCTCGCGTCCGTGCTCGAGGAATCCGGTCGGCTTGCCCATGGTTCAGCCCTTCCCTGCAGCGGTCGCCCTGGCTGCTGCCATGACCGCGTCGTCCACGTCCTCACCGGCGGCCTCGGCGGCGCTGATCGCCTCGAGGACCCGGCGGTAGTCCACTGGCATCACCTTCGCGAAGTGCCCGACCTCGCCGCTCCAGTCGGCCAGGACCTTGCGGGCCACGGCGCTGTCGGTGGCGGCGAGGTGCCGCTCGACCAGCTCGAACAGCTCGTCCCGGTCGGCGTCGACGAGCGGCTCGAGTGCCACCATCTCCCGGTTCAGCCGGAGGTCCAGCGTGGCGTCGGGGTCGTACACGTAGGCGATGCCGCCGGACATGCCGGCACCGAAGTTCCGACCCACCGGGCCGAGGACCACCACCCGTCCACCCGTCATGTACTCGCAGCCGTGGTCGCCCACGCCCTCCACCACGGCGACCGCACCGGAGTTCCGCACGCAGAAGCGCTCTCCGACCAGCCCCCGCAGGAAGATCTCGCCGCCCGTGGCGCCGTAGCCGATCACGTTGCCGGCGATGATGTTGTCCTCGGCGACGAAGGTGGCCGTGTCGTCGGGGCGCACCACGATCTTGCCGCCCGAGAGGCCCTTGCCGACGTAGTCGTTGGCGTCGCCGTGCAGCCGCAGCGTGATGCCGCGGGGCACGAAGGCACCGAAGCTGTTGCCGGCCGACCCGACCATGTCGATCGTGATCGTGTCGTCCGGCAGCCCGGCGCCGCCGTAGCGCTTGGTGAGCTCGTGTCCGAGCAGGGTGCCGACGGTGCGGTTCACGTTGCGGACGTCCGTGCTGATGTGGACGGGCTGGCCCTCCTCGAGCGCCGGGCGGGCCGCCTCGATGAGCTCGCGGTCCTTGGCCCGGTCGAGGCCGTGGTCCTGCGTCCCGGTGCAGTACCGGTCCTGGCCCTCCGGGATCTCGGGGACGTGGAGGATCGGCGTCAGGTCGAGCCCGTGCGCCTTCCAGTGGTCGACGGCCCTGCGGGTGTCGAGCACCTCGGCGTGGCCGACCGCCTCGGCGAGGGTGCGGAAGCCCAGCTCGGCGAGCAGCTCCCGCACCTCCTCGGCGATGAAGAGCATGAAGTTCTCGACGAACTCGGGCTTGCCGGTGAAGCGGGCGCGGAGCTCGGGGTTCTGCGTGGCCACGCCCACCGGGCAGGTGTCGAGGTGGCAGACCCGCATCATCACGCAGCCCGACACCACCAGCGGCGCCGTGGCGAAGCCGAACTCCTCGGCGCCGAGGAGCGCGGCGATCATCACGTCGCGACCGGTCTTCATCTGTCCGTCGGCCTGGACGACGATCCGGTCCCGGAGGCCGTTGAGGAGCAGCGTCTGCTGCGTCTCGGCGAGACCGAGCTCCCACGGCGCACCCGCGTGCTTGAGCGACGTGAGGGGCGAGGCCCCCGTGCCGCCGTCGTGACCGGAGATGAGGACGACGTCGCTCTTGGCCTTGGCGACACCGGCGGCGACGGTGCCGACGCCGACTTCGGCCACCAGCTTCACGTGGATCCGAGCAGAAGGGTTCGAGTTCTTGAGGTCGTGGATCAGCTGAGCCAGGTCCTCGATCGAGTAGATGTCGTGGTGCGGGGGCGGGCTGATCAGGCCGACGCCCGGCGTGGAGTGCCGCGTCGCTGCGATCCACGGGTACACCTTGTGCCCCGGCAGCTGGCCGCCCTCGCCGGGCTTGGCGCCCTGGGCCATCTTGTTCTGCAGGTCGTCCGCGTTCGTCAGGTAGTCCGACGTCACGCCGAACCGCCCGGACGCCACCTGCTTGATGGCGCTCCGGCGCGTCGGGTCGTAGAGGCGCTCGGTGTCCTCGCCACCCTCCCCGGTGTTGGACTTGCCGCCCAGCCGGTTCATGGCGACGGCGAGGGTCTCGTGGGCCTCCGCCGAGATCGAGCCGTAGCTCATGGCGCCGGTGCTGAACCGCTTCACGATCTCGGACGCGGGCTCGACCTCGTCGATCGGGATGGAGGGACGATCGCTCGCGAAGCCGAAGAGGCCCCGGAGCGTGGCGAGGCGAGCGGCCTGGTCGTCGACGAGCTTCGTGTACTCCTTGAAGACCTCGTACTGGCCGGTGCGCGTCGCGTGCTGCAGCTTGAACACCGTCTCGGGGTTGAAGAGGTGGATCTCCCCCTCACGCCGCCACTGGTACTCGCCGCCGAGGTCGAGGTCACGGTGGGCGCGCTCGTCGGGGCGCTTCGGGTACGCCATCGCGTGCCGGCGGCGCACCTCCTCCGCCACCTCGTCGAGCCCGATGCCACCGAGGCGGCTGACCGTGCCGGTGATGTACTCGTCGACCAGCTCGCCGCCGAGGCCGATCGCCTCGAAGATCTGCGCGCCCGTGTAGGAGGCGACGGTCGAGATGCCCATCTTGGACATGACCTTGAGCACGCCCTTGCTCACGGCCTTGACGTAGTTCGCCGCGGCCTTCTCGAAGGTCACGCCGGTGAGCGCACCGGTGCTGATCCGGTCCTCGATCGAGTCGAAGGCGATGTACGGGTTGACCGCTGCGGCGCCGTACCCGAGGAGGAGGCAGAAGTGGTGCACCTCGCGTGCCTCGCCGGTCTCGACGACGAGACCGACCTTGGTGCGGGTCTTCTCGCGGATGAGGTGGTGGTGGACAGCCGACGTCGCGAGCAGCGACGGGATCGGCGCCATCTCCTCCGTCGACGCCCAGTCCGAGAGGATGAGGATCGTGGCGCCGTCGGCGATGGCTTCCGAGGCCTCCGTCCGGATCCGGTCGAGTGCGGCTCGGAGCCCCTCGCCGCCCTCGGCGACCGGGTAGAGGCAGCGGATCGTGTGAGCATCCCACCCGAAGCCGGCCTCGGACACGTGGCGCAGCTTGTCGAGCTCGTCGTTGTCGAGGATCGGGCGCGGCAGCTCGAGCAGCCGGCAGCTCTCGGGCGTCGGGTCGAGCAGGTTGCCCTCCGGTCCGATGACACGGGCGACCGAGGTGACCAGCTCCTCTCGGATCGCGTCGAGCGGCGGGTTGGTGACCTGCGCGAACAGCTGGCTGAAGTAGTCGAACATCAGCCGCGGGCGATCGGACAGCACCGCGAGCGGCGTGTCGGTGCCCATCGAGCCGAGGGCTTCCCCGCCGGTGCGGGCCATGGGGTCGATGAGGATCCGCAGCTCCTCGTGCGTGTAGCCGAACGTCTGCTGCTCTCGGAGCGTGTCGAGGTGGCTCTCGGTGACGTGCTGGACGCCCGGGAGGTCGTCGATGTGCTTGAGGTTGGCGTCGAGCCACTCGCCGTACGGGTGCTCGCTCGCGAGGCGCGACTTGATCTCGTCGTCCTCGATGATCCGACCCTCGGAGGTGTCGATCAGGAACATGCGCCCGGGCTGGAGGCGACCCTTGCGGACCACCGACGCCGGGTCGATGTCGAGCGTCCCCACCTCGGACGCCATCACGACGAGCCCGTCGTCGCACACCCAGTAGCGGGACGGGCGGAGGCCGTTGCGGTCGAGCACGGCGCCGACGAGCGTGCCGTCCGTGAAGGCCACCGAGGCGGGGCCGTCCCACGGCTCCATCACGCACGAGTGGTAGCGGTAGAAGGCCCGCCGGGCCTCGTCCATCTCGGTGTGGTTCTCCCAGGCCTCGGGGATCATCATCAGGACGGCGTGCGGCAGGTCGAAGCCACCGAGGTGCAGCAGCTCGAGCGCCTCGTCGAGGCGTGCGGTGTCGGAGCTGCCCGGAGTGCAGATCGGGAAGATGCGGCTCAGGTCGCCGGGCAGGAGGTCGCTGGACAGCAGCGCCTCACGGGCCCGCATCCAGTTCTGGTTGCCCTGCACGGTGTTGATCTCGCCGTTGTGGGCGACGTACCGG
>JAEZFI010000317.1 GCA_023437745.1 Actinomycetes bacterium
AGGGCCTACTACCACCCCTACCCGTAGACATCTACATCCAGAGAGAGGCGGTCGCGGTGCGATTCCGATGTGAACGTGACGTGCTGGCCGAGGCCCTCGCCATCGTGAGTCGACCCGCTGCGGGCAGTCGCAGCGCGCACCACGGCGTGGCATCGGGCGTGAAGGCAGAGCTGACCGGTGAGCGCCTGCAGCTCATGGGCACCGACCTGGAGCTGACCATCACCGCCGCGCTCGACGTGCGCGGCGACGAGGACGGGCGCATCGTCATCCCCGCCAAGGCCAACGACATCGTCCGGTCGCTCGACTCGGGCGCGGTCGACGTCGTCAGCGACCAGAACGACGTGCGCATCACCGCCGGGCGTTCCGAGTTCTCCCTGAAGCTGATCCCGTCGGAGCAGTGGCCGCAGCTCCCCGAGCCCACCGGCGAGGAGATCGAGCTCGACGCCGCAGCGTTGGCCGACGGCCTCGGCCAGGTGGTCAAGGCGGCGTCCCGGGACGACAGCCGCAGCCTCGCCCTCACGGGCGTGCTGTTCTCGCCGGAGCCCGAGGGTCTGCGCCTCGTCGCGACCGACTCCTACCGCCTCGCCATGCGGGACCTGGCCGGCACGGCGCCCGGTGGCTTCGACCGCCCGGTCCTCATCCCGTCGCGGGCGCTCACCGAGCTGGGCCGCATGCTGGCCGGGCGCGAGAAGGTCACCCTGCTCCTCGGCGACTCCGAGGCGACGTTCCGCACCGAGAACCTGCGGTTGACGACCCGTCTCATCGAGCAGTCGTTCCCGAACTACCGGGACCTGATCCCCACCTCGTACCCGAACAAGCTGATGGTCGGCCGCCTCGAGCTGCTCGACGCCGTCAAGCGCGTCCGGGTCATGGCGGGCGACGGCGAGCTCACCCCGATGCGGCTCGACATCGGGTCGGACTCACTCGATCTCACCGTGTCCACCCGGGACCTGGGCGACGCGCACGAGGCGCTCGACGCGAAGTACGAGGGCGAGGACATGCGCGTGGCGTTCAACGCCAAGTACTTCACCGAGGGCCTCGAGGTGTCCACGGGCGACGAGGTCACCCTCGAGATCATCAGCGCGTCGAAGGCGGCGCTCATGCGGTCGGCGGAGTCGTCGGACTTCCTCTACCTGCTGATGCCCGTCAACGCCTTCTGAACCCAGGGCCTCCCATCACGGCGCCGGATCCGCGGGTGCACGTCGTCCGCACCTGGTTGCGTGACGTCCGATCGTACGAGGAGTGCGAGGTCGAGTGGGCACCCGGCGTCAACGTCGTCATCGGCGACAACGGGCTGGGCAAGACGAACCTGGTCGAGGCGGTCGTCCTGCTGTCCCGACTCGAGTCGTTCCGGGGTGCGCCCAACGACGCGCTGATCCGGGTGGGAGCGGAGTCGGCGATCGTCCGGGGCGAGATCGTGCGCGAGGGCCGGGACCACCTGATCGAGCTGGAGCTGCCGCGCACCGGGCGCTCACGTGTGCTCGTCGACCGCCAGCGGGTCCAGCGCCGTTCCGACGTCGCCCGGACCCTGGTGACCAGCGTGTTCTCGCCGGACGACCTGGAGCTGATCAAGGCCGGTCCCGGCGCGCGGCGTGGCTTCCTCGACGAGGTGCTGGTGACGCGCTCGGCACGTCACGAGAGCGCCCGCTCCGACCTCGACAAGGTGCTGCGACAGCGGAACGCGCTCCTGAAGGGGGTGCGCGGGCGGTTGGACGAGGGCGCGGCGTTGACGCTCGACGTGTGGGATCAGCGCCTGGCCGAGGCGGGCGAGCGGTGGTCCGGTGCGCGGGACCGCCTGGTCGCTGCCATCCACGACGACGTGAACCGGGCCTACGAGGAGGTGTCGAGCCAACGGGGCGCCGTCGAGCTCGAGGTCGCGCACTCGTGGGAGGGATCCCTCCTGGACGCGCTCGTGGCCTCGCGGGCCGACGACGTGCGGCGGGGGGTGTCGCTGGTGGGACCACACCGTGACGACCTCGTGGTACGCCTGGGGGGCATGCCGGCACGGACGCACGCGAGCCAGGGGGAGCAGCGCTGCCTCGCGCTCGCCCTGAAGGTGGCAGCGCACCGCTACCTGGCGGCGGACCTCGGCGTGGTGCCGGTGCTGGTGCTCGACGACGTGTTCAGCGAGCTGGATCCGACCCGCTCGGCCGCGTTGACCTCCGCGCTGCCCGAGGGGCAGGTGATCGTGACCTCGGCGGTGGGCGTGCCGGCGGGTGCCCGGGCGGACCGCGTGCTGCGCGTCGGCCGGGGCACGGTCGAGGCGGTGTCGTGAGCCGCCCGCGCGACGGGATCCGTCGGGGCCCGCAGCCGCTGGCGAGCTCGATCGAGCGCCTGCAGAAGGACCTGGGGATGCCGGCGAGGAGCACGGCGACGGTCGTCGAGGCGGTGGTCCGCGAGGTGCTGGGGCCCCTGATCGAGCAGCTGACGGCGATCCGCATGCGCTCCGGTGTGCTCGTGCTCGACGTGAACGACCCGGCCGTGGCCGAGGCCGTGCGGTTCCGCGCCCGAGCGCTCGCCGACGCCCTCGCCGGGTCCGAGCCGCCGGTCGGGTGCGAGCGGGTCGACGTCCGGGTGGACCGGCGCGGCGCGGCCCGCTGAGCGGGGCTCGTCGGCCTCGGGATGCCCCTCCCGGGTGGTAGGATGGGTGCCTGCTCTCGCCGCCTCCGGTGAGGCGACCCCGACCTCCCATCCACACCTTGTCCACACGGTTGTCCACAGATCGTCCCCATCCCGGCCGGCGCGCTGGGACGGGTCGTCGACACCGTGTCGTGGCCTCGTCGTCCGACGAGACCACCTGCCCGGACCTCCGTCCGGAGAGAGGCCGCCGTGAACGACACGACAGCTGATTCCAGCCCCGCCAGCAGCGAGGCCGCCTACAGCGCGGACCAGATCCAGGTCCTCGAAGGCCTCGAGGCGGTGCGCAAGCGCCCCGGCATGTACATCGGCTCCACCGGCCCCGCCGGTCTGCACCACATGGTCTACGAGGTGGTCGACAATTCCGTCGACGAGGCCATGGCCGGCCACTGCGACCACATCGCCGTCCGCCTGCTCGCCGACGGCGGGTGCGAGGTGAGCGACAACGGCCGCGGCATCCCGGTCGGCACGATGTCCGACCCGAAGTACCCGGGCCTGTCGGCCGCCGAGGTGGTGCTCACGGTGCTGCACGCCGGCGGCAAGTTCGGCGGGGGCGGCTACAAGGTCTCGGGCGGTCTCCACGGCGTGGGCGTCTCGGTCGTCAACGCCCTCAGCGTGGGCGTCGAGGTCGAGATCGACCGCGACGGGCGGCGCCACTTCATGTCGTTCATCGACGGCGGACACCCCAAGGAGCCCCTGCACGACATCGGGCCGTCCCCGGTCGGCGAGGACGGCGAGCCGCGCACCGGCACGCTCGTGCGGTTCTGGCCCGACGGCACCGTCTTCGACGACATCGTGTTCCGGTCCCAGACGCTGCTCGAGCGGTTCCAGATGATGGCGTTCCTCAACGCCGGCCTCACGATCTCGTTCGTCGACGAGCGCCCCGGCCACGATCACGAGCAGGTGGTGTTCAGCTACGAGGGCGGCGTGCGCGACTTCGTCCGCCACGTGAACGCGGCGAAGGAGGCCCTGTTCGAGGAGGTCGGCTACTACCGCGTCGCCGACGACACCCAGCCCGAGGACGCCATGGAGGTCGAGATCGCCTTCCAGTGGAACAGCGGGTACAACACCGACGGCCTCCACAGCTTCGCCAACGGCATCACGACCATCGAAGGCGGCATGCACGAGGAGGGCTTCAAGAAGTCCCTCACCAACACGGTCAACCGCTACGCGCGGGACAAGGGCCTGCTCAGGGAGAAGGACTCGAACCTCCAGGGCGAGGACATCCGCGAGGGTCTCACCGCCATCGTCTCGGTGAAGCTGGCCAACCCGCAGTTCGAGGGGCAGACCAAGGGCAAGCTCGGCAACGTCCCGATGCGGTCCCTCGTCGAGCGTGCGACCAACGAGCGCCTGGCCGAGTGGCTGGAGGAGCACCCCGCCGAGGCCCGAGCCATCGTGAGCAAGTCCCTCCAGGCCTCCCGCGCCCGTGAGGCGGCCCGCAGCGCCCGTGAGGCCACGCGGCGCAAGTCGGCGCTGGACGGTGCCGGCCTGCCCGGCAAGCTCGCCGACTGCTCCTCGAACAACCCCGAGGACTGCGAGATCTACATCGTCGAGGGCAACTCGGCCGGTGGCTCGGCCAAGGAGGCCCGCGACCCGGCCACCATGGCGATCCTCCCGATCCGGGGGAAGATCCTCAACGTCGAGCGCGTGCGGGTGGACCGCATGCTCAAGAACACCGAGGTCACGTCGCTGATCCAGGCGGTCGGCGCCGGCGTGGGCGAGGAGTTCGACATCTCCAAGGTCCGGTACCACAAGGTCGTGATCCTCTGCGACGCCGACGTGGACGGCAGCCACATCCGCACGCTGCTGCTCACGTTCTTCTTCCGGCAGATGAAGCCCATGGTGGAGGCCGGCAACGTGTACATCGCCCAGCCGCCGCTCTACTCCACGAAGGTGGGCAAGGACACGATCTACCTGAAGGACGACGCGGCGAAGGACCGCTTCCTCCAGGAGCGTCCGAACCACAAGGAGGAGTTCGCCCGGCTGAAGGGCCTCGGCGAGATGGACGCCGACGAGCTGTGGGCCACCACGATGGACCCCGCTCGCCGCACGCTCCTGCAGGTCTCGGTGGAGCAGGCCGTCATCGCCGACGAGGTGTGCTCGATCCTCATGGGCGAGGACGTGGAGAGCCGCAAGCACTTCATCCAGACAAACGCGAAGGACGTCCGGTTCCTGGACATCTGACCGGTGTCGTCGCCGACGCCCTGGTCATCCCCATCGCCCGCTGACATCGAACCCGAAGGCTGCAGCACATGAGTGACATCCCCAACGGACCGACCGACGGGACGGACGACGAGAGCGAGAGCCCGACGGCGGTGACGTTCGGGTCGATCGACCCGATCGAGATCCAGACCGAGATGGAGCAGTCGTTCCTCGACTACGCCATGTCGGTCATCGTCAGCCGGGCGCTGCCCGACGTGCGCGACGGCCTCAAGCCGGTGCACCGCCGCATCCTCTGGGCGATGCACGACACGGGCCTCCGCCCCGACCGGTCGCACCGCAAGTGCGCCACGGTCATCGGCGAGGTCATCGGCAAGTACCACCCCCACGGCGACCAGGCCGTGTACGGCGCGCTCGTCCGGATGGGCCAGGACTTCTCGCTGCGCCACGTGCTGATCGACAAGCACGGCAACTTCGGGTCGCCCGACGACGAGCCCGCCGCCTACCGGTACACCGAGTGCCGGCTGTCGCCGCTGGCCATGCAGATGCTGGCCGACATCGACCAGGACACGGTCGACATGGTGGGCAACTTCGACGGGTCGACCGAGGAGCCCACGGTCCTTCCCAGCCGGTTCCCGAACCTGCTGGTCAACGGCGGTCAGGGCATCGCCGTCGGCATGGCGACGAACATCCCGCCGCACAACCTCGGCGAGATCATCGACGCCACGATCCACCTGATCGACCATCCCGAGGCCAGCCTCGAGGACCTCATGGAGTACGTGAAGGGCCCCGACTTCCCGACCGGTGGCCAGATCCTGGGTCGCAGCGGCATCCTCGACGCCTACCGCACCGGACGTGGCTCCATCCGGATGCGAGCGAAGGCCGAGATCGTGGATGGGCCCCGCAACCAGCAGATCGTCGTCACCGAGCTGCCGTACCAGACGTCGTTCGGGTCGATCGAGACCAAGGCCGCCGACCTCGTGAACGCGAAGGTCATCGAGGGCATCCGCGACATCCGCAACGAGTCGGCCCGCGGCGAGAACCGCCTGGTGTTCGAGCTGAAGAAGGACGCCCCGGCGCTCGTCATCCTGAACAACCTGTACAAGCACACGCCGATGCAGACGAGCTTCGGCGTCAACATGGTCGCGCTGGTCGACGGCGTGCCCCGCACCCTGTCGCTGCGCGAGGCCCTCGTGCACTACGTGGAGCACCAGCGCGAGGTCATCCGGCGGCGCTCCGAGCACCGGCTGGCGAAGGCGCAGGCCCGGGCCCACATCGTGGAGGGCCTGCTCAAGGCGCTCGACCTGATCGACCAGATCATCGCCGCCATCCGGGCGTCGGAAGACAAGCCGGCGGCGCGCGTCGCGCTGATGGCAGCGCCCTTCGAGTTCAGCGAGGCGCAGGCGGAGCACATCCTCGACATGCAGCTGTCGCGGCTCACCCGGCTCGGCCGGGCGAACCTCGAGGAGGAGATGGCCCAGCTGCGGCAGACGATCGCCGAGCTCGAGGCGATCCTCGGCGACGAGCAGGTGCTGCGCCAGGTGATCAAGGACGAGATGTCCGAGATCCGCAACGACTTCGCCACCCCCCGGAAGACCCCGATCACGTTCGACCCGGGCTCCATGGACATCGAGGACCTCATCGACGACGAGGAGCTCGTCGTGATGATGACCGCGAAGGGCTACATCAAGACGGTCTCGTCGGACGCGTTCCGCACCCAGGGCCGCGGCGGCCGCGGGGTGGCGGGCACCCGGCTGAAGGACGAGGACTACGTCACCGACATCATCCACACCACCGCGCACGCGTACCTGCTGTTCTTCTCGAACCTCGGCCGCGTCTACCGGCTCAAGGCGCACCAGATCCCGATGATGGAGCGCACCGCGCGCGGCACCGCCATGGTGAACCTCCTGCAGATGCAGCCCGAGGAGGTCGTGCAGGCGGTCGTCGACACCCGCGACTACGAGACGCAGCGCTACCTGGTCTTCGTGACCCGCGACGGGGTGGTGAAGAAGACCCGGTTCGGCGAGTACGACTCGTCGCGGCAGGCCGGCCTGATCGCCCTCGGGCTCCGGGACGGCGACGAGCTGGTCCGGGTGCTGCCCACCAACGAGGGCGACGAGATCATGGTGGTCAGCCAGAGCGGGCAGGGGATCCGGTTCGCCGAGTCCGACGTCCGGTCGATGGGCCGCACGGCCTCGGGTGTGCGCGGCATGCGCCTGCGCGAGGGCGATCACGTGGTCTCGGCCGACGTCGTGGCTGTCGACCACCTGCTCCTGACGGTGACCGACGCCGGGTTCGGCAAGCGGACGGACCCCGACAACTTCACCCGTCAGGGCCGCGGTGGCCAGGGCGTCCGGGCGATGCGGCTCCACGCCGACAAGGGCCGGGTCGTCGCCGCGCTGATGGTGGCGGCCGACGACCAGGTGTTCCTGGTGAACGACTCGGGCGTCACGATCCGGATGCCGGTCGACGGCATCAGCATCCAGGGCCGCGATGCCACCGGCGTGCGGGTGATGAACCTCGACGAGGACACCCGGGTGGTGGCGGTGGCCCGCGTTCAGGAGCGCGAGGACGACACCGAGGACGAGCACGATGACGACGGCGACCTCACCGTCGCCGACTCGGCCGAGGCCCAGGACGGCGCGACACCTGACGCCGAGCCCGACGGCGACTGATCGGGGCCGGGTCCCCCCGGGGGACCCTGCCCGCCCAACCCGCTTCCCCCTCCGGACCGGCCCCTTGGGAGGCGGCGATGTCGACGGACGACGAGCGGGGGAGCGCGCCACTGCTCGTGATGATGGTGGTGGGCCTCGCCGCGGCCGTCCTCTCCTGGTTGGTGGAGGCGGGGACGGACGTGGCCGAGACCGCCCGGGGGCAGGCCGTGGCGGATCTCGTGGCACTGGCGGCGGTGGCCGGTGGGGAGGAGGCGGCGCGGGAGGTCGCGGCCGGCAACGGCGTCCGGCTGGTGCGGTTCGAGGCGGAGGGCACCGCCGTGGTGGTGGCCGTGCGGCGGGGCTCGCGGACCTCCACCGCGCATGCCGACGACGGTTTCGACGGGGGGCGCACCACGGAACCGGACCGTTGAACACCTAGACTTCGCCGGTGGCAACGAATCCCTCGGAGCTCCGTGCCCGGCGCGCGGCCTTGAAGAACGCGATCGGGGACGTCGCGACGGACGAGCCCGACGAGGCCGTGTCCACCGGCGCAGCGTCCGTCCCCACGGCCTCCCCGCGTGCCGACGGTGGCGCGGCCGTCGCGACCGACACGTCGCTGAGCGGTCGCACGGAGGTCATCAGCGTCGACGAGACCGCGCCGGCCGCCCGGGCCACGAAGGGCCGGAGGGTCGAGGCACGCAAGGTGCGCCGCCTGATCCGCCACGTCGACCCGTGGTCGGTCGCCAAGGCGTCGATCCTGTTCTTCCTGTCCTTCTGGTTCATCGTGATGATCGCGGCGGTCATCGTGTGGACGGTGGCGCGGGGCTCGGGGACCATCGACAAGATCGAGACGTTCGTGCAGTCGAACGTCACCCAGGAGGACTTCTCGCTCGACGGCGACTTCCTGTTCCGCCAGTTCGGCCTGGTGTCGCTGGTCTTCGCCCTCGGGGCGGCCATGGCGGCGACGATCGCCAGCGTGATCTTCAACCTCATCAGCGACATCGTCGGCGGGATCTGGGTGACGGTCATCGAAGAGGAGACGGTGCGCAAGCGCCGCACCCCCACCCCCTGACCCGCCACGTCGCCCACCCGCAACGGTTTCGCACGCCTGGCGCGGGTTCTTGTAGCGTCGTCAGGGTCCACGCGGGGCTATAGCTCAGTTGGTTAGAGCGCACCCCTGATAAGGGTGAGGTCGCTGGTTCGACTCCAGCTAGCCCCACTCCACAGTCCGTGCGGACAGCCCGGCCCACCAGGCGGCCGGGCGTGAGGTCGTCGGAAGGGTCTTCATGCGAGCGGTTCGACGGGCGATGATGGCACTCGGCCTGGCCGGCCTCGTCGGGGCGGTCCTGCGTGTGAGGGGGACGGGCGGCACGCCACCGCAGCAGGGCGGTTGGCGCGAGCTGTCCGGCGACGAACTCCGCTGACCATGGAGGTCGGCATCGAGGGGATGGGTGTCGTGGGCCTCCGCGTGGCCCGCGAGCTCGCATCGACCCCCGGGGTGGACCGGATCCGGGCCCGGAGCCAGCGCAAGGGCCGCGTCGACGTCGTCCGGGAGGCCCTCGGCGACATCGTCGGGCCGTGGGATCAGCAGGTGCCCGACCTGGTGGTGCTCTGCGGGGCCGCGGGGGACCACGGCGAGCAGGCCGGGCGGTGGCTGGCCCAGGGGATCCCCGTCGTGTCGACGAGCGACGATCCGAGTGACATCCGCGCGCTGCTCGACCTCGGACCGGTGGCGCGCCACCACGACACCACGCTGCTCGCCGGTGTGGCGCTCTCGCCCGGCGTGTCCTGCCTCCTCGCCCGGCACGCCGCCGCGGCGCTCGACGAGGTCACCGAGCTGCACGTCGCGATGGTCGGTGCCGCCGGACCGGCGTGCGTCCGTCATCGGCAGCGCCTGGCGACCGAGAAGGGCACCGAGCTGCGGGACGGCGAGTGGGCCGAGGTGCCCGGCGGTTCGAGCAAGCAGCTCGCCTGGTTCCCGGATCCGATCGGCGCCAAGGACGTCGCCAAGGGCGACCTCGCCGAGCCGATCCTCTGGCAGCGGGCGTTCCCACAGGCCCAACGTCTCGTGGCCCGCACGGCCGTCGAGCGGAAGGACCGCATCTGGGGCATCGTGCCGCGGCGCGGTCCCCGCACCAACGAGGCCGAGCCCGGCGCCGTGGTCGTCGAGGCCCGCGGCACCCGGGGCGGCGCCGTCGAATCGATCGTGTACGCGGTGCTCGACCGTCCCGCGACGGCCACGGCGGCGCTCGTGGCGGCACTGGCACCGGCGGTCGTCGCCGATGAGCTCGCCCGGGGCGCCCACGGCCTCGCCGAGGTGGTGGAGCCGCTCCCGGTGCTCAAGGAGCTGGCACGGCGGGGCGTCAAGGCCGCCACGTTCGACTCGGTCTGAGCCCGCCGCCCTCCCGCCCCTCGTTTCGGGTCGACTGAACCGCGCTGGGCGCGGTGTTCTGTCGCGCAACATCGTGGACACTCGTGTCGCGGGACATCGTGGACAGTCAGGATCGTAGGCGTGGTTGGCGGGGGCCTCCTCGGCGTCGGCCGGAGGGCTGGTACAC
>JAEZFI010000024.1 GCA_023437745.1 Actinomycetes bacterium
TCGCCCGCCGCCGCTGCGACGTCATCCTCGCCATGCTCCGCAACCTCGAGCCCTACCGGGCACCGGCCAGCACAGTCACCGAGACCACCCCCATCGCCGCTTGACAAGAACATGGGGACACCCCCCGGCCAGCCGATCGCGGTAGATGCGAACGTCAGCTCGACGCCAATGGTAGGCGAGCTCGGGAGAGATGAACTCAGTGCGGGGACAGACGATTGCGAAAAGACGCTCAGACTCTTCGTCGCGAATCCACACCGGCAGTCCCATACCGGTTTCCCTCGATGGAAGGACATACGCGACGCCCGGGCAGTTGTTCCGCGGGGCGGGGAACCGGTTCGTCCCCACGACCACCGCTTCGGAACCCTCACACAGCCGATATGCGTCCTCCACCGCCTGGGCGAGGATGCCTGTGTCGCGCGTGTAGCTGCGGACATGGGTGGTTGGCTCGTGGACGGTCAGGGGCTCCGCAGACGTCGCGCAGTCAATCCGGCTTCTCGCAGACTCCGCTCGTACCTCGTCAGCAACCCTCGCGCCCGCAGGCTTCATCCAGACAGTCGCTTCAGGCGGACCCCCGACGGGTCCGCTGGCCCAATCAGCGGTGACCTCCACTGCTCGTAGCTGACCGTGCAGCAAGGCGCCCGCGACTCGATAGAGGTCGACGGGGCCGTGAAGTGACCAACGAAGCCGTGGAGAAACGCGAGGCCTGCTGCTCCCAGCGCAGTAAGTGCAACGACAGGCCCCCCTGTAGGCCTCTCCGATCGCGATGCCACGAGTCACCACCGGTTGCGGATGGAGTGCTACTTGAAGCCCTGGCAGCCGCCAAAACCATGGGGATCGACGGTTGGTAACCCACACAGTCTCAACACCGTCCGTCGCGTAGCGCTTCGTTCGGAACCGCCCCTCGTCCACAGTCATTCCCGAGAGCTGTACCTCAAGGGCAATCCTGCGGCCGTCGCCGGCGATAGCGAGAACATCTGCTCGCCAACCGCCCTCATCTGCTTGTTGGGGTAGGGCCTCGATGATGGCGACGCCGCCAGCTCTCCGCACAGCCTCGGCCAGCGTCCGCTTCAGCTCGCGGTGTGCCGGTGTCTCGCCGTTGGATGGACATTCAGGGCTTGTCCGGTCGTGGGCGAAGAACCGCAAGCCTTGCGAGGAGACCTTCGCATGCATCGGACGCCCACAAGCGGGGCACGTCAGCTCGGCGCGAGGCCTTGTTCTGTGAAGGGCGGTCCATTCGGAGTCGGCGAGGTCCGTGGAGTCGATTGTCCCCTCGTGGGGACTAAGAGCTGTGAGAGGCACGGTCCGTTCCATTGATCACCTGGGCCACCTCGCCGCATTGCTCCACCTGTATTCCGCAGCTTCGAGCCCTCGTATGGACTTCGCTACCGGGCATCGGCGGACCTCCTACGTCAACGCTGCGGACGCTCAGCCAGAGGATACGAGCGGGGTAGGACACTCCTTTCACGAATCCGGGAGACTCGCCATCTGGCGTACTACCAACGTCCCCCGGTGAAGCGGGGCGGGGCCCAGTACACGGCGGCCCAGACCCCGTGGTTGGCTGCTCGGCCCCACCCCTGGGCCCATGAGGAGAGCTGGTTCCCCACGGTCTTGCACAGCCAGCTGGGGACGTAGCGCTTGCAGTACTGGACTGCAGCTGAGACCGCGCCTCGGGCCATGTCCGCGTAGGACGCTGTGATCCAGACGTGCGTCGGGTTCGCGCCGTAGGCGAGTACCAGTTCCATGTCACCGATGGATGACGGCTGGACGTTCTTCTCCGGCTTCCCATCCGCGCCCGTTCCGACCTCGGCCAGCCCGGAGAACGCCTTCCGCAGTCCTGCTACGACCGTCTCCCGTTCCTCCGGGGAGGAGATGATGGCCTCCCACTCGGCGAGTTCCGCGTGGCTCACCTCGACGTCGCCCGCGAACTCGGCCCTTGGCCGGAGCTCGTCGATCGTCGGTGCGGAGGTCCGATCCGGATCGGGTGTGCCCGCCGCGAATGTCGCGCCCAGCAGTGCTGAGGTTGCCGCGAACACTGCTGTCATCTTCCGTGCCTTGTTCATTGGTCGCTTCTCCTATTCTCCGCCCGGCGAACGCCGAAGTGGCAACAGTATCGCGCCAGATCCGGCATTCGTCAACAGTGCTATTCGGCAACGCAAATTCGCTACACGGCGTGGTTGCTACGCCAGTAGAGGCAGCGGCGGTCCGTTTGTCGGCCGCCTGCTATCGTTGAGGGTGCTCCGGTCACGGACCACCTCAGACTTCAGAAGCGGAGACGCCTAATGCCCCACACCGACCGCCTTGCTTCGGATCGACCGCTGTTGCCGGTTGGGGCGTCGGCTGTGGACGAGCGTGATCTGCGTGAGATCTTGCGGGGGGTCGGCCGAGGTCAGAGCGAGGCCTCGCTGCTTGCGAAGTTGCGGTTGAGATTCCGTGACGACGCCCTGACACGTGCGGAATTCCTACTGGCGGAGATGCTCGGGGATATTTCGAGGACCCGTGGGTCGGATCCCGAAGTCGATGGCTCGGAAGTGGATGCGCTGGCGGATGCGATCAACGAATTGCCGTTGGAAGACGCTCTCCGGCTTTCGCAGCTCGCTCTAGAACGCGCACGCGAGCGTCAAGGAAAGCTCGAACAGCAGCAGCTGATTCGCCGCGATTCCGCTCTCCGGGAGGTGGCGAGCTGTACGCAGGTCATCGCATCAGCCACGGCGGCGCTTGAGTATCAGGTTGTCGTCGCAAAGGAGAACGGGGCCAGCTGGGCCGATATTGGAGCCGCCGCCGGCGTCAGTCGCGACCTAGCCTTCAAGCGCTGGTCGAAGCTGACCAAGACGGAGCAGAGCCTGGACCCCACATCTCCAGATGCCCACGTGGCACTGGGATACATTCCTCGAAACGCACCCTGCCCGTGCGGTTCCGGAAGACGGTTCAAACAGTGCCACGGTCCGAGCTAGCCGGAACGTGGGTGCTTGTGTGAAGCGCCGCGACTGCGGCGTTCCCGAGAGCTGAGGGTTGTTCGGCGACCTTCGCCTTGGTCCTGGAGCGAGTGCACGCGAGGCACGGGTGGAATTTGATGGGCCTCGATTCCACGAACTCGCGCCCTGCAAGGGCGGGGGGGCGCTGACGGAGTGGTCCGCTGGTGGTCCGACCAGTTGCCCGGTGTCCGAGATGTGGTGGAGGCGATGGGACTCGAACCCACGACTTCCTGCTTGCAAAGCAGGTGCTCTAGCCAGCTGAGCTACGCCCCCGAAGGGACGGCCAATCTATCGACTCGACCGCCGGTTCCCGAACTCAGAAGGATGTCGGTGGCCCGCCACCGACATCCGGCCAGGTTCGGGAGGCAGTGGGTCCGAGGTGGCCGCTACTGCCGCAGGGCTCCGTCGGCGACGAGCTTCTCGAGGGTCAGCTCGGGCTCGTCGGCGACGAGCCGGTCGAGCCAGTAGGTGCTCTCGAACAGGGCGATCATCGCGCCGTCGCTCCGGTCGAGGACGTCCACGCCACGCATGCTCCGCAGGCGCTCGCGGCTCGCGGCGTCGGTGCGCCGTGCCACCTGGTAGGCCGTGGTGAGCAGCTCGACCGGCGCGCCGAACTCGTTCTCCAGCCGGTACTGCACCACCTCGAACTGCATGGGCCCCACGGCCGCGAGGATCGGGGCCTGGTCGCCGACCTCGGGATCGCGCAGCACCTGCACGACACCTTCCTCGTCCATCTGCGCGATGCCCCGGCGGAACTGCTTGAAGCGACCGGTGTCCTTCACGCGAGCGACGGAGAAGTGCTCCGGGGCGAACGTCGGGATGCCCGGGAACCGCACGGGCGGACCGTCGTAGAGCGTGTCGCCCACCCGGACGTCCGTCGCATTGACCAGCCCGACCACGTCGCCGGGGTACGCCTCGTCCATCGTCTCGCGGTCCTGGCCCGACACCTGGTGGGCGTACTTCGTGGCGAACGGCTTGCCCGTGCGCTCGTGCGTCACGACCATGCCCCGCTCGAAGCGTCCCGAGCACACCCGCAGGAACGCGATGCGGTCCCGGTGCGACGGGTCCATGTTCGCCTGCACCTTGAACACGAAGCCCGAGAGCGGCGCGTCGATCGGCCGGACCTCGCCGTCGTCCGTGGCCCGTGGTGAGGGGGACGGCACGAGGTCGACGATCGCGTCGAGCAGCTTGCCGACCCCGAAGTTCGTCATCGCCGAGCCCACGAACGTCGGGGTCTGCTCGCCGCCCAGGAACAGCTCCATGTCGAGCGTCTGCCCGGTCGCCTCGAACAGGTCGACCTCGTCGACGGCCGCCTCCCAGCTGGCGCCCTCCTCGACCGCCGCCCGCGCCGGATCGACGTCCTCTTCGGGGGCCATCGTGGCGCCGCGCGCCGTCCGTGTGAAGCGCGTGTAGCTGCGGTCGCGGCAGTCGATCACACCGCGGAAGTCGCCGGGGATCCCGACGGGCCAGGTCACGGGCGCCGGCTGCAGCCCGATCATCGACTCGATCTCGTCGAGCAGCTCGATGCCGTCGCGGCCGGGACGGTCCCACTTGTTGAGGAACGTGAGGAGCGGGATGCCACGCGCCCGGCACACCTCGAACAGCTTGAGCGTCTGCGGTTCGATGCCCTTCGCCGAGTCGAGGACCATCACGGCGGCGTCGGCGGCGGTCAGCACCCGGTAGGTGTCCTCCGAGAAGTCGCGGTGGCCGGGCGTGTCGAGCAGGTTGATCACGCAGTCCCGGTAGGGGAACTGGAGCACCGTCGAGGTGATCGAGATCCCGCGCTGCTGCTCGAGCGCCATCCAGTCCGAGGTCGCCGAGCGACGGTCGGACCGGGCCTTCACCGCGCCCGCCTCCTTCCCCAGGGCGCCTCCGTACAGGAGGAACTTCTCGGTCAGCGTGGTCTTCCCCGCGTCGGGGTGGCTGATGATCGCGAAGGTCCTGCGGCGGGCGGCCTCGGCCGCGATGTCGGCCACTAGATCGCGGCGACGACGGCGTCGATGAGCGCCTTGGTGCGGGGGTCGCCTGCCAGCCCGAGCTGCATCTGGTTCATCACGTAGCCGAATCCGATCCCGGACTCGACGTCGGCGAACCCCACCGCACCGCCGGCGCCGTAGTGCCCGAAGGCGCCCGGGAAGCCGAGCGGGGAGAACATCGAGTGGCGCATGAAGCCGAGCCCGAACGGGATCTCGAACATCAGCACGGCATCGGGTCCGGAGACCTGGACCTCGATGGCCTGTGCGACGGTCATCGGGTCGAGGAGTCGCACGCCGTCCACCTCGCCGACGCACGCGGCGTACATGCGGGCCAGCGACGTGGCGTTGGTGATGCCGTTGGCGGCGCCCATCTCGGCCCTCCAGAGGGCCGGGTCGTTCCACACGTTGCCGCCACCGAAGGCGCCGCCGGGCCCGGCCAGCGCCCGGCCGATCAGGTTGTCGGGGCCGAGGAGCTTCTCCAGCATGTGGACGAGACCCGAGATGGTCTCGGAGCCGTCGTCGTCCTCGAGGTGCACCTCGGGGGTGAGCACCACGCCGCTGTCCGGACCGCCGAGCGCCGAGGGCACGGCGAAGGGGATGAGCTTCGCCACCCGGCTGTGCTGCTCGTCGGGCAGGCCGATCCAGAAGTCCAGGCCCAGCGGCTCGGCGATCTCGGTCCGGAACACCTCGCCGAGGGTCCGGCCCGTGGCCCGGCGGATCACCTCGCCGACGAGGTAGCCGTAGGTGACGGCGTGGTACCCGTGGCGGGTGCCGGGCTCCCACAGGGGCTTCGACGCAGCGAGCGCCTCGACGGCCTCCGTCCAGCCCAGGGCGCCCTCGTAGGACACGGGCCGATCGGTGTCGGGGAGCCCGACCTTGTGGCTCAGGAGCCACTTGACCGGTGCCTCGCCCTTGCCGTGCGCCGCGAACTCCGGCCAGTACCGGGACACCGGCGCCTCGAGGTCGAGCTCGCCGCGCTGGGCGAGCAGGTGGGCTGCGATCGCCGTCGCGCCCTTGGTCGCCGAGAAGACCAGCTGCAGGTGGTCGGGCGTGTAGGGCCCCGCGTTCCCGGCGAGCGAACCGCCCACCAGGTCGACGAGGCACTCGTCGCCCCGCCACACGGAGACCGCGGCGCCCACTTCGTCACGGCTGACGAAGTTCTCCTCGAACTCTTCGCGCACGGCCTCGAAGCCCGGCGCGACCTGACCCTGCACGTTGCTCACGGCAACACGCTACGGGTGGATCGGGCCGACCGGCGAGACGGCGCTAGGGGTGCCCCGTGACGACGGAGCGCTCCGGTCGATCCGGCACGACGCCGCAGGCCAGCGGGCCGACGACGGTCGAGGTGGCGACGGTGGTGACCACGATCGCGGCGACCACCCGGTAGGTCGTGAGCCGTGCCCCGACGGATCGCGCCGTGCTCGACCAACGGCCGACCACGGACACCTCACTCATCGGGGTCGAGGTCGATGATCCCGAGCCGCACCGCCGACAGCACGGCGTGGGTGAGGCTCTGCGTGTCGAGCTTCCGGTAGATGCCGTTCAGGTGGTTGTGCACGGTCTTCTGCGTGATGCCGAGGTCGCGAGCCACCTGCTTGGTGCCGAGCCCGTTCGCGATCTTCTGCAGGATCTCGACCTGGCGAGCCGACAGCAGGTCGTCGCGCTCCGCCTGGTCACGCGCGTGCTCGAGCATCGACACGGCGATCTGCGGCGACAGCACTGTCTCGCCCTTCGCCGCGGCCCGAACCGTGTCCAGCACCTGGGTGAACGAGGTGCCCTTGGTCAGGTACCCGACCGCCCCGGCCGTGAGCGCCGCCCGGGTGCGGGCCGCGTCGTCGTGCATCGTGAGGACGACCACGCGGGTCGCCGGGACCTCGTCCATGATGCGCTTCGTGGCCGCCACGCCGTCGAGGACCGGCATCGACAGGTCCATGAGGACGACGTCGGGCTCCATCTCGCGGACCATCTCGACGGCTTCCTCGCCGTTCGACGCTTCGCCGACCACCTCCTCGCCGGCCCCTTCGAGGCCTCGGCGGATGCCCTCGCGCAGGATCTGGTGGTCGTCGCAGAGGAGGATTCGCATGGCTCAGATCTCCTGGATCTCGGTGGTGGCGCCGGCGACGACGCGGATCGTCGTGCCCTTGCCGGGTGTGCTGTCGATGGTGAGGCGGGCACCGATGACATCCGCGCGCTCGCGCATGCCGACCAGGCCGTACGCCCGGTCTCGGACGCCCTGGTCGGAGGCGAAGCCCCTGCCGTCGTCGCGGATGATGAGGACGCCGACACCGTCGAGCACGTCCCACGTGATGTCGACGTGGGACGCGGCAGCGTGGCGCTCGATGTTGGACAGGGACTCCTGCAGGATGCGGAGCAGCTCGTTCTCCACCGGGACGGGGAGGTGGGTCGTCGGGTCGAGGACGTCCCAGCTGACGGTGAGGTCGGTGCGCTCACGGAACCGCTCGACGATGTCCGCGCCGACCCGGGCGAGGGGGCGGCCCTCCGCGACGCCGCTCTGGAGCTGCCGGAGCGTCTCGCGCAGCTCGTCGAGCGCCGACTGGACGTCGGTGTAGAGGTGGCCCAGCTCGGGCGCCGCGGGCCCGGCGGAGGAGATGATGCGCTCCAGCTCGAAGCTGATGTAGGTCAGCCACTGACCCAGGCGGTCGTGGAGGTCACGGGTGATCCGGCTGCGCTCCTCCTCCGCTCCGAGCGATCGCAGGCGGCCGAAGCGGCGGGCGTTGTCCAGGGTGAGCGCCGTGGCGCCCGACATCTCCGCGAAGGCCTGCGCGTGCCGCCCGCCGAACTGCTCGGGGCTGCGGTGCTCGATGCCCAACAGGCCGACGACGCGGTCACGGATGCGGAGGCGGACGTACATGCCGGATCGCGAGCCGACGCTGATCCCGGGTCCGTCGTCGCCGATCGTACGAACCAGGAGCGGCCCGTCCATGTCGAGGCACCGGCGCAGAGGGTCGGGCAGGTCGTCCGTGGCGCACGTCGGACGGAGGATGCAGCCCTCCGCCAGCTTCGGGACCCACTCGTCGTTGGACTCGTCCCGCTCGAGCAAGCACACCACCGACGGGCTGAACGTGCGTGAGAGCTCGTCGTGCGTGGTGTCGAGCGCGTCGCGGAGGCTGAGCGGCGACGGCAGCGTCCGGGCGACCGAGCTCAGCATCGTGAGCAGGTCGTTCGTCTGGGTGAGCGCGTCGTTCCGGCCGGCTGCTGCCAGGCGGCGTCGCTCCGCGTCGAGGAGCGTGAGCCGCACGCGGGCGGGAGCCGTGGCGGCGACCACCAGGAGGCCGGCCAGCACGAGCACGTCAGGGAGGTGGAAGCCTCCGACGCCGTCGGCCGACCCGAGCCAGCCAGCGAGCAGTCCCGCGGCGGCCGCGACCGCAGCGCTGCCACCTGCGCCGTAGCCCCACCCGAACGCGGCGACGGCGACGGTCACCACGACCACCGGCACGAACGGGACGCCGGCCGTGCCGGCGAGGCCGACGGCCGCTGCGGCCAGGACGGCGTCGGTCAGCGCGACCGTGCGGTCGGCGTGACGGCGGCTGGCGAGCGTGAGGGGCAGGCACGTGCGCCAGACCGTCAGGGCGAGGCACACCCCGAGCGTGACGACGAGCTGGAGCGGGACCTCGTGCGCGTCCTCGACGCCGAACACCGCGCCGGCCACCACGGCCGTCCAGCGGAGGGTCACGACCATCGGCGAGATCGTGGCCCGCACGGGCGGCGGCAGCGGGAACCGCCGAGCGCCGTCGTCGAGCCCGCCGTGCGGGATCGTGCGCAACGCCGCGACCATCTCCTCGATCGCGACCTGGGACGCGGTGGCGCGCCGGGACGGCATCGACGAGCCGCGGGTGCGCAGCGGAGGTGGTTGGAGGGTCGCAGTCATGGTGAGTACCAGCACCATCGGCCGAAACCGGCCCGGATCAAGAGAACTCTTCCGGGCAGCAAATGCTCGACGAATGGTTGAGTCCGAACCGAGTTCTGCCGACGGTTCCGGCATGCGAGCGAGCGGGCAGTGGCGAACGGCGCGCGGTCCGGGCTCCATCCACCCGTTCACCGGGGAGTTCGTCGACCGGCAGCTCGAGCGCGGGTTCCGCCTCCACTCGCTCGACCGTGACGCCCGCCGGCTCCCCTCGATCCTGGTGTTCAGCTCGATCGTCTTCGCCTCCTTCGGGCTGCTGGACCTCGCCGAACCCGAGTGGACCGGCATGACCTGGGCCACGAACGGGATGCGGGTCGGTCTCGTCGTCGCCGCCTGCGCGCTCGCGGTGCGGGTGCGGCGCCGTCCCGAGCGCTCGCTCGCGTGGCTGCCCGTCACGCTGATCGAGGCGTACGCGATGACGACGTTCCTCCTCACCGCGTACTACGACTCGCTGCCCGGTCCGACGCGCAGCCTCCAGTTCGCGATCCTCAGCGTGTCGATGCTGATCTACGTCCCCAATCGGCTGCTCCCGGCGCTGGGCGTGGTCGCCGTCGGCTCGGTCGCCTTCGGCTGGGTGGGACTCCAGAGCATCGACGGATCGTCCCGGCTCGACGCGGAAGCGATCATCACGTTGGCCGTCGCCATGTTCGTCAACGGGTCGGTCGCCTGGATGCTGCAGCGCTCGCGGCGCGACGAGTACCTGTCGTTCGTCCACGAGCAGGGCGCGAGGGTCACGCTCGAGCACGAGGTCGAGCAGCGTGCTGCGCTGCAGGGCGAGCTGGAGTGGCTCGCCGCGCACGACGCGCTCACCGATCTCCTCAACCGGAGGGCGTTCTTCGAGCAGGCCGCCGCCGCCTTCGCGACCAGCCGGCGCACCGGTCGGCCGGTGTCGGTGCTGGTGATCGATGCCGACGACTTCAAGGCGATCAACGACCGCTACGGCCACCACACGGGTGACGAGGTCATCCGCACCGTGGCGCACCTCTGCCGGCTGCACCTGCGCGCGGACGACGTCGTCGGCCGCCTCGGCGGCGAGGAGTTCGCCGTCGTGATGCCCGCCACGGGCCTGGACCGGGCCCGTGAGATCGCCGACCGCTTGCGCGAGCGCATCGCCGACGTCGCGGTCGACGCCCCGCACGGCACCGTCCACCTCACGGTGAGCATCGGTGTGAGCGAGTGTCGGCCGTGGGAGGAGACGATCCACGACTCCCTGCAGCGGGCCGACGCCGCCATGTACGAGGCGAAGGGCAGCGGCCGGAACCGCGTCGTCCCCAGCTGAGCGGGGTGCGAGCCCCGCGCCGGTTCCGGCTCAGACGAGGCGCCGTTCCGATGCCCAGCGGCTCAGCTCGCCGCGCCCGGAGAGCTGCAGCTTGCGCAGGACCGCGGAGGCGTGCGACTCGACCGTCTTCACGCTGATGGTCAGCTCCCGGGCGATCTCCTTGTACGCGTAGCCGCGGGCCAGGAGGCGGAGCACCTGTCGCTCGCGCGCCGTGAGCTGGTCGAGGTCGAGGTCGGCGCTCGGTGGCGGTGCAGCGCTGAACGCGTCGAGGACGAAGCCGGCCAGCCGGGGCGAGAAGACGGCGTCGCCGGCGGCCCCGCGCTCCACCCCCTCGCACAGGTCGCTCGCGCTGATCGACTTCGTGACATAGCCGCGGGCGCCCGCCCGGACGAGCGAGATCACGTCGTCGGCGGCGTCGGACACGCTGAGCGCCAGGTAGCGGACACCGTCGAGCGGCCCGCACCCCGCCATGACCGCGGCGCCGTCGCCGCCGGGGAGGTGCACGTCGAGGAGCACGACGTCGGGGCGCTCGGTGCTGATCACCTCGACGGCGGTGGCGACGTCGTCCGCCACCCCCACCACGACGACGCGGTCGCCCAGCTCCGCGACGACCCCCGCCCGGAAGAGCGCGTGGTCGTCGACCACCACCACCCGAGGCCTCGGATCGAGTGGCGCGTCGTCGGTCGTCGGCGTGTCAGCCACGTCCGCCGCCCAGCGGGATCGAGAGGTGCACCTCGGTGCCGGCGCCCGGGGCGGTGCGGATGTCCGCCGTGCCGTGCACGCTGCGGAGGCGCCCGAGGATCGAGTCGCGGATGCCGCGGCGGTCAGAGGGGATCGTCGCCAGGTCGAAGCCCTTCCCGCGGTCGCGGACGAACACCTCGAAGCGGTCGTCGGCGAGCTCGCAGTACACCGAGAGGTGCGGATCGCCCGAGAACTTCGCGGCGTTGACCAACGCCTCGCGGGCGGCGGCGAGCACCGCCGCGACCGAGGCGGCGCGCGCGTCGCCGACCGCGCCGTCACCCACCATCACGAGCTCCACGGCCACCGCATGGAGGTCCTCGACCTCACCGACCATCCGCTCGGCGGACGCACGCCAGCCGGCGTCACCGGGCTCGACGTCGCCCGTCGCATCGACGATGCCGCCGCCGTAGAGCCAGCGCCGCAGCGATCGCTCCTGGTGTCGGGCCAGCGAGACGGTCGCGGCCGGATCATCGGCTCGCTTCTGGATGAGCGTCAGGGTCTGCAGCACCGAGTCGTGCAGGTGGGCCGCCACCACGGCGCGCTCCTGAGCCCGGATGCGCTCGTCGCGCTCCACCGAGAAGGAGCGGAGGAAGCGCACCGCCGACGGTCCGAGCACCAGCGCGATCCCGGCGAAGGCCACGGCGAGGGCCAGGGCCGTGTCGCGCAACGTCGCGACGTCCACGCGCTGACCGAGGAAGACCGCCATGCCGCCGATGCAGAGGACCAGGCCCCCGACCACGCGGGCGAGGGTCGACCTGGGCCGCGACACGGCGACGCCGTCGCCGACGTCGTGGCCGTTCGTCCGCCAGCCCATCGCCACCCCGGCCGCGACCAGGCCCACCGGCGCCACCAGCGCGAGCCGGAACCCGGGCCACCAGTTCGACAGCTCCCAGAGCAGCCCCACGGTCACCAGACCGAGCCCTGCGTCGCGGCCCGTCGACGGTGCCAGCGCCACGACCGGTCGGTCCCGCCAGGTCGCAGCCAGCACGAGGTACACCACCAGGCCGAAGCCGCCGAGGGCGGCGAGCGTGGCGAACGCCGCCCGGACGAGCGGCACCGAGACCCCGAAGCGGGCGGCGAGGGCCGCCGCCACGCCGAGGATCATCGGCTCGGGGAGCGGAGCGACGCCCTGGGGACGGGCGATTGGGGGTGCGCCCCCGACCGGTGCGGGCGCTGCCCGGTCGGCGGTGGGCGGCGGGTTCGACGGCATCGTCAGGCCATGATGGCACCGCGCAGCCAGATCGGCATCAGGGTCCGACCCCGAGATGACCCTGAGAGCGCTGCGCGTCGATCTCAGGGGAGAATCGGTGGGATCCCCGATGGTCCCGAGCGGCCGTCGACACGACGATGACGGCATGGATGTTCCTGTGACCGACCCCGACGGCGCCGAGCAGCCGCCACCCCCACCCCCACCGCCACCGCCCGGTCCCGGGACGGATGGCGTCGTGGAGTGGTTCCGGTCGCTGCGCCGCTCGACGTCCGACTCATTGCTCGCCGGTGTGGCCGGTGGCCTGGCCGCCACGTTGGGCATCCCTCCGATCCTGGTGCGCGCCGGGTTCGTGCTCGCCACGTTCGCCGGGATCGGCCTGCCGATCTACCTCGTGGCCTGGGTCTTCATGCCCACCGATCGGGGCGAACGTCTGCTCGGTCGGAGCAGCGGGTGGGACCTCGTCGCCCTGGGGGCGGTCGTCCTCGCCGGTCTCCTCCTCATGGGGGAGATGGCGGAGGTCTCCCTGTTCCGCATCGCCTGGCGCCTCGCGCCCTGGGCGCTGCTCCTGGGAGGGCTGGCACTGCTGCTGCGGCGCCGTGATCCGAGCGCGATGCCGATCCGGTCCTTCCCGCCGACCGAGGCCTCCCCGGTCCCACCGCCCGGGCCGTTCCACGGCCCGCCGGCCCCGTCGTCCGGTGTGGCGGCCGCTGCCGGTCCCGAGCCCTCTGCCGGCACGCCCTGGGCCGCGCCCCCGGCTCCTGCTCCCCGGCGCACGCTGCATCCCCCGGTGCTGGGACCGCTGACCTGGTGCGTCGTCCTCTTCGCGGCGGGCGTCATGGGCATCATCGCTGCGGGTGACGGTGACGCGGTCACCCCGGGTGTGGTGGCCGCAGTCTCCCTGGTGATCTTCGGCCTCGGCCTCGTGGTGTCCGCCTTCGTCGGCCGGGCTCGTGGTCTCATCCTCCCGGCGCTGGCGCTGTCGCTGCTGCTGGGCGGACTCGGGGCGCTGGATCTCCGAGCCGACGTGCTGGGCGGCGAGTTCGACCGCGTCATCTCGACGGAGGCCCTGCTCCCGAAGTCGCTGAGCACCGCCGTCGGCTCCAGCACGGTCGACCTGCGGAACCTGACGCTCACCGCCGACCGAACCCTGCGGATCGACCACTTCGCGGGACGGCTCGAGATCGGGCTCCCGGCGGCGACCACCACCGTCATCAGGGTGGTGAACTCGTACGGCGAGATCAGGATCGCCCGGCCGTCGATCGGCTCGGTCGCATGGGGCGACCCCGACCTCGCACGGCGGTGGGTCGACGAAGGGACCCCGGAGCCGTACTCCGCCCTCGACCGCGACGTGGGCGGGGAGCGCTGGTGGCAGTCGATGATGACGCTCGACGACGAGTCCCTCGGCGACGGCGCCCGCACCGTCCGGCGCCGGACGTTCGACAACGGCTCGAAGCACCGGCTGTTCATCGAGGTCCGCATGGGCGTCGGGCAGGTCCAGCTGTTCGACCCGCACTGGGCGGACGATGCCCGCCCGCTCACGCGGCCGGTCCAGCTCTGCACCGTCGGGGGTGGGCCGCGAGGCGTGGTCGAGCCCTGCGACGAGGTGCCGGTGGAGCAGCGGGTCGCGCTCTGCATCAACGACAACAACTACCTCGTCGACTGCCGCGAGGACCGGCCCGCGACGCCCGACCACCCCCGAGTGGCCGCGTGCCGCGGGTTCACCGGCGACCACGAGTCCTGCCAGTCGCTCGGCATCGACCCCCTCGGCGCCGAGCTGGTCACACCGAACCTCGTCGATGACGACGGCGACGGCGTGCCCGACGGGACGGCGCCCCAGCCGACCATCGCGCCGCCCGGAGCGCTGGGCATCGATCCGACCGTCCCCCTTGAGCCAGCCGGCCCACCCGAACCGACCGTCCCACCCGAGCCGACCGTCCCACCGACTCCGACCGTCCCAGGAGCATCATGAAGCGCCACCCACTCGATCCGATCGCCCTCGTCAGCGGCCTCGTCGCCACCGTCGCGGGGATCATCGCGCTGCTCCACCAGGGCGGAGCGATCGCACTCGGGCTCCCCGCGGTGCTCATGATGGCGCTCATCGCGCTCGGCGTGGGGGGTGCTGCCCTGGTGGCCCTCTCGGCGCGCGCCCGGTAGGCGACGTGGCACAGCCCGAGGAGCGCCCCGCCGACGGTCCCGTCATCGCGGCGGGAAGGGACACGGAGATCGTGGACCTCGGTGGTGGCCGGGTGCTGCGGCGACCCCGGATCCCACGCGACCTGTCCGGCGAGGTGGCCGCCATGCGGGCGGCGGCCGACGCCGGCTTCCCGGTGGTGACGGTCCACGAGGTCCGTCCCGACGGGCTGGTCCTGGAACGCCTCGACGGGGTGGACATGCTGACGGACCTGGGACGAGCGCCCTGGCGGATGGGACGGCACGCCGCCACGTTGGCGAGCCTGCAGCGACGGCTGGCCGCGATCCCGGCGCCGGAGGGGCTTCGCGGCCCGTTCGGGTCCGGTGACCGGCTGGTGCACCTCGACTTCCATCCCGGCAACGTGCTGCTGACGGCCCGCGGCCCCGTCGTGATCGACTGGGCGAACGCCGCGCGCGGACCCGCAGGAGCGGACGTCGCAGCGACCTGGTTGCTCCTCGCCGCCGCGACGCCACCCGAGGGCGGCCGGCTCGAGGCCCTGGCGACGAGGTTCGGGCGGCGGTGGTTCCTCGGCCGCTACCTGCGGCATGCCGATCGAGCTGCCGGGGTGGCCATGCTCGCCGCCGTGGCCCAGCTCCGGCGCAGCGACCCGAACCTCGGAGCCGACGAGCTCGAGCGGATGGCGGAGGTGGTCCGCTCGAACGGTGGCGTCACTCCTGCGGGTGGGCCTCGCTCGGTGCCGCCGGCTCCAGCGCCTCGTCGAGGTCGGCGACGATCTCGGTGACGCGCATGCGAGCGAGGTCGATGCGGTCCCGGCAGACGGCGATCAGCTCGGCGGCCCGAGCGACGTGGTCGCCCAGCACGTCGATGTCGAGGTGGCTCGAGTCGAGCGCCGACACGATCCGGTCCAGCTCGGCGACGGCGTCGGCGTAGCCGATGCTCGGCGGCTCAGGGGTCGGTTCGGACGCGGTCATGTGGGCTCCCCTTCGGGATCGACGGTGGAGTGGACGGTGCCGTCCACGATCGTGGTCACGAGATGCTCGCCGGGGAGGGCGTCGACGGTCGAACGCAGCACCGTGCCGTCGGCGCGGTGCGTGATCGACCAGCCGCGCTCGAGCAGGCGGGCCGGATCCTCGGCTCGAACCTGCGCCGCCAGCAGCTCGACGCGATCAGCGGCGGCGTCGAGGCGACGCAGGGCCGACGGACCCAGGTGGCCCCGCGCCCGTTCGAGGCGCGCGTCGGCGCTGCGCAGCAGCTGCGAGGCATCCCGTACGACGCGGGCGCGCCGGTGCGCCATGTCCGACGCTGCCCGGTCGAGCCCGACGCGGCACGACGATGCGATGCTCCGGGCGCGCCGATCGTGACGTGCGGCATGGGTCTCGAGCTGCGCCGCCGCGAGATCCAGGACCCGCTCCCATGAACCCTCGGCCCGGTCGCGGGCGAGTCGGACGGCCTCGACGAGGGCCGCCGCGCAGGCGGTGGGCGTCTTCCAGGCCGTGTGGACGACCTCGTCGGCCACCGACCGGTCGGTCTCGTGCCCGATCCCGGACCAGACCACCACCCCCGACGCCGCGATCGACCGGGCGATGACCTCGCTGTCGAACGCGGCCAGGTCGGTGCGGGCTCCGCCACCGCGCACCAGGGCGATCACGTCCACACGGTGGTGCTGGAGCGTGGAGATGGCCGCAGCGACGGTTGCCTCGCTCTCGACGCCCTGCACCCTCGCGTCCACGCAGAGGACGTCGAACCCCAGACCGGACACCTCCAGCTCGTGGAGGAAGTCGGCGTGCGCCGCACTGCCGGCAGAGGTCACCAGGCCGACCCTCAGCGGCAGTGGTCCCAGCGCGAGCCGGCGGTTGGCGCCGAGCAGGCCCTCGGCGTCGAGCCGTGCCAGCAGCGCCTGACGTCGTGCTGCGAGATCGCCCAGGGTGAAGGCCGGGTCGATGGCGAACATCTTCAGCTGGACCTGCATCCGCCGGCCGTAGAGCTCGAGGTCGCCGCGGACCCTGACCCGCACGCCGTCGTCCATCTTGACGGCTCCGCCGGCCCGCTTGAGCTGCAGGTTGACCTTCTCCTTCTGCCAGCGGAAGAGCGTCACGGACAGCGCGTGACCGGGGCTCCGGTGGTCCTCGCCGGGCTCGACCAGCGTGAAGTACACGTGCCCGTTCGACGCTCGGCTGAGGTTGGTGATCTCGCCCTCGACCCACACCGAGTGCGGGATCGCGTTGCTGAGCGCGTCCTCGAGGCGACCGTGCAGCTCCGGCACCGACCACGTGTGGGACGGATCGCGGCGCACTGCCGACCGGTCGTCCTCGCCCTCGGGCGGCGGCAGCGCGTCGAACAGGGTCACGTCCCGAACGGTAGCGGTGCCCTCCGACAGGGCGTGGCCGACCCGTCTCGCCGTACGCTCCCGACCCATGACCGCATCGGGACGCGCCGACCACTTCGACCTCACGGGGCGCACCGCCGTCGTCACCGGCGGGAGCCGGGGGCTGGGGCGGGCGATCGCCGAGGGGTTCGCGGCGGCCGGCGCCCGGGTCGTGGTGGCCTCGCGCAAGGCCGAGGCCTGCGAGGAGGTGGCTGCCGCCATCGTGTCGGCGGGCGGTCAGGCGATCGCCGTGCCCACCCACGTCGGCCGGGCGGAGGACCTCGCAGCGCTCGTCGAGCGGTCCACCGACTGGGCGGGCGGGATCGACATCGTGGTGAACAACGCCGCCAACCCGCTGGGTGGACCGCTGACCGAGGTGACCGAGCTGGCCTTCACCAAGTCCTTCGAGGTCAACGTGCTGGCGCCGCTCCGCCTCTGCCAGCTCGCCATGGCGCAGCTGCAGGCGAGCGACCACGCCTCGGTGATCAACGTGATGTCGGTCGGTGCGTTCCGGGGCGCCGGCTACCTCGGGCTCTACACCGCCTCGAAGGCAGCGCTGTGGAACCTGACGCGCACGATGGCGAAGGAGTGGGGACCGCACGGGATCCGGGTGAACGCTCTGGCTCCGGGGCCCTTCGAGACGGACATGATGGCACCGACCCTGTCGATACCCGATTTCCGGCAGGACATCGTCGACTCCACCATCCAGCGGCGCGTGGCCGAGCCGGGCGAGATCGTCGGCGCGGCGCTGCTCCTCGCCTCCGACGCCGGCAGCTACATGACGGGGAGCTGCCTCGTGGTCGACGGCGGCACTTCCGCCTGAGCGCGCGGGGCCTGTCGTAGGCTCGCCCGGGTTCGTCCCCGGTCGGGGGTCGTCCGGGAACCCGCCGAGTTGCTGATCGAGGCGATGTCATGGAAGAGGAGCTGCAGACTGCGTCCCCGCCGGCCCGCCGGCGTGTGACGACGAGCCTCGTCGCCCTGGTGGCGCTCGTCGCAGCCGGCTCCATCGCAGCGGTCGCCGTGCTGTGGGATCGATCCGACGACGACGGCGCCGTGGGCGAGTTCGTGGAGGACGTCGCCCTCACCACCACGACCTTCCCTCGCGTCCGCCCGTCCCCGGATGAGCTCGCAGCACTGCTCGAGCTGAGCCGGATGGACGTCAGCGGCCTGCCGGACCCTCCGGAGCACGACGTCCACTCGTCGCACGACCTCACCAGCGCCCCCACCACCGTTCCGGTCGATGCCGCGACCGCCGAACTGCTGGCGGCGCAGGTCCAGGAGGCGGTGGACGCGACGGCGGGCCTGGCCACGGCGCGCGACGCCACGGCGCAGGGGTACGCGTTCGGCTCGCAGTTCGCGCCCACCGTCGGCACGCACTACGTGCGGTGGTCGATGGTGGACCAGCCGTTCGACCCGGCCCGACCGTCGATGCTGCTGTACGACGGGGAGGGGCCCGACGCCGAGCTCGTCGCGTTCTCCTACTGGGTGGCGTCACCGACGGCGCCGGAGGGCTTCGCGGGCCCCAACGACGTGTGGCACCGGCATCTCCGGATGTGCCTCGTGGACGGCCAGCCCGCGGGCGAGGGCGTGACCGATCCTTCGCAGTGCCCCGGCGGGGTCCTGCTCGACGGGCGCAACCTCTGGATGCTCCACCTCTGGATGGTGCCCGGCGTCGAGAACCCGTGGGGGCAGTTCGCGGCGGTGAACCCCGCCCTTCGTTGAGCCGGACGCTGCTCAGAGCGCGCGGACGGCGGCTCGGAGCGCATCCATCGCGTCGGCTCGTCGGGCGCCGGTGCCCAGGGTGAAGTCGGGGACGATGACCTCGGTCACCCCGATCTCCGCCCAGGCGGCCACCGTCGCCGCGAACTCCGACGCCGGCCCGGCGACCGCGGCGCGCGGCGATACGGAGGCGACCAGCTCCCGGGCGCGGGTCGCGTCGTCGGTCACGAAGACGAGGGCCTGGGTCGTCCGCTCGATCTTCCCGGGGTCCCGCCCGATCGCCTCGCACGCGGCGTCGAGAGCGGCGGAACGCTCGGCGAGCACGTCGGGCAGGCTCCACATGTTCCACGCGTCCGCGTGACGTGCGACGAGGCGCAGCATCCGGTCGCCCTTGCCGCCGATCAGGAACGGCAGGCGATCCTGCAAGGGCTTGGGCTCGCACAGCGCCTCGCTCAGCTGCACGAACTCGCCGTCGAACGACGTGCGTGGCTCGGTCAGCAGGGAGCGGATCGCCGTGCAGTGCTCCTCGAGCCGGCGGATCCGCTCGCCGGGGGTGCCCAGCTCGATCCCGTACTGCTCGTGCTCGTTCAGCTGCCAGCCGGCGCCCAGGCCCAACCTGAGGCGTCCACCGGACGCGTGATCCGTCGTCGCCGCCCAGTTGGCCAGCACCGCGGGATGCCGGTAGGTCGCGGAGAACACCAGCGAGCCGAGGCGCAGCCGCTCCGTGCACCCGGCCAACGCCGACAGCGCGGCGGTCGACTCCAGCATCGGCGCGTCGGATCGCCCGAAGCCCCCGTCGTCGCCCATGAAGTGGTCGGCGACGACGAGACCGTCCCAACCCGTCGCCTCCGCGTGGCGCACGCCCTCCAGCACCGACGACCACGGTTGGGCCAGGTTGGCCCAGTAGGTGAGGCGCGTCGCCGCCGGGGACGTCACGTCTCGGACCCGACGAGCGTCGTGTAGAGCTCTGCGTACAGGCCCATCGAACCGAGCAGCTCGTGGTGCGTGCCCGACTCGACGAGCCGTCCGTCGTCCAGCACGAGGATCCGGTCCGCCGCGACGATGGTCGACAGGCGGTGGGCGATCACCAGGGAGGTGCGACCCTCGAGCGCCACGGCGAGCGCGCGCTGGACGAGCGCCTCGTTCTCGCTGTCGAGGTGGCTCGTCGCCTCGTCGAGGATCACGATCGCAGGGTCCTTGAGGAGCATCCTCGCGATGGCGAGACGCTGCTTCTCGCCACCGGAGAGCCGGTAGCCCCGCTCGCCGACCACGGTGTCGAAGCCGTCGGGGAGGCGGGCGATGACCTCGCTGACCTGGGCGGCGTCGCAGGCGGCGACCATCTCCTCGTGGGTGGCCCCGGGGCGCCCGTAGCGGAGGTTCTCGCCGACCGTCGTGTGGAAGAGGTGCGGGTCCTGGGCCACGACGCCGATGGCGGAGCGCAGCGACTGGCCGCGGAGGTCACGCACGTCGTGCCCGTCGATGCGGATGGCGCCGGACGTGGCGTCGTACAGGCGCGTGACGAGCGAGGCCAGTGTGGACTTCCCCGCGCCGGACGGGCCCACCAGCGCGACCATCTGGCCGGGCTCGATCGTGGCGCTGATGCCGCTGAGCACGTCGTGGTCCGAGGCCCCCTCCGGCGCGAACCCGCCCTCCAGCGACGCCACGGTGTCGGTGGCGAGGGGGTAGCGGAACGACACGTCGTCGAACTCGATCCGGCCCTTCGGTGCCTCGAGGTCGATCGCCCCGGGTCGGTCGGCCACGGTGTCCGGGGTGTCGAGGACCTCGAAGACACGCTCGAAGCTCACGAACGCGGTCATCACGTCGACCCGGGCGTTCGTCAGCGAGGTGAGCGGCTCGTAGATGCGCACGACCAGCGCTGCCAGCGCGACGAGCGTGCCTGCGGTGATGGAACCGGAGATCACGCTGCGCCCGCCGAAGTAGTAGACGGCCGCGGTGCCGATGGCGCCGACCAGCCCCAGCACGGCGAGGAAGATCCGGGTGTACATCGCCGACTTCACGCCCACGTCGCGCACCCCGGCCGCCCGCGTCGAGAAGTTGGAGCGCTCCTCGTCGTAGCTCCCGTACGTCTTCACGAGCAGCGCGCCCGCCACGCCGAAGCGCTCCGTCATCTGGTTGTTCATCTCGGCGTTGAGGTTCATGCCCTCGCGTGAGATCCCGGCGAGCTTCCGACCCACCCGCTTCGCCGGGAGGAGGAACGCGGGGAGGAGCAGCACCGACAGGACCGTCAGCCGCCAGTCGAGCGCGGCCATCGCCACGAGCGTGGCGGCGAGCGTGATCACGTTGCTCACGACCGTGCCGAGCGTGCCGGTGAAGGCTCGCTGGGCGCCGATCACGTCGTTGTTCAGGCGGCTGACCAGCGCGCCGGTCTGCGTCCGCGTGAAGAAGCCGATGGGCAGTCGCTGGACGTGGTCGAACAGCTGGGTGCGGAGGTCGTAGATCAGCCCTTCGCCGATGCGCGACGACCAGTAGCGCTCGGCGAGCGAGAGCAGCGCCGACACGACCTCGGCCCCCACCACGAGCCCGGCGAGCAGCGCGAGCTGCCCGGTGTCGCGGTGGGGAAGTGCCTTGTCGATGATCGACCGGAAGAGCAACGGCGGTGCCAGCCCCAGCACGGCCTGGGCGACGATCACGACGAGGAAGCCGACGAGCATCGACCGGTAGGGGACGGCGTAGCCGAACACGCGGCGGACGAGACCCCTGGGCAACTTCTGGCCCTTCAGCTCCTCGGCGTCGGCGTTCATCATCCGCCACATCACGTGCACGGTCCGCACTCTGTCACTCGCGGTCCGATCGGGGCACCTCGGATCCGCGCCGATGGTCGAACGCCTGCGAAGGGGGGTACCCAGCGCGGTGCCCCTGCCGGCCTCACCACGCACCCATCCGCACGCCTGCGGGCTCCGAACCCTTGCCGATGAGCGACCCGATGCGTGATCGACGCGCCCCTGGTGGCACGGCCGGACCGGCGTTGATGTGGTTCCGGCGCGACCTGCGCCTCCATGAGAACCCGGCATGGGCGGCCGCCACCGGTGCCCGTCCGACGGTCACGGCGCTCTACGTGGTGGACGACCGGCTGTGGTCGTCCGCTGGCCCGTATCGCCGGAACCAGCTGGCCGCGGATCTGGCGGCGCTCGACGCCGACCTCCGCCGGGCCGGCGGGCGGCTCCTCGTGCGGCACGGCGATCCGGTCGACGTGGTCCCTGCCGAGGTCCGGCGTCTCGGTGCCCGGAGCGTGCACTGGAACGCCGACGTCACGCCGTACGCCACGACACGCGACGCCGCGGTCCGTGCGGCCCTCGGTGACGTCGACGTGTGCACCCCCTACGGCCACCTCGTCCTGCCACCGGGTTCGGTCCGGACGCGCGACGGGCACGTGCCGCTCGTGTTCGGTGCGTTCCACCGGACGTGGGCCTCGACGCCCTGGGACCCCTGGCCCGAGGTGGGCGATGCGACGGTCACCGACGAGATCGGCGACGCGCTCCCGTCGGCGGATGGCCCTCCGCCCCTGCCGCCGGGCGAGGACGGCGCCCACGCGATGCTGCAGGAGTTCCTCGACGGCGGGATCGACGACTACCGCGCACGACGCGATCTGCCGGCGGACCGCGGGACCTCGGGGCTGTCCGCAGCGCTCCGCTTCGGCACGATCTCTCCCCGGCAGGTGGTGGAGGCGGTCGGCACGGTGGACGATGAGCGGCGTGCGTTCGTGCGGCAGCTCGCCTGGCGCGACTGGTTCGCCCACCTGCTGGCCGAGCACCCCTCGCTCCCGGTGCGTTCGATGCGTCCCGAGCTCGACGGCATCGAGTGGCGGAAGGATCCGGCGGGCCTCGAGGCGTGGAAGGCCGGCCGGACCGGCTACCCCCTCGTCGACGCGGGGATGCGCGAGCTGGCCCAGACGGGCCGGATGCACAACCGGGTGCGCATGGTCGCCGCGTCGTTCCTGGTCAAGGACCTCCTGATCGACTGGCGGGCGGGCGAGCGCCACTTCCGACGGCTGCTCGTGGACGGCGACGTGCCGCAGAACGTCGGCAACTGGCAGTGGGTCGCCGGCACGGGACCCGACGCCGCGCCCTACTTCCGGGTGTTCAACCCGGTCGCCCAGAGCCGCACGCACGACCCGAGTGGCGTGTACCTCCGGCGATGGGTCCCCGAGCTCGCCGGCCTCGACGACCAGTCGATCCACGCGCCCTGGGAGGCGGGCCCGCTCGCCCTGGCCGCCGCCGGGGTGGAGCTGGGTGCCAGCTATCCTGCGCCCATCGTGGAGCACGCCGAGGCCCGATCCAGAGCGATCGACGCGTACCGCCGGGCCCGAGCTGCCGGCGCAGCTCGATGATCCCGGGCACGTTCCTCGCACTGCGGGAGATGCGCCGGGCGCTCGTGCGGTTCGGGCTGCTCGTCGTCGCGGTCGGTCTGCTCGTGTTCCTCATCCTCACCCAGCAGGCGCTCCAGGACGGGCTGGTCAACTCGTTCGTCGGCGGGATCCGCAACCAGTCGGCCCCGGTCCTCGTCTACAGCGTCGACGCCCAGAAGACCCTCCAGGGCAGCGTCATCCCGCCGCCCCTCGAGGGCGCCGTGCGGAGCACCGACGGCGTGGGCGCAGCGGCGAAGCTGGGGCAGAGCACCTTCACCGTCGAGGTCGACGGCGCCGCCGAGTCGGACGCCGCGATCGTCGGCACCGACGATCCGGATCTGGGCCGGCCGTCCGCGCTGACCGCCGGCCGCGAACCGCGGTCCGCGGCGGAAGCGGTGGGCAGCGACGTCGACTTCGAGGTGGGCGATCAGGTGACGGTCGTGTCCGCCGCCGACGTCGCCGAGCCCGTGGCCCTCACGGTCGTCGGGCTCGCCGAGAACGTCCAGATCAGCGTGACGCCGACGCTCTTCACCGACTTCGCCACCTACGAGGCCGCCGTCCGCGCCGCCAACCCCGACGCCGCGGGGGTGCTCCCCAGCGCGATCGCCGTGCGGCCCGCCGACGGAGTGGGCACCGCCCAGCTCATCGATCGGATCCAGGAGGCGGCGCCCGAGGCGGAAGCGCTCACCCGGCAGCAGGCGGCCGACGAGTCGCCCGGGGTGGCGGCGGTGCGGCAGTCGTTCCAGATCATCTTCCTCCTCTACGGCCTCGTCGTCCCGCTCGTCACCGGGCTGTTCTTCCTGATCATCACGCTGCAGAAGGCGGGGTCGCTCGTGCTGCTCCGCGCGATGGGCGCACGGTCCGGTGTGCTGGCCGGTGCGCTCCTCGTGCAGGTGGGCATCGTCGTGATCCTCGGGCTGGCCGTGGGGATCGGCCTGTACACGCCCGTGTCCCAGGCGCGGCTGGGGTCGTTGGCCCTGGCGTTCGATCCGACGGCCGTGATCGTGTGGTCGATCCTGCTGCTGGTGCTCGGCTTCGTCAGCGCCGTGGTGTCGGTGCGGCGGGTCCTGAGGATCGATCCGATCGAGGCGACGACCGGGGCGGGCGTCCGATGAGGCTCGCCCTGCGGGAGCTGCGTCGCCGGCCCGGTCGCTTCGGGGTGGCCGCCGTGATCCTCACGCTCATCGCGCTCCTGCTCATGTTCCTGGGCGGGCTGCTCGACGGCCTGCTCGACTCGTCGACCGGTGCCTATCGGGCGCAGCAGGGCGACGTGCTCGTGTACTCCACGGCGTCGCGGGACTCGCTGGTCCGCAGCCGCATCACACCGGATCAGCGGGCGGCCATCGACGACGTCGAGGGCGTCGAGGCGACCGGCGGGTTGGGGAGCGTGCAGCTCGGTGCCCGCCGGGGCGACGAGCCCGATTCGCGTGACCTCCTCGCCACCGTGCTCTTCGGGTACGAGCTCGCACCGCGGGGCCTCCCTGCCGAACCTCCTCGCGCCGGCACCGTCATCGCCGACTCGGTGCTCCGGGCCGACGGGGTGGAGGAGGGCGACGTGCTCCTCCTCGGCCCCCAGCGATCCGAGGTGGAGGTCGTCGGGTTCGTCGAGGACACGCAGTACTCGGGGCAGGCGTCCCTGTGGGGTTCGCTGGACACCTGGCGGGAGGTGGCTGCCGCCAACCGCCCGGGGCAGGCCGCAGGGGAGGACATCGTCCAGGCCGTCGTCGTGCGGACCTCCGGGGCGTCCGTGATCGACGGCATCGAGTCCGCGACGGACGACGGCACCCATGCCCTCACGCTCGCGGAGGCGACCGACGCGCTCCCCGGCGTGTCCCAGCAGCGCTCCACGTTCAACCAGATCATCGGCGTCACCGTGGTCGTCGCGCTCGTGGTCGTCGCGCTGTTCTTCGCGCTCATCACCGTGGAGCGGACGGCCCTCTACGGCATCCTCAAGGCGGTCGGTGCCTCGGGTCGCACGCTGTTCGGCGGCGTCGTCGCCCAGGCGGTGATCGTGACGCTCGTGGCCAGCCTCATCGGGGCCGGCGCGTCCCTCGTGCTGGACGCCGTCATCCCTGCGGGCTCCATCCCCTTCCAGACGTCGCCCGGTCGGCTCGCCACCAGCGTGCTGCTGCTGCTCTTCGCCGCCGTCCTGGGCTGCGCGTTCTCGATGCGTCGAGTCCTTCGCATCGACCCCGCCTCTGCGATCGGCTCGGCGTCGTGACGCCGACCCGTTCGCTGCCCGCCACGCGTCACCGGAGACCGACATGAGCAACGACGTGCCCGCCCTCGACATGGTGGGTGTCCGCAAGACCTACGAGGTCGGCGACGAGGAGGTCGTCGCCCTCGACCACGCCGACCTCACCGTCGAGGCGGGCGAGATCGTCGCGCTCGTCGGTCCGTCCGGATCCGGGAAGACCACCCTCTGCTCCATCGCCGGCGGGCTGCTGTCGGCGACGGACGGCACCGTGACCGTCGGGGGCGACGACATCTCGGACTACTCGTCACGCCAGCTCACCGACTTCCGGCGCAACAAGGTCGGCTTCGTGTTCCAGACGGTGAACCTCGTGCCGTTCCTCACCGCCCGCGAGAACCTGATGGTGGTCGACGAGCTGGCGGGGCGGCGCGGCCGCCGAGGCGACGCCCGGCAGCGTGCCGACCAGCTGCTCGAGGAGCTCGGCCTCGCGGACCGGGCCGACAACCTGTCGTCGCAGCTGTCCGGCGGGCAGCGCCAGCGCGTCGCGATCGGGCGGTCGCTGATGAACGACCCGTCGCTCGTGCTGTTCGACGAGCCCACCTCGGCCCTCGACTCGAAGCTCGGCGACCAGGTCGTGAAGCTGATCCGCGACGAGATGAAGTCGCGGGGCACCGCAGCGATCATCGTCACCCACGACGAGCGCATCACCCACTACGCGGACCGCACCGTCCACATCGAGGACGGCCGGATCGACGCCTGACGACCCGTTTCGTGGGGGGGGGGGGGGGGGCCGCGCGGGCCCCCCCCCCCCCCCCC
>JAEZFI010000031.1 GCA_023437745.1 Actinomycetes bacterium
GGCGGGCCCGGGGGGCCCCCCCCCCGCGCGGGGGGCGATGGTCTCGGCGGCAGCCGCCGCCGCCAGCAGGGCGATGAAGGCCCCCGACCGGTCACCGGCGCGGTCGAGGTGGAACGCCAGCTCGCCGGCGCGGTCCGCCCGGGTGAGGGCTGCGAGCGGTTGCTGCCGGAGCGCCTCCGCCAACCGGCGGTGGAGACGGGTGCGCTGGGAGGGCAGGAGGTCGGCGTAGACCACCTCACCGATGAGGGCGTGCCGGAACCGGTAGACGTCGGAGGCAGGATCCACCACGATCAGCTGCGCGTCGATCGCGGCCCGGACCGCTCGCTCGACCGCGTCCTCGTCCAGGTCGACCAACTCGTCGAGGAGGTCGTGCGTCATCTCGCGGCCGGCCACCGCCATGGCGTCGACGACGTGACGTGTCGGGTCGTCCAGCCCCGCGACGTCGGCGGAGATGAGGTCCGAGAGGACCGCCGGGATCGCCTCGCCGGCGAGGTGCGCGGTCACCAGCTCCTCGGTGAAGAACGGGTTGCCCTGCCCCCGGGCGAGGATCTCCTCCACGAGGTCGTGCGGCGCCGTCGTCCCGAGCAGCGCCGTGATGCGGGCGCTGACGTCGTCACGACCGAGCCCGGGCACCTGGATGCGGTGCACCGCGGGGACGCGCGTGAGCTCGGCGAGGCGCCGCCGCTGCGTCGGGTGGCCACCGACCTCGGCTGCCCGGTAGGTCCCGATGAGCACGACTGGCGCGTCGAGCAGGTTCCTCGCGAGGAACTCGAAGAGGTCCCAGGTGTTGGTGTCGGCCCAGTGCAGGTCCTCGATGCCGACGGCGGCGACGTCGCCCGCGCCCAGCCGGGTCACGAGCTCGAGCACCGGCGCGAACAGGCTGCCGGGGCCCAGGTCGCTCCGGCTGCGCACGTCCTCCGTGGGGTCGAGCCAGCGCGTGAGACGTGCGAGGTCGTCGGACTCGGTGAGCACCTCCGGTCGGGCCCGGCGGATCTGTCGGAGCAGGTCGGCCAGCGGCGCCAGGGGGATGAGATCGCCGCCGATGGGGACGCATCGCCCGACCTGCAGGCTCGCTCCGGCTCGACGGGCGGCTTCGCCGATCAGCGTCGACTTCCCGATGCCGGCGTCGCCGCCGACCAGCACCACCGACGGCACCCCGTCTCGGGCGCTCGTGAACGCCCGGTCGAAGACGGCCAGCTCCTCGGTGCGGCCGACGAAGTCGGCGTGGTGGGGACGATCGGACACAGCGCCCTCATCATGACCCGCCGCGGACGCGTACGGCGTCGTCGATCTGAGGGGTGACGCCCGATGCGCAGCCGGCCCCCTTACCGAGACGGTGGAAGCGATCACCCACCGACCAGAGGACCGATCCCATGCACCGCACACGCACTGCACTCCTGACCGCCATCGTCATCGTCGGGGCACTCGCTGCGTGCAGCGCCGGAGGCACCCCCGACCCGACCTCCAGCACCGCACCCGACACCACCGCCACGTCGACCACCCCGGTGGCGCGCCCGGATGGAGCCGTCGACCGGCTCGTCGCCGTCCGCGGCGCCCGCCTCCACCTCCGGTGCGACGGCGCCGGTGACACCACGGTCGTGCTCCTCGCAGGCTTCACCGACGGCGGCGAGCAGTGGGGGCCGATGCAGGCCGAGCTGGGCGGGCAGGCCAGGGTCTGCGCGTACGCTCGGTTCGGGACGGGGACGAGCGATCCCGCACCCGGGACGCAGACCTTCGCGACCGAGGCCGCCGACCTCCATGCGCTCCTGGAGGCGGCAGGGGAACCCGGCCCGTACGTCCTGGTGGGCCACTCGTTCGGTGGGCCCGTAGCGGTCACCTTCGCCGACCGCTACCCGGGCGAGGTGGTCGGCCTCGCGCTGATCGACGCCAGCCCTGCCGGCTGGTACAACGCGGTGTGCGCCGTCCCCGACGACGGGACGGAGTCGGCCCGGAGCTTCGCGGGGCTCTGCGCGTCGCTCACCGATCCGGGGACCAACGTCGAGCGGCTCGACGGCGCCCTGGCGTTCGCCGAGGTCGGGACGGTGGGCGACCTCGGCGACCTGCCCGTCACCGTCGTCACCGCGGCTCGGCGCACGCTGTTCGCCGACACGGCGCCCTCGGTGGCGACCCGGCTGAACGAGGTGTGGGACGCCGGGCAGGCCGAGTGGGTCGGCCTCTCCACCCGGTCGCACCTCGTCACCATCGAGGGCGTGGGGCACTACGTCCACCTGGAGCGTCCCGACCTGGTGGTCGACCAGGTTCGACGGCTGCTGCCGTGACGGTCCCCGGGCCGACCCGGTGCATCCGCAGCGGACAACCGGGCCGAAGTCCAGGCATGAGCCCATCCATCCGCCGGGAACCGGTCGGTCCCGGGCGGGAATCGGTCTGGGACTACCCCCGCCCTCCTCGCCTCGAACCGACGAGCCGCCACCTCGTCGTCGCGCACGGCTCGACCGTGATCGCAGCGTCTCGCCGCGGCTTCCGGCTGCTCGAGACGTCCCACCCGCCCTCGTACTACCTGCCTGCCGGCGACTGCGACCTGGAGCTCCTTCGTGCGGCGCCGGGTACCAGCGTCTGCGAGTGGAAGGGACGCGCCGTGTACTGGGACGTTGCGGTCGAGGGTGAGGTGATCCGGCAAGTCGCGTGGTCCTACCCGGATCCGGCCCCTCCGTACGAGCCGATCCGGAACCACCTCGCGTTCTACCCGTCGCTGCTCGAGTGCTCCGTCGACGGCGAGCGTGCGACTCCTCAACCCGGGCAGTTCTACGGCGGTTGGGTCACGTCAGGGGTCGTCGGCCCCTTCAAGGGGTCTCCTGGCACGTCGTGGTGGTGACGGCTCCCAGGGCGGGCGGCCTACGGGCGCGTTCGCTTCTGGGGGTAGATCGTCTCGCCTCGCTCCAGCATCGCCACGAACTGCTCGACGCGTCGCGCCCGGGTCTCGGGCTTCTTGGCCTGCTCCACCCGAAAGAGGACGGCGAACCGGTTCTGGCTGGTGAGGACGGCGAACATCGCTGCCGCGTCCTCGTTCGCGTCGAGTGCCGCGGCCAGGTCGGCCGGGACCTCGATCGTCGCCGGGCCCGCGTAGGCCCTGTCCCAGCGACCGTCCGCCTTCGCTCGGTCGACCTCGGCCTGACCGGCGGGCGCCATGCGGCCCTCGGCGACCAGGCGCTCGACGAGGCCCACGTTGCGCGCCGACCAGGTGCTCGCCTTTCGGCGCGGGCTGAAGCGCTGCAGGAACGTGGTCTCGTCCCGGCCGTTGCGGCGGCCGTCGATCCACCCGAAGCAGAGCGCCTCCTCGAGCGCTCCGTCCCATCCGAGGTCCGTCGGCTCGGTGACGCCCTTCTTGGCCAGCACGAGCGAGACGCCGTCGGCCGTGGCGTGGTGGTCGGCCAGCCACGCCCGCCAGGCCGCCGCGTCGGGCACGATCAGCTCGCCGTGGTCACCGCTCCCTGCCATGGGCGAGGACCGTACCCAACGAGCAGCGATCCTCGCGTCGACCGGTCAGCTCACCGCGGTCTCGGACCGGGGCGCTTCGTCGCCGGTCGGCGCGGTCGCCGTCATGAGCGCCGTGATGGCCTCGCGGTCCGCGGTCGACGGCTGCCCCCAGTCGCCTGGGTAGCGATACAGCTCGTACAACGGGATGGACCGCTGCTGGCCGTCGAGCACCTCGACGTCGTCGCCGCCGATCAGGCCCGGGTGGGCGAGCCCGCACGCCTCTGCGACCTTCAGCAGGTCCCGGCGGAGGGCGCGGACGTAGTTGGCGGCCCGCACCGACTTGAGCGTGGGGTCGAGGCCGCCCGACAGCCATCGGTTCTGGCTCGCCACACCCGTCGGGCAGCGGTCGGTGTGGCACTTCTGCGCCTGGATGCACCCGATGGCGATCATCGCCTCGCGACCCACGTTGACCAGGTCGGCTCCCAGGGCCAGCGCCACGAGCGCGTTCTCGGGGAGCCCCAGCTTCCCCGAGCCGATGAACGTGACCTGCTCCGCCAGGCCGGCAGTGGCGAATGTGGCGTACACGCGGCTGAACCCGACCCGCCACGGCAGCGCGACCGAGTCGGCGAACACCAGCGGCGCGGCTCCGGTACCTCCCTCGCCGCCGTCGATCGTGACGAAGTCGACGCCGCGCTCACCCGACCGCATGTGTTCGACGAGCTCCTCCCAGAAGCCCAGGTCGCCGACGGCGGACTTGATGCCGACAGGGAGGCCGGTGGCGTCGGCGAGCATCTCGACCCAGTCGAGGAGCCCGTCGACGTCGTGGAACTCGGCGTGACGCGACGGGCTCACGCAGTCGACGCCTTCGGCGATGCCGCGCGTCTCGGCGATCTCCCGGCTGACCTTGGCGGCGGGGAGGAGGCCGCCGAGCCCCGGCTTCGCCCCTTGGCTCAGCTTGATCTCGATCGCCTTCACGGGTCCGGAGGCCACGACGTCCACGAGCCGGGCGAGGTCGAACCGGCCCCGGTCGTCACGGCACCCGAAGTAGGCGGTGCCGATCTGGAACACGAGGTCGCCGCCCTGCCGGTGGTACGGGGAGAGGCCGCCTTCGCCGGTGTTGTGCAGGCAGCCGGCGAGGGCGGCCCCGCGGTTCAGGGCCTCGATCGCCGGACCGGACAGCGAGCCGAAGCTCATCGCCGAGATGTTCACGATCGAGTGGGGCCGGAACGCGCCCCGACGACCTCGCGGGCCGCCGAGGATCTTCGCCCCCGGGACCCAGGCGTCCGTCGCCGCATCCGGTGCGCTCGGGGGCACGACCGACGCGAAGGTGCGGTGCTTGATGACCGGGTAGCCCTGCGTGTGCTCGATGTCGTTGTCGGTGCCGAACCCGAAGTAGCTGTTCTCCGACTTGGCGGACGTGTAGATCCATCGACGCTGGTCCCGGTTGAACGGCCGCTCCTCGTCGTTGCTCGCCACGAGGTACTGGCGGAGCTCCGGCCCGAACGACTCGAGCAGGTACCTCCCGTGGCCGATGACCGGGAAGTTCCGCAGCAGCGCGTGCTTCCGCTGCAGGAGGTCGTACGTGGCGACGGCGCCGAGCGCCGCCGTCGGGAGGGCGAACGCCCGTGACCACTTCACCGGGACATTGTGCCCGTCGCGACCCGTGGACGAGCCGCACCGACGGGGTCAGACTGACGAGTGCATGACCGACGCGTTCGACCCGTCCTGGGGGTTGGAGGCCCACGGTGTCGACGGGCCGTCCAACCCTGCCCACGACGCGTGGTTCGCGCTGGCCGGTGGCGGCGTCGGCACGAGGGGTGGACCGCTCGCCACGGGGTCGACGTCCGAGCCCTGGACCGTCGTGTCGGGCGTCTACGCCGGCGACGGCCCGGACACCCACCTGCTGGTCGGGCCCTCGCTGCGGCGCCCACCGGTGGGGAGCGACGACGAACGGCGACGGCGCCGGCTCGACTTCCGGACCGGGACGCTGTGGGAGCGGGTCGGGGAGGGTCCCATGGCGGTCGAGGCGATCCGCTTCGTCTCCCTCGGTCGGCCGGGGATCGTGGCGACGCGCACGTCCGTGCCGGAGGGCGTCGACCTCGAGCGAGCGGCGCTGACGGCACCCCAACCGTTGGACGAGGGCCTCGTCGGCGGGGTGGCCTGGTGCAGGGTCGACGGCGAGCCGGGTGGAGTCGTGGCGGCAGCGGCCGAGCACCGTGGGGGCGGCGTCGTCGACGACCTCGTCGCTGTCGTCGGCGACCCCGACGAGCTCCCGGAGCCCGACGACGCGCACCGCCGGCTGAAGGAAGCGCTGGACCTCGGGTTCGACGAGCTGCTCGACGAGCACCGACGGGCGTGGCAGGAGCGGTGGGTGGACGCCGACGTGGAGGTCGACGGCGACGACCACCTCCGGCGGGCCACGCGCTTCTCGCTGTTCCACCTGATCGGGTCGGTGCCCGACGTCGGCGATGCCGCCGTGGGGGCTCGGGGGCTCAGCGGCCCCGCGTACCGGGGCCACGTGTTCTGGGACGCCGACACCTTCGTGCTGCCGTTCCTCGCCGCCACCCACCCTGCGGCGGCGCGGGCGATGCTCGAGTACCGCATCAGGCGCCTGCCCTCCGCTCGCCGCAACGCCCGGAGCATGGGCTTCGCGGGAGCACGGTTCCCGTGGGAGTCGGCCCACTCGGGGTTCGACGTGACGCCGCGCTCGGCACGCGACCGCGCCGGTCGGGTCGTGCCGATCCTCACCGGGGAGATGGAGGAGCACATCGTCGCCCAGGTGGCGTGGGCGACCAGCCACTACCTGGAGTGGACGGGCGACGCGGCGTTCGCACGCGGGGGCGGGCTGGTGCTGCTGACCGAGACGGCGCGCTACTGGGCGTCGCGCATCGAGGTGCACGACGACGGCACGGGGCACATCTCCGGGGTGATCGGACCCGACGAGTACCACGAGGGGGTGGACGACAACGCCTTCACCAACGTGATCGCCCGATGGAACCTGCGGCGAGCGGCGACGGCCGCCGCGGAGGGTGGGCTCGACGGCCGTGGTGCCGATGCGGACTTCGACGAGGCGGGGCCGGGTGAGATCGCCACCTGGCGGCGCCTCGCCGATGCGCTCGTCGACGGCTACGACGCCGAGTCGGGGCGCTACGAGCAGTTCCGGGGGTTCTACGAGCTGGAGCCGGTGATCATCGCCGAGTTGGCGCCACGCCGGCCGATCGCCGGGGACCTGCTGCTCGGCGCCGACCGGGTGAAGGCCGCACAGGTCGTCAAGCAGGCGGACGTGCTGATGCTCCACCACCTGGTCCCCGACGAGGTGGCGGACGGGTCGCTCGACGCGAACCTCCGCTACTACGAGCCCCGGACCTCGCACGGCAGCTCCCTCTCGCCCGCCATCCATGCGTCGCTGTTCGCACGGGCCGGCGACCTCACGCGTGCGCTGGGGGCGCTCGACCTCGCCAGCCGCATCGACCTCGACGACCTCACCGAGTCGACCGCCGGTGGTGTGCACCTGGCGACGATGGGCGGCCTGTGGCAGGCGCTGGTGTTCGGCTTCGCCGGGGTCCGCCCGCGCGGGGACCGCCTCGTGGTCGACCCCAGGATCCCCGACGCCTGGGACGGCCTGTCGGTCCGGGTGCGATTCCGGGGCCGCCGGGTGCTGCTCCGCCTCGAGCCCGACCGGCTCACGGTCACGGCCGAGGGGGACATCGAGACCGAGGTCGGCGGGGTCCCGGTCGTGATCGGGACGGACCCGGCGGTCTTCCGCTCGGTCGGGTCCGGATGGGAGCGTGCGTGATGACCGTCATCCAGGCATGTGTGGACCGATCGGTGGCCACGGGGCCCGTCCTGCGAGCGGCCGCCTCGCTCGCCCGGCTCTTCGGCGCGACGGTCGAGGCGGTGCACGTCCCCGAGGGCGAGGTGGCCGCGCCGCTCGCCGACGCCGAGGTGGCGGGCGTCCCGCTGCGGCTGCAGGAGGGCGACGTGGTGGGCGTGCTCGTGCGGCTCGGCGCCCGGCCCGACGTCGAGGCCGTCGCGGTGGGGGCGCGCAGCCGTGTCACGTCGGGCACCATCGGCCACGTCACGCGGGCACTCGCCACCACGGTGGACCGGCCGGTCCTCGTGGTGCCGCCGGAAGCCGAGGTGCCCGATCGGTTCGGGAGGGTGCTCGTGGCGATGAAGGGCACGCCCACGAACGCCATCCGGCTGCAGCAGGCGATCCAGCTCGCCGTGGACGCGGACCTCGAGGTCGTCGCCGTCCACGTCGACGACGAGAGCACGATCCCGAGCTTCTCCGACCAGGTACAGCACGAGACCGACGCGTACGCGTCGGAGTTCCTGTCGCGCTACGCGCCGGGCACCACGCTGGCGAGCTTCGAGCCTCGGATCGGGGTGCCCGCCGAGGAGATCCTCGCAGTCGCCGACGCCGTGCGGCCGGACGCCATCGCCGTGGGGCGGCGGGTCGACGACCCACGCGGGTTGGGCACGGTCCTGCGACGGCTGCTCGAGCGCAGCCACGTCCCGGTCCTCGTGGTGGCCACCGACTGACGCGGCCTACCCGAGCGTCGGGCCCCTGTCACCTCCCGGTGCGGGCGGCCAGGGCGACGGTGGCGCAGAACGGCCGGTGATCGGAGCCGACGGCCTCGAGGTCCTCGAGCTCGACCACCTCGAGCTCCGGTGACACGAGGAGGTGGTCGAGCCGGGCCACGAAGGTCGGGACCCACCGCGGCATCCACGGCGCGATGCCCCACGACGGCACCAGCGATCGACCCGCGTCGGCGTGGGCGTCCCGGAATCGAGTCCGGAGCAGGTCCTCGTACGGCGCCTGGAGCGTCCCGGAGTTGAGGTCACCGAGGGCGACCATCGGGCCCGCCGAGTCCCGCAACGTCGCCTGGAGGCGGCGGAGCTGCCGCCGCCACATGCGGAAGCCGTCAAGGGTGGAGGGCGCCTCGGGGTGCGCCACCATGACCCGGACGTGCTCGCCGTCGAGCTGGACCGACGCCTCGACGGTCCGGAGCTCGGCCCGGTCGACCACGTCGGCGTCGAGCAGCGGCCGCCGGGCGAAGATCCCGGGGACGTACTCGCCCTCGATCGGCTCGGGGTGGATGCGATGTGCGTAGTCGGTGGCGCCGCCGAGCCGGTCGAACCGAGCCACCAACTCGTCGGTGAGCTCGGTCATCACCAGGACGTCCGGACGGCGCTCCAGCAGCTGGCCGATCGCCTCGTCGGGCTCGGGGTTGTCGAGGTACAGGTTGGCGAGGACGACCGAGACGGTCGGCCGGCCGGCGCTGCCCGCCGATCCACTCGCTGCTCGACGGCGGGGACGGAGCCGCGACCCGACGACCGCCGCGCCGAGGAGCGCGACGGCGGCGGCGACGACCACCAGCCACCACCGCCCGGCCGACGCGCTCCAGGCCACCACCGCGGCGGCGCCGACGGTCCACCACGGCAGGAGCAGCTGCGCGACGGCGACCACCACGTTCGGGCAGGCCCGGGCCACGAGGGTCGTCGCCCCGACCGCCGCCCCGGCCAGCACGATCGTGACGACGGCCCACCCGAGCACCGACAGGACGATCACGAGCACTCCCAGGTTCCGTCGTGCGACGACCGCCGCAGCGGGGACGGTACCGCGCCGTTCGCTCCCGAGGGGCCGCCGCCCGGGCCGGCCTGCGCAGGCGTACCGTGCCGGGATGACCAGCGGCGAGCGTGCGACCGAGGAGGTCGCTCCCGGTGCGAGCGGCAACTCCAGGCCACTGGTCCTCCTCGCCGGCGCCACCGGCTACCTCGGGCGGCGCCTCGTCGAGCCGCTCCTCGACGAGGGCTACGCGGTGCGGTGCCTCGCGCGCCGGCCCTCGAAGCTCGACGGCGAGCCGTGGCGGGACCGGGTCGAGGTCGTCCGGGGCGACGTGAGCGACCCCGCGTCGCTGGCCGACGCGTTCGACTCGGTCCACGCCGCGTTGTACCTCGTGCACAGCATCGGCGCGGAGGTCGACTGGGAGCGGCGCGACCGCGAGGCGGCGGCCAACTTCCGTGACGCAGCGGCCGGCGCCGGTGTGGCCCAGATCGTGTACCTCGGCGGGCTGGGTGACTCGGCGGGCGGGCGGCTCTCCGCCCATCTGGCCTCCCGACACGAGGTCGGTCGCGTGCTCGCCGCCGGCCCGGTGCCCGTGACCGAGCTGCGCGCCGCAGTCATCATCGGCTCGGGGTCGGCGAGCTTCGAGATGCTGCGTCACCTCGTCGAGCGGCTCCCGGTGATGGTGGCCCCGAAGTGGGTGGACACACCGGTCCAGCCGATCGGCGTGGCCGACGTGCTCGCCTACCTCGTCGGGGTGCTCGACCACGAGTCGGCGCTCGGGCGGGTCCTCGAGGTCGGCGGTCGGGACACGCTGACCTACCGGGAGATGATGCAGACCTACGCGCGGGTCGCCGGCCTGCGTCCCCGCCTCATCGTGCCGGTGCCGGTCCTCTCGCCGAAGCTGTCGTCCCTGTGGATCGGCCTGGTGACACCGGTGCCGTCCTCGCTGGCCCGCCCCCTGGTCGACTCACTCGTCAACCCGGTCGTGGTGAAGGACGACGCCATCCGATCGATCGTCCCGATCGAGCCGATCGACTGCGCCACGGCGATCGAGCGGGCCTTGCGACGCATCGACGAGCAGGCCGTGCTCACCCGGTGGACCGATGCCGAGCTGCACGGCCGCACACCGGCTGACCCGATGCCCACCGATCCCACGTGGGCGGGCGGCACCCTGCTCGTCGACCGCCAGGAGCGGAGGACGACCGCCGGCGCCGACGCGGTGTTCGACGAGATCTGCCGTGTCGGCGGAGATGCCGGCTGGCCCTCCGCGGACTGGTTGTGGGCCGCTCGGGGCCTGATCGACAGGGTGTTCGGGGGCCCCGGGATGCGGCGCGGGCGCCGGCACCCGCTGACGCTGCGGGTCGGTGACGTCGTCGACTTCTGGCGAGTGGAGGACTTCGTGCCCGGCCGGCTGCTCCGCCTGCGTGCCGAGATGCTCCTCCCGGGCGACGCCTGGCTGACCTGGGAGGTCTCCGACGCGGGCGGCACGACCCTTGTCACCCAGACGGCGACGTTCCACCCTCGTGGTCTGTGGGGCCGTGCCTACTGGTACGCCGTCGCGCCGTTCCACCGGTTCGTCTTCGCGCCGATGGTGACCACGCTGTGCGCCCGGGCCGAGGCGAGGGGCGTGCCGGCGGTCCTCTGACGCGGGACCCGGATCTTGCCGATCCGGCAAGACGGTGTGCAGCCCGTCGGAAGGGGCGCAGGCTGGACCTCGTGAGCGGAAGCGAGATGACACCGTCGTTCGATCGGCCGTACTGGGACGAGCACTGGCGGCAGGCGGCCGCCCGCTCGAGCGGGAGTGCGTTGCCACCGAACCCGTACCTGGTGCGCCAGGTGGGTGAGGTGCCACCCGGCTCCGCGCTCGACGCCGGCTGCGGGGAGGGTGCGGAGGCGATCTGGCTCGCGGGGCTCGGCTGGCGCGTCTCGGCGGTGGACATCTCCCGCGAAGCGCTGGCCCGGGCGGGTGAGCGGGCGGCACGGTCCGGGGTGGCCGCCGACGGGATCGGGTGGGTCGAGGCGGATCTCGGCGTGTGGGAACCGGGTCGGCAGTACGACCTCGTCACCACCCACTACGCCCATCCCGCGATGCCGCAGCTCGACTTCTACGAGCGCCTCGCCGGCTGGGTGGCACACGGCGGCACGTTGCTGATCGTCGGCCATCGTCACGACGACGGGGCGCACGGGCACCGCCACGGCGCGCCGCATCAGCACCCCGAGGAGGTGTCGGTCACGGCGGTGGCCGTCACGGAGCGCCTCGACCCGTCGATGTGGGAGGTCGTGACCGTCGACGAGCCCACCCGGACCGTCACGAACAACGTGGGGCACGCGGTCACGCTGGCCGACGTCGTGGTGTGCGCGCGGCGTCGCTGACGCGCCGCGGAGTCGGTCAGCTGCCTGCCGGTCCCGGGTGGAGGTGGGCCCGCTCGCCGTGCTGGTCGAAGATCGACAGCACCTCGACGGGCCCGCCGTGCCCGCTGATGCGGTGGGGCACCATCGTGTCGAACTCCGCCGCCTGCCCCGCCGCCACAAGGTACTCGCGGTCGCCGAGGGCCAGTCGGGCCGTGCCCTCGAGCACGTAGAACCACTCCCTGCCGGGGTGGACGCGAGGCGTCGCCTTCGGCCGTGTCGAGATGCGCATCTTGGTGACGGTGCGTCCGAGCGGGTCGTCGGGGCGGGTCAGCAACCAGTGCGTCGTGCCGTCGACGACGTTGCGCGACGGCTTGATCACCACCTCGTCCTCCGAGCCGTCGTCGAGGAGCTCGTCGACTGTGGTCCCGAGCGCCCGTGCGAGCGCCATGAGCTGGTCGAGGGCGATGCGCCGGTGGCCGGTCTCGATGCGGCTGATCGTGGAGGGCCCGATCAGGGACCGCTTCGCCAGCTCGTCGAGCGACCACCCGCGTTCCAGGCGGAGGGTCCGGAGTCGCCGGCGGGTGACCGCCTCGAGCGGGTCTTGCGTCATCGGCAAGAGTGTATGCGCGCGACGAAGTTCAGTCGTAGTGTCGACGACATGGACGAGATGATCGATGTCGCAGTGGTCGGGGGCGGCCCCGCCGGGCTCAACGGCGCCCTGATGCTGGCCCGCTCCCGGCGGTCGGTGGTCGTGATCGACGCAGGCCAGCCCCGCAACGCCCCGGCCTCCGGGGTGCACGGGTTCCTCACGCGAGACGGCATCCCGCCCGCGGAGCTGCGCAGGATCGCTCGGGAGGAGGTGGCCTCCTACGGCGCCCGCCTGGTCGACGGCACGGTGGTCGAGGCGGCGCGCACGGCGAACGGGTTCGAGCTCGCCCTGGGCAGCGGCGAGCGGCTGGCGGCTCGCCGGCTGCTCGTCACCACCGGGCTGGTCGACGAGCTGCCCGAGATCCCGGGCGTGCGCGAGCTGTGGGGCGGCGACGTGCTCCACTGCCCCTACTGCCACGGTTGGGAGGTGCGCGACCAGGCGATCGGCGTGCTCGCCACGAGCCACATGGCGACGCACCAGGCGCTCCTGTTCCGCCAGCTGTCGGACGACGTCGTGGTGTTCGCCCACACCCAGCCGCCGACGGAGGAACAGGCCGCCGAGCTCACTGCCCGCGGCGTGCGGATCGTGGAGGGCGAGGTGGCCGAGCTGGAGCGGGTCGACGGTCGGCTGACCGGGGTGCGACTGGTCGACGGCGCCTCGATCCCCCGCCAGGCGGCCGTGGTGGCGCCCCGCTTCGTCGCCCGCTCCGCCGTGCTCGAGTCGCTCGGGGTCGAGGTGGTCGACGAGCCGGGGGTCGGCTCCCGGATCGTGGCGGACGACGCCGGCCTCACCAACGTGCCGGGGGTCTGGGTGGCCGGCAACGTCACCGACCTGTCGGCCCAGGTGGTCGTGTCCGCGGCGGGTGGCTCGTGGGCCGCCGCACGGATCAACGCGGACCTCGTCGCCGAGGACGTCCGCGCGGCCGTGGAGGCCGCCGGGGAGCATGTCGAGCACGACTAGGGACGATCGCCCCTGACCGGGTGCTGCCGGATGGGCCAGACTCACCCGTCGCCACCCGACAGAGGAGACCCCGATGACCCAGCTCGACCCCGACGACATCGCGCTGACCACACGGGGGAGCGTGACGGCGGCCGGCCCCGCCTACGCCCGGGAGAAGATCGCCAAGGTCGCAGCGCTGCTGCGCGACCCGGTGCTGCACGCCGAGGTGGAGCTGGTGCAGGAGGCGAACCCGTCCGTCACCCGGCCGTCGATCGCCGAGGCGACCTTCGACGTGAACGGGCGACCGGTTCGGGCCCACGTCGCCGCCGGCGAGATGCACGAGGCGATCGACCTGCTCGCCGATCGGCTGGCCAGCCGCCTCCGGCGGTTCGAGGAGAAGGCCCACCGGGAGGGCCGGGAACGGCACCGCACGGGCGAGCAGGTCGAGGGGGCCTGGCGCCACGGTGACCAGCCGACGCAGCGGGTCGAGTACTTCGACCGTCCTCGCGACGACCGTGAGCTGGTGCGCACGAAGACCTTCGACCTCACGCCGATGACGGTCGACGAGGCGGCGTTCGACCTCGACATGCTCGGGCACGACTTCTACCTCTTCACCGAGGAGCAGACGGGCGCCGACGCGGTCATCTTCTTCCGTGACGGTCGGCCGCTCGGGCTGCAGCTGCCCGACGGAGCGGCAGGGGAACCGGGGGGCGCCACCGCTGCGGACGTCGAGGTGGTCGCGGCCGCGCCGCGCCTCGCCCAGGACGAAGCGATCGAGCGACTCGAGTCCGGCAAGGAGCGGTTCGTCTTCTACGTCGACAGCGAGACGGAGCGGGGTGCGGTGCTCTACCACCGCTACGACGGGAACTGGGGTCTGATCTCGGCCGACTGAGCGTCGTACGCTCCGGGTCGAAGGGAGCGCGATGACGGACCACGGCCTCGAGGACGACGCACTGCCCGCAGGCGACTTCTCCGCGTGGCTCCGCGGGATGCAGGCGGCGCTGCGGGGCGAGGCCGAGTCGGACGTGCCCTGCGGCGAGTGCACCGCCTGCTGCCAGGCGTCCCAGTTCGTCCACATCGATCCGGACGAGGCCGACGCGCTCGCCCACATCCCCGCCGAGCTGCTGTTCCCGGCGCCGATGATGCCGGACGGCCACGTGCTCATGGGCTACGACGAGCAGGGCCGCTGCCCGATGCTCACCGACGGCGGCTGCTCGATCTACGAGCACCGCCCGCGGACGTGCCGGACCTACGACTGCCGGGTGTTCCCGGCGGCCGGCGTCGAGGTGACCGCGCCCGAGCAGCGGGGCGTCGCCGCGCGGGCCCGGCGCTGGAGGTTCGAGCATCCCCACGAGTTGGACCGCGTGCAGCACGAGGCGGTGCGCGCCGCGGCCGCGTTCGTCGCGAGGCACCGGGCGGAGCTTCCCTATGCACCACCCAACCCGACGCAGCTCGCCGTCGCCGCCGTGCGGGTGCACGACACGTTCCTCGGCCTGGACGCCGAGACGTGCGAGGTCACGCTCGACCACCCCGGCGTCGAGGAGGTGGCCGTGGCGCTGCGTCGGGTTGCCCGACCGTCCGACTGACTGGCGGCGGAAGGATCTGAGAAGCGAGGTTGTGGATCGAACGTACGTTCGATAGCATGACGGCATGTCGGATCCGGTAGAACTCGCCGAACAGCTGCGAACGACGGCAGCAGCCCTCGCCGCGCTGGGCGCCGACGAGCTGTCGTCGCAGGTCTCCCGCGACGCCATCGAGACCATCGAGCGGGCCCGAGCCCTGATGGACGCGGCCGAGTCGAAGTTGCTGGCGCAGTTCGATCAGACGCTGGGGTGCCGGGCCGAGGGGTTCCGGACCACCCGGGCGTGGATGACGCAACGGTGCCAGGTCGCGTCCGCCACGGCGTCGCGGCGGATGAAGGTCGCCCGAGCACTGCCGAGCCTTCCCCTCGTGGCTGATCGCTTCACCCGTGGCGCGTTGAGCTTCGACCAGGTCGAGTGCTTCGCCCGCGCCCTGAACGATCGCACCGCTGACGCGATGGCGGAGGACGAGGAGGCCCTGGTCGCGTTGGCCGAGGGGCTGCGCCCCGACGACTTCGCTCGGGAGATGCGGGGGTGGATGGAGCAGGCCGACACCGACGGGTGCGATCCCGACCCCGGGCACTCCGACCGCAGCATGTCCCTGAGCCAGTCGATCGACAGCCGATGGTTCGGGCGCTTGGAGCTCAGGTCCGCCGACGGCGCCGTCCTCAAGACGGCGCTCGAGGCCGTCATGGAGGAGCTCTGGCAGCAGGAGCAGAAGGACAAGGAGCTCGACCCCGCGCTGGAGCGCACCGTCGGGCAACGGCGCGTCGACGCGCTGCTCGAGCTCATCCGCCGAGGGCTCGCGGCGAACCTCGAGACGGCAGAGGTCCAACGGGCCGCACTCAGCCTCCTCATCACCCTCGAGGACTTCCAGGCCGATCGCGGCGGGCAGACCGACGCCGGCGACCGCGTCAGCCCGGCCGGGATGGACCGCCTGACCTGCGACAGCGTGGTGACCCCGCTCGGTTGGAGCCTCGACGGCGTTCCCCTCTCTCATGGGCGCACCCGCCGGCTCCCCACCGCTGCGCAGCGACGAGCGATCAGCGCCCGTGATCGCGGCTGCGTGTTCCCGGGCTGCGACGCGCCCCCCAATCGCTGCGCCGGCCACCACCGCCGTCATTGGCTGTTCTCTCTCGGCCGGGCCAGCTGCGGTCAGTTTCGGCCTCCTTCGTCGGCCTTCTTCCACTCCGCTACCCGGCCGGCCCATCACCCGTTGCTGCACGAAGGTGGTTGGGAGTTCGCACGCGACGAACAGGGCCGACCCCTCTGGTACACGCCTGACGGGAACCTGCTCGACCCTCGTCCCGGCTGGTCACACACGATCGCCTGAGCGGCTCGTCGCCTTCTCAGCTGTGCCAGTTCATGACGGTGCCCTCGCCCCTCAGCAGCACGGTGCCCGGGAACACGCGCAATCGCCAGGGATCGAGCCGGAGGACGGCGAACGCCTCGGAGGTCGGACCGTCCGCCCACACGGGCACGATCGCCGGGTCGTACCCCACCGGCGCGGGCCCGTTCGCGAAGAGGTCCCAGACCCGCTGGCGGGACTTCTCGTCGAACATCCACGTCGCCCGGCACTCCGCGTTGCACGTGTCGTGGGATGGATCCCAGTAGGCGAGCGAAACCTGAGGGTTCTTGTCGAGGTGCGCCCGCTTCACCGGTGTCGGTGCCGTTGCGATCCAACCAGTCAGCTCGCCGCCGTTCCACTCCCAGATGGGGTGGAGGATCCGAGTGCGTGGCCTCCGGTGCGGGTCGACCGTGGCGACGGTCGCCCACACGATGCGATGCGCCATCTCGACGAAGGCCGGCGCTATGTCGGAGAGCGCTGCCTGCGGAGGTTCGGGCCGCTCGGACACGGGGCGAGGAGAGGCAACCGCAGCAACGTCGTTCACCTGACCGGCAGAATGCCGGGATGCCCCGCGCCCGACCCGAGCCGCAATCGCCCGAGGCCGTCCTCGAGCACATCGGCCCGCAGGCCGACCTGATCTTCCCGCTGGCGAACGGTGAGCCCAACGCAGTCCTGGACGTCGTCGAGGACGCCGCCGACGGGCTCGACGGCGTGCGCGTCCACCAGATGCACGCTCTCCGTGACCGCCGCTACCTCCACGGTGTGTTCGGGGATCACCTCCGCCACGTCTCCTACTTCCTGTCGCACGTGACCCGCCAGGGCTTCCACGACGGCGTGGTCGACCTCGTCCCCAACCACTTCAGCGAGATGCCGGAGCTGCTGACGCAGGTGACGACGGACCCCCTCGTGGTGGCCTCGGCGTCGATGCCCGACCGGCGGGGCTACTTCTCGCTGGGCATGAACGCCGACTACACGGCGAGCTTCATCGGGCGGGCCCGCTTCTTCCTGGAGGCCAACCCGAACATGCCGAGGACCTTCGGCGGCAACCAGGTCCACATCAGCCAGGTGGTCGGATGGACCGTCTCCGACACGCCGCTGGTCGCGATCGATCCCGCTCCCGTGCGCGACGTCGACCGGGCGATCGCCGCCCTGGTGGCCGAGCGCATCCCGGACGGAGCGACGATCCAGACCGGGATCGGTGCCATCCCGAACGCGATCATGGAGGCGCTGTCGGACCACCGCGACCTGGGGGTGCACACCGAGCTGCTCTCGGACGGGGTGATCGACCTCGTCGAGGCCGGTGTGGTGAACGGCGTCGCGAAGCGGCTCAATCGGACGAAGACCGTCGGGACGTTCGCACTCGGTTCGCCCCGGGTCGCTGCGTTCCTCGACGACAACACGGCCATCGAGCTGTGGCCCGTGGACTACGTGAACGATGCGCGTGCCATCGGCACGGAGCGGTGCTTCGTCTCGATCAACGCGACGATCGCCGTCGACCTCTTCGGCCAGTGCGCGTCCGAGACGATCAACGGCGCCTACTACTCGTCGACCGGCGGCCAGGCCGACTTCGCCCGCGGCGCGATGTACTCGGAGCACGGCCAGGGGTTCATCGTGCTGCACAGCACGACGGCCTCGGGCCAGTCGAAGATCGTCGCCCAGCTCGCCGCGGGCGACGTGGTCACGACCCTGAAGAACACGGTCGACCAGGTCGTCACCGAGTGGGGGGTCGCCGAGCTGCGGGGTCGCTCGCTGCGGGAACGGGCACAGGCGCTCATCGCCATCGCCCACCCGGACCATCGCGCCCAGCTGTCCGCGGAGGCGAAGCGCCTCGGTCGCCTGTAGCCGACCCGTCTGGCGGTCGCGGCGCGTGGGTACCGGCGTGCCATGAGCGACGAACCGAACAGCCAGGCCGACCGCCGGGACGACCCCGACGACGAGCAGCACCTCGACCCCGAACCGCTCGCCATGGACGTGGAGGACATCCCGAAGGTGTTCCCCGAGGGCGAGACCCCGGCGCCGCCGTCGACCGCCCAGGTGCAGTCGCCCTGACGGCCTGCCGGCGCGGCGGCCGGGAGGATCAGCCCAGCGGCCGGTTGCCGTCGACGACCGAGGTCTGCTCGATGCCGTCGACGATGGCGCCCGGCTCGATCACTGTGCTGCCGTGCAGGCTGCGCACCGTGCCCACCACGATGCCCGTCACGATGAGGCCACCCGAGTTGGTCACGTGGCCGGTGACCAGGCCGGCGACGGTTGCCGTCGCGCCTTCCTCCACGTGGAGATCGCCGGCGATCATCCCGTCGACCAGCAGGTCGGCGCCGCGCCGCACGGTCGTCGAGCCCTGGATCACCCCCAGCAGGTGGAGATCGTGGCTGACGTGGAGGGGTCCGACGCGCTTCCCCCGTTCGATGTCCACGGGGTCACGGTATCGACCCGAACGATCTTTGGTAACTCTTTTCAGGATTTTTTCTCGGCGGCCGCTTCGCCGGGATCGGACCGCTCGGGACGGGCTTCGCGTCACCGAAGGTCGCAGGGTCCGGGGCTAGGGTTCGTCCCATGGCAACGACCCCCGGCCGAGCCCCCCGGTCCGCGACGCCGTCCGGTTCGACTGCGCAGCGGGGCATCATCCTCGTGCTGATCGCCGTGGCCATCGGAGCGATGCTCCTGGTCAAGGGCGGCGGCGACCAGACCGCCAAGGCCGAGGGCTCCGAGGTGCTCAGCGGTGACGGCGGCGGTGGGAAGACCACCGAGGAGACGACGAGCACGATCCCGACGACGCTCGTCGCCCCGGCACAGCTGAAGGTGGTCGTCGTCAACGCCACCGGCACCACCGGTGTGGCGAAGACCAAGGGCCAGGAGCTCCAGGGCAAGGGCTACCCCAACACGAGCTGGATCACGGCCACGGCGAACTCGCCGACCACCGTCGTCTACTTCGCCCCGGACGCGCAGGCCGAGTCGACCGCCGTCGCCGCCGCACTCGGGCTCGACGCCGCGGTGGTGCAGCCACTGCCCAGTCCGCCCCCCGGCACCGACAAGGGGATCGACGCCGACGCGAAGACCGTCGTGTTCGTGGGGTCGGATCTGGCCGGAGGCTGACCGGTGGGGGATCACCGGGTCGAGCTCCTGGCGCCGCTGCGCGCCCATCCCGGCAACGCGTCGATCGCGCTCGACTTCGACGGGTCGCTCTCACCCATCGTCGAGGATCCCGCCGCGGCGGTGCCGGCCGACGGGGCCACCGACGTCCTGATCGGGCTGGCCAACGCGTACGGCGAGGTGGTGGTGGTGTCCGGCCGCCCGCTGTCCTTCCTGTCGCAGCACCTGCCGCTCGAGGTCTCGGTGGTCGGTCTCTACGGCCTCGAGGGCGTGCGCCGCGGCGAGCGCTGGGAGCACCCGAACGGCGGCGCGTGGCGGGAGGTCATGGCCGACCTCGCGTCCGTGGCCGAGTCCAGCGGCCCGCCCGGGATGCTCGTCGAGCTGAAGGGCCTGTCGATCACGTACCACTACCGCACGGCGCCCGAGATCGAGGGCCGCGTCAGGGAGTTCGCCCGGATGCAGGCGGATCGCTCGGGCCTCCGCGTCGGCGAGGCGAAGATGTCGGTCGAGCTGCACCCGCCGATCGACGCGGACAAGGGCACGGTCATCGACACCATGTGCGCCCAGGCCTCGTCGGTCCTGTTCGCCGGTGACGACCTCGGTGACCTGCCGGGGTTCGCGGCGCTCGACCGCCTCAGCGCCAAGGGCGCGGCCACGGTGAAGGTCGCGGTGACCAGCGCGGAGACGCCCCCGGAGCTCCGGGACCGTGCGCACCTCGAGGTGGCCGGTCCGGACGGCCTGCTCGACCTGCTCCGCCTGCTGCTCTGACGGCGGCCGGCATCGACGGCGGACCGCCGGCGGCGCGCTACTCCCGCCCGGAGCGGAGCTGTTCGTGCAGCCAGTCCGAGGGCTGTCGCCGCCGGGCCACCTCCCAGCGAGCGCGGCCGCGCGACTCCCGCTCGGAGGGGGTGCGATCCAGGCCACGGGCGAGGGCGTCGGCTGTCGCGCTCACGTCGAACGGGTTGACGACGTCGCAGTGCTCGCCCAGCTCCTCGACCACGCCGGCGCGCTCGCTCAGGACCACCGACGTCCACCGCTCGTTGACCAGCGTCGCCTCCTTGGCCACGAGGTTCAGCCCGTCCCGGACCGGGTTCACCACCACGACGTCCGCCAGGCGCAGCGCGGCCAGCGACCGCGCGTAGTCGTCGTCGTCCTCCCAGATGACGACAGGACCCCAGTCCTCGAGCAGGCGCTCGACGCGGGACGTCACCTCGGCGTGGTAGCGGGCGTAGGCCGCGACCCCCTCGCGCGACGGGTAGCAGAAGGCGCCGAAGACGACCTGCTCGGCCAACTCGGGGCGACGGCGCAGCAGGAGGTCGAACGCCTCGAAGCCCCGGAGCAGGTTCTTGGACAGCTCGATGCGGTCGACCCGCACCACGAACCGGCGGTCGCCCACCAGGGCGGCGAGCCGTGCCACCTGCGCCGTGACGTCGTCGCGGCCGGCCCGCTCGACGAGCTCCTCCGCGTCCACCGCCAGCGGCGCGACGAACGTCGCCGGCGGTTGCGCGCCCGTCGAGGCGACGGCGCCGCGGAAGCGCTCGCTCCACTCGGTGGTGTGGAAGCCGCAGGCATCGAACCCGGCGAGGCCCTCCATGAGCTCGTCGCGCACGTCGCCGGGCAGCACCCGTGCCTCGTCGGCCGAGCAGAACGGCGTGTGGTGGAAGTGGGTGGTGCGCAGGTCGGGTCGACGCTCCCGCAGCATCCGGCCGAGCAGGGAGAGGTGGTAGTCCTGCACGAGGACCTCAGCGCCCTGAGGCGCCAGCTCGCAGACCGTGTCGGCGAACACGCGGTTGACGGTGCGGTAGGCCGTCCACGCCTCGCGCCACGCGTCGTCGAACGCAGGGGTGCGGGCGGGATCGAACAGGCCGTGGTGGAGGAACCACAGCGTCTCGTTGGAGACCACGTCGTAGGCCAGGCGGTAGGTCTCGGGGTCGAGGTCGAGGAGGGTGACCTCGAAGCCCGACGCCGGGCGGGTGCCCTTCGCAGCGACCTGGCGATCGCCGTCGCTCAGCGCGGCGGCGATCCACTGCGTGCCCCCTCCGTCCCCCAGCGAGCCGAGTCCGGCGACCAGTCCTCCGCCGCCCCGGCGCTCGACGATCTCACCGTCGCGCACCTCGAACGACACGGGACCCCGGTTCGAGACGATCACCATCGGTTTCGCTGTCACGACGGTCCACCCTATGCAGACCGGCCCGTGCGGCTTCCAGGCGGGTCGAGGCCGGCGGCGTTGCGGACGCTCCCCCCTAGCCTTGCCCTGATGGCCCGTCGACCCCCGCGCAGCACCTGGCCGGTCGTCGTCGCGGCGCCCGACAAGTTCCGGGGGACGGCGTCGGCGCAGGAGGTGTGCGACGCGGTCCGCCGGGCCGCGGACCGCGTCGGTTGGGAGTGCGTCCGCCACCCGCTGGCCGATGGTGGCGAGGGCACGCTCGACGCGTTGGGCGGCCCCAACCGCACGACGGTGGTGTCGGGGCCGCTGGGGGATCCCGTCGAGGCGCCGTGGCGGTACTCGGCCGGCACCGCCGTCATCGAGATGGCACGGGCGTCCGGGCTCGCCGTGCTCGCGCCGGGGGAGCGGAACGATCCGGTCGCCGCCAGCACCTACGGCACCGGCGAGCTCATCGCCGCGGCGGCGGAGGCGGGGGCCAGGCGGATCGTGGTCGCCGTGGGCGGCTCCGCCACGACCGACGGGGGTCTCGGTGCCCTGCGCGCGCTGAACCTCGCCCGCCTCACCGGGGTCGAGCTGGTCGTGGCCTGCGACGTCGACATCGCCTTCGTCGCCGCCGCCGAGGTCTTCGCACCGCAGAAGGGCGCGTCGCCGGCGCAGGTCGAGCTGCTGACCCGCCGGCTCGAGCGCCTGGTGCAGGTGTACGTCGAGGAGTACGGCGTCGACGTGAGCGAGCTGCCCGGCGCCGGTGCCGCCGGGGGCCTGGCCGGTGGCCTGGCGGCGATCGGGGCCCGACTGGAATCCGGCTTCGAACTGGTCAGTGACGAGCTCGCGCTGTTCGACGACGTCGAGCGCGCCACGCTCGTCGTGACGGGTGAGGGCTATCTCGACGACGAGTCCTTCCACGGCAAGGTCGTCGGCGGGGTGCTCGCGGGTGCCGAGGAACTGGGCGTCGCCGTGCTGATCGTCGCCGGCGACGTCGACCCGCACCTGGAGCGCACGGTCGACACGACGAGCCTGGCCCAGCGGTTCGGGCACGAACGGGCCATGACGGAGACCCTCGAGTGCATCGAGGCCGTCGTCGAGGAGCACCTGCGTTCACTCGGGTGAACCGCCGGCGGACTCAATAGTCTCCGCCCATGCCGAACCCGTACGCAGCGCTCGACGCCACCGCCCAAGCCGACCTCGTCCGCACCGGTGAGGCGTCCCCGGCCGAGTTGGTCGACGCAGCACTCGACGCCGTCGACGCCACCGCCGAGCTGAACGCCGTGATCCATCGGCGCGACGAGCGGGCCCGGGCCGAGGCCGAGCAGGTCCGGCCCGGTGAGCAGCCGTTCGCCGGCGTCCCGATCGTGGTCAAGGACCTCGACGGGTTCCTCGCAGGGGAGCCGTACCACGCAGGGAGTCGCCACCTCCGGGACCACGGGTTCGTCCCCGACGTCACCTCCGAGCTGATCGCCCGGCTGCAGCGGGCGGGGTTCGTCGTGGTGGGCACGTCGAACACGCCGGAGCTGGGGCTCATCCCGAGCACCGAGCCGGTCGTGACCGGACCGACGCGCAACCCGTGGGACACGGGCCGGACCGCAGGCGGCTCGTCGGGCGGTTCCGCCGCGGCGGTCGCCGGCGGCGTGGTTCCCGTCGGTCACGCGGGGGACGGCGGCGGGTCGATCCGGATCCCTGCGGCGATGTGCGGCCTCGTCGGCCACAAGCCGAGCCGGGGGCGGATCTCGCTGGGCCCGACCGAGACCGAGGCGTGGGGCGGGCTGGTCGCTCGCCACGTGGTCACTCGATCGGTGCGGGACTGCGCGGCGATCCTCGACGCCGTCGAGGGCCCGCTGCTCGGTGACCCCTACTGGGCCCCGCGCCCGGAGCGCCCCTACGTCGAGGAGCTGGGCCGGTCGGATCGACGCCTCCGGATCGGTTGGTCGACGGTGGCGGGCGACGGGTCGGCCGTCGACCCGGCGATCGCCGCCGCCGTGCGCTCGGCCGCGGAGGCCGCGGCCGAGATGGGCCACCAGGTCGAGGAGGCCACGGATCTGCCGTCGGGCGACGCCGAGCTGGTGCAGGAGATGACCGGCCACTTCCTCTCGGTGTTCGCCGTCTGGGTCGCGCAGTCGCTGGCCCAGTTCGAGGACTGGACCGGCGTGGCCCCGACGGCCGACACTCTGGAAGCCCACACTTGGGCGCTGGGGGAGGTGGGCCGTGCCATCGACGCGCTGACCTACGCCCGGTCGATGGAGGGGCTGCGCTCGCTCAGCCGCCGGGTCATGTCGTGGTGGGGTGACCACGACGTGCTGCTGACGCCGACCGTGGGCGAGCTGCCACCGACACTCGGCCAGTTCGGACCGGCGGAGGACGACCCGACCGCCGGCGTCATGCGGTCGGCCTCCCTGGTGGCGTTCTGCATCCCCTTCAACATCACGGGTCAGCCGGCGGCATCGCTGCCGCTCGCCGAGCACGCGGGCCTGCCGATCGGCGTCCAGCTCGTCGGCGCTCCGGCCCGGGACGACGTCGTCCTCGGCCTTGCTGCGCAGTTCGAAGCGGCCCTGCCGTGGGCGGACCGTCGCCCGCCCGTCTGGGCCGGCTGACCGACCCCGGCCGCTCCCGTTCTGTTCCAGCCAGAGCAGCGCGGGCGCTGCTCTCCCTGGAACAGAACGGGCGGGCTACCCGACGAAGCGGGGGTGGTCGGCGAGCTCGGACAGGGGCGGGCGCTCGCGCACCTCGACCGGGACGCCGTTCCCGTCGGGCAGGAGGAGGGGCGTGTCGGGGTCGACCAGCCCGGGCTGCGCCTTGTGCAGGATCGTGCCGGCGACGGCCATCGCCTGCGGTGAGAGCTCCGACAGGGGGCGGTTGCGGTGGTGGCGCACGTCGAGGTCCACCTGCGCGATCGAGTCGATGCCGTACCGCGCCGCCACGTCGATCAACAGGCCGATGTCCACGCCGTAGCCCTCGACGAACGGCAGCTGCTCGAGGACGTCGCGCCGTCCGCCGTACTCGCCCGACAGCGGCTGGCGGATGCGGCACAGCGCCGGGAAGAACATCGAGAGCAGCGGGCGGGCGACCAGCTCGGTGACCCGGCCGCCCCCGACGCCGTCGTGCTCCTCACGCCGGTACCAGCCCTTCGAGAACGTCACCGTGGGGTCGAGCACCAGTGGCGCGGCCACCCCCACCACGAAGCGCTCGTCGAACTCGCGGATGTCGGCGTCGCACCACACCACCAGGTCGCCCTCGGAGACGAAGAGCGACTTCCACAGCACCTCGCCCTTGCCGTGCCCCTCCCCGTGGTCGGGGAGGACGGCCCGCGCCGAGACCACTCGAGCCCCGGCGGCGGCGGCCACGGCGGCCGTGCCGTCGGACGAGTGGTCGTCGATCACCACGATCTCGTCCACCAGCGGGTGGTCCTCGACCAGGCGCCGGTGGAGCGTCTCGACGATGAAGCCGACGGTGGCGGCCTCGTTGCGGGCGGGGAGGCACACCGAGATGCTCCGTCCGGCCTTGGCGTCGCAGAGCTCCTCGATGGTCGCGTCGGCGTGGTGGAACGACCGGCGGGTCGCCGGGAGCAGGACATCCTCGTCGAGGTCGGTCAGCGCTCCGGAGTGCATGAGTCACCTTGCCGCCGTGGTTTCGCACCTCGGCTCACGTGGCTGCAACCTACCGGGTGCGTCGCGCTATTCCGTCGGCGAGGCCCCGGCTCGAGCCCACGAAGGGCCCCTGGGATGAGAACCGACGCCGCCGGTGTTCTACGATCCCGGCCGTTCGACCACGAGGTGATCCATGAGCGTTCCCATCCGCATCCCCACCACGCTGCGCACGCTGACCGGCGGCGCGTCCGAGGTCTCGGTCGAGGGCTCGACCGTGGGGGAGGTGCTCGAGGCGCTCGATGCAGCGCACCCCGGGTTCAAGGATCGTCTCATCGACGAGGACGGCGCACTCCGCCGGTTCGTCAACGTCTTCGTGGCCGACGACGACGTCCGCTTCATGGACGGCCTCGGCACGCCCGTGGCCGACGGTCAGACCGTCTCGATCATCCCCGCCGTCGCCGGAGGCTGACCACCTCGTTCTGTCGCGTAGGGCGTGACGCCGGCGTCACGCTGTACGCGACAGAACGGCCACGGGTGGGGCGCGATCAGGCGATCGCTGCCAGCAGACCCGCGCGGTCGGGGCCGAGGCTCGGCTCGGGCGGCCGCTCGTCGCGGTCCTGGTACACCTTCATCACACGGCCGATCACGTCCCAGTTCGTCATCAGGTGATCGGGCGCCTCGAGCAGGTTGAACATCCGCAGGAAGGCCCGCAGCACGACGGGGTCCACCCGCAGCGCGGGCAGGAGGCCGTCGCGGAGCAGCGCCCGCATCGGGTCCTCCTCGGCGCCGTCGTCCGGGGCCGCCTGCGTGGCCTGTCGCAGGCGCGCGGCCTCCTTCCGGTTCGAGGCGTCCTGAGTGACCGACGCCCGGTACCAGGGGAGGATCTCGTCCCGGCTGGCCGCCTCGTAGGCGGCGCCGAGGGCACCCGGGTCGGACGGGTGGGCGTCCGCCGCGGCCCCGAGCAGGTGCGCCTGGACCATCGACAGGCTGCACCCGCGGCCGTAGAGCGGGTTCGTGCAGGTGTGGGCGTCGCCGACGGCGACGAACCCCTCGACCAGCGGCCGACCGTCCTCGTCCACGAAGGTCCGGCGCCGGTTCAGCAGCCGCGCCATCACGTTCACCTCGGTGATGGGCACGGCGCGCCCGTCCACGTACGAGGCGGTGGCGGGCACCTGCGCGGCGGCGAGGAGGAACATCTCGGGGTCGAGCAGGTGGTGCCGCAGCTCGTCGTCGTCGACCGCGGTGGCGAACGTGATGGAGAAGGTGCGGTTGTCCCCCGGGAACACCCCGTACTTGAGGTAGCCGAGGTCGCCGCCGATCGGGCCGACCTGCTCGGGGTACGCCTGCCCGTCGAGCAGCTCGAAGAACCGGGACGTGTAGATGATGCCCGTGTCCTCCTCGTGCTCGTCGATGGTCACGCCGAGCGGGGCGAGGAGCGCCGGGACGTTCGCCCGCCGCCCTCCGGCCTCGACGACGAGGTCGGCACGGAGCTCGCTGCCGTCGGCCAGTGCCACTCCCCGCACGACCGCCGGTGAACCCTGCGCCGCCGCTTGGCCCACGACCCCGGTGACGGCGACGTCGTCGTGGAGCGCGACGTTCGGGTCGGCGAGGACGGTCCGGCGCAGGACCCACTCGAAGGTGGTCCGGCGGCAGGCCAGGGCGATCAGGTCGGCGTCGCCGTCCATCGGCGTGCGATCCATGCCCTCGGGCAGCGTCGCGATGAAGTCCATGTCCGTGGCGCCCGCCGCGTAGAGCGCGTCGAGGACGTCGGGGTGGTGGTCGCGCAGCAGGTTCCGCAGGCGGGCGAGGAAGGCATGGGAGTGCCGCACCTGGGGAGCGCCACGGCGGTCCCAGGCGAAGGCCCCGGCGGCGTCCTCGGGCAACGGGGTCGCGTCGCGCTCGACGATCGTGACGTGGTGGCCGTGGCGCGACAGCTCGAGCGCGCTGGCCAGGCCGGCCACACCGGCTCCGACGATCACGACCTCCATGCGACCCACCTCCTCACGGAACGCCTGCCCCGGCTGAACTTGACCGATCGGTCAAGACGATACCGACGCCGTGGGCCGGCTGCTCGGACCGGTTGGTGGGACCGGCGGCCGGCGACGCCGACCGAGGTCAGGTCCGGTAGAGGGAGAGGATCTGCGGGCCCAACCACTCGGCGACGGTGCGTGCCGTGTCGTTGGTGAAGTGCACCCCGTCAGGGCGGAGCGAACGCTCGTCGGGGTGGTCGGCGAGCCACCCCGCGAGGTCGAGGACGACGATGCGGTCGTCCGTCGCCGCGACGTCGCGGAGCATCGTCCGGAACAGCTCCATGCGGGCGGGCTCCGACTCGGGGAAGGCCTCGGCGGGCGACCGGCCGTCGACCCGTCCGACGTCGATGTCCGGGCTCGCCAGCAGCACGACCAGCTTGGAGTGCACCAGCAGCAGGTCGACCGCGTTGCGGAGCTCCGTGCGGATCGCCTGGTCCAGCTCGGGGTCCTTCCCGATGGTGCGGTACGGGCCCTTGCGGCCGAGCTGCTGGTCGACGACCTCCCACGGCCCCAGCTGCAGCACGCTCACGTCGGGGTGCTGCTGCTCCGCGTCGGCGACCCAGTCGGCCTTCCACGTGGCGCACTCGGCGGGGTCGTCGAGCGACTCGCCCTTCGTCATCCGCGTCACGTTCGTCAGGAGCCCGCACCCGATGCCCGAGATGCCGCCCGCCGGGGTCCACTGGTCGAGGTGGTCGAACCCCCAGTCGGCCAGGCCCGTGCCGGTCATGAACGCCGTCGAGTCGCCGAACGTCGCGACGCGCGGTGCTGCCGCGTTGGTCTGCGCGCCCTTGCCGACCGCCTCCATCACCTCGGCGCGCCGGGCGGCCGCCGCCTCGAAGTCGATGGCGGGGCCGTCGGTGGACACGACGGCGGTGACGAGCACCACCAGGGCGAGCACCACCGCCACGCCCGTCCCGGCGAACACGCCCGTCGTCCGAGCCGTCCAGCTGCTCGTGCGGATCGGCCGCTCGATGAACCGCTGCGACAGGCCGGCGACGATGAAGGAGGCGGTGAGCCCGATCGCCAGGCGCGCCGGGGCGGCGAGCCCGGTGTGCTGCTGCAGCCAGACCAGGATCGGCCAGTGGACGAGGTACCCCGCGTACGAGACCTTGCCCACCCACACGAGCGGACGGACCGAGAGCAGGGATCGCACGGGCCCCCGCCTCTGGACGGCGCCGAGCATGACGAGCACCGTGAGCAGCGCATAGAGCGACAGCCCGCCGCGGTACCAGTAGCCCGCCTCGCGGTCGGCGACGAGCCAGAGCACGACCACTGCCACGAGGGCCAGTGACGACACGCCGCGGAGCCTCGATCGGGCGACGCCGCGGGGCGCGGGCCGACCCAGCCACCACAGGGCGAGCAGGCCACCCGCGAGCAGCTCGGCGAGACGGGTGTCGGTGCCGAAGTACATCCGGTCGATGCGCGCCCCGCTGCCCGCGAGGTGCGACGACCAGGCGATCGACGCCACCGCGAGCACGGCGAAGGCGCCGGCGAGGACCCGTCGCGAGCCCCGGCCCCACGCGAGCAGCCCCGCCACGACCAGCGGGAAGAGCACGTAGAACTGCTCCTCGATCGCCAGCGTCCAGAAGTGCGTGAACGGGGAAGGGCTCGAGAAGATCGCCGCGTAGGAGTCACCGGCGACGATGAAGTGCCAGTTGGCGACGTACGTCAGCGACGCGATGCCGTCGCCTCGGAGCCGGCTCAGCTGCGCGCTGTCGCCCAGGGCGATCGCCGCGAGGACGATGAGCGCGATCGTGGCCAGCGCCGCCGGCATGAGGCGGCGGAGGCGCCTGGTCCAGAAGTCCCGCAGCGAGATGCCCCCGGTCACCTCGTGCTCCCGGATGAGGAGGGACGTGATGAGGAACCCGGACAGGGTGAAGAAGGTGGAGACGCTCAGGAACGCGCCGGGCGCCCATCCCACGCCGGAGTGGTAGACCGCGATCGCGAGGAGCGCGAGGCCCCGCAGCCCGTCGAGGGCCGGCTGGTAGCTGATCCCCGGGCGGGCCGGGGCGTGGGAGGTGACGGTCAACGTGGGGCCTGCGATCGGGGAGTCGCCACAGCCTAAGGAGGCGACCCCGTGCCGAGGAATCCGCCCCGCGCTTAGCACTCGACCTCACCGAGTGCTAAAACTGCCAGCACTCGCGAGGCGCGAGTGCCAGCTCGTCGAGCCGGCACGGATCGCTGCGGGTCAGACAACAGGCCGCCCCCTCGGGCGCTGACCAGGAAGTGACTCAATGCCAAAGGTCATCACGTTCGAAGAAGACGCACGGCGCAAGCTCGAGTCCGGCATGAACCAGCTCGCCGACGCCGTGCGCGTCACGCTCGGCCCGAAGGGCCGCAACGTCGTGCTGTCGAAGAAGTGGGGTGCGCCCACCATCACCAACGACGGCGTCTCCATCGCCAAGGAGATCGAGCTCGAGGATCCCCTCGAGAACATCGGCGCCAACCTCGTCAAGGAGGTCGCCAAGAAGACCGACGACGTCGCCGGTGACGGCACCACCACCGCCACGGTCCTCGCCTGGACCCTCGTGCGCGAGGGCCTCCGCAACCTCGCCGCCGGCGCCAACCCGATCGCCATCAAGCGCGGCATCGAGCAGGCCGTCGAGGCCGCCGTCTCGACCATCCGTGAGGTGTCGATCGAGGTCGACTCCAAGGAGCAGATCGCCCAGGTCGCCGGGATCTCCTCGGCCGACCGCGAGATCGGCGAGACCATCGCCGACGCGATCGACAAGGTCGGCAAGGACGGCGTCATCACCGTCGAGGAGTCGAACACCTTCGGCATCGAGCTCGAGTTCGCCGAGGGCATGCGCTTCGACAAGGGCTACATCTCGCCGTACATGGTGACGGACACCGAGCGCATGGAAGCCGTGCTCGACAACCCGTACATCATCTTCGTGTCGTCGAAGATCACCGCCGTGCGCGACCTCGTGCCGGTGCTCGAGAAGGTCATGCAGTCGGGTCGCCCGCTCGTGATCGTCGCCGAGGACATCGAGGGCGAAGCCCTCGCCACCCTCGTCGTCAACAAAATCCGCGGCACCTTCAACTCGGTCGCCGTCAAGGCCCCGGGCTTCGGTGAGCGCCGCAAGGCGATGCTCGCCGACATGGCGATCCTCACCGGTGGCCAGGTCATCAGCGAAGAGGTCGGCCTGAAGCTCGAGAACGTGGACCTCACGCTCCTCGGCGAGGCCGACAAGGTCGTCGTGACCAAGGACGAGACGACCATCGTCTCGGGCAAGGGCGCCAAGGACGACATCGACGGCCGCATCGCCCAGATCAAGGCCGAGATCGAGAACACCGACTCCGACTACGACCGCGAGAAGCTCCAGGAGCGCCTCGCCAAGCTGTCCGGCGGTGTGGCGGTCCTCAAGGTCGGCGCCGCCACCGAGGTGGAGCTCAAGGAGAAGAAGCACCGCATCGAGGACGCGGTCTCCACCACGAAGGCAGCCATCGAGGAAGGTGTCGTCGCCGGTGGTGGCGTCACCCTGCTCCGTGCCCAGAAGGGTGTGCAGGACCTGCTCGACAAGGCGGGCGACGCCGAGGAGGCCACCGGCATCCGCATCGTGCTCAAGTCCCTCGAGGGCCCGCTCAAGCAGATCGCCGAGAACGCCGGTCTCGAGGGTGGGGTCGTCGTCAACAAGGTGCGTGCGCTGACCTCGCCCAGCGAGGGCCTCAACGCCGCCACCGGTGACTACGAGGACCTCGTGGCGGCCGGCATCATCGACGCCGCCAAGGTGACCCGCTCGGCGCTGCAGAACGCTGCGTCGATCGCCGCCCTGTTCCTCACCACCGAGGCCGTCATCACCGACGCCCCGGAGAAGGCTGCTGCCGGCGGTGCCGGCGGTGGCATGGGTGACATGGACTTCTGAGCCGTCTGGGCTCTGGTTCTCCGCGAGGCGGGGGGGCCCCGCCCCCCCCCCCCGGCCCGTAC
>JAEZFI010000042.1 GCA_023437745.1 Actinomycetes bacterium
TCGCACTCGTGAACCCGGCCGTGAAGCCGCAGACCGGGCTGGCCGAGTTCCTCCTCCCGATGATCGAGGCGGGCGAGCCGCGCCACGTGGGCGACGTCGTCACGGGAGATGTGATCGGGCATACGGCCGACATGCTACGGCCCACCGCCACCCGCCATTTCTGCCACCCACGTTCGCGGGGCTGGATCGACCACTTCGGCCGCGCGAAGGGTCGATCTGGTCCCGCGGAACGCGGGGTCTCGCTACACGAAGCGCTTGGCGAGGAACTCGATCGTGCGCTCGGCGATGAGGTCGGCGTCGTGGTCTAGGGTCGCCACGTGGTAGCTGCGCTCGAGGGTCACCCGCTCGACCGGTCCGGCGACGAGCTCCGCGAGGTGGTCGCTGGAGGCCGGCGGGACCACGTGGTCCTGGGGCGACGTCAGCAGCAGGACGGGCTGGCGCACCGACGGCAGCCGGGGCTGGAGCTCGTCGATCGCCTCGCCGAGCGACGCGAGCGGGATGAGCGGCGTGCCCGGGTAGGCCAGCTCGACGACGCCTTCCTTCGCGATGTCCGAGCCGATGGCGTCGATCAGCGTCTCGCCCGCCTCGATCATCGGGAGGAGGAACTCGGCCAGCCCGGTCTGCGGCTTCACGGCCGGGTTCACGAGTGCGAGGCCGACGATCTCGGGGTGCTCCGCGGCGAGCCAGGTCGCCAACGTCCCGCCCATCGACAGGCCGGCGACCGCGACGCGCTCGCAGCGGGCCGCCAAGTCCAGGTAGGCGGCGTCCGCGGCGGACGACCAGTCGGCCCAGCTGGTGGTCATCATGTCCTGGAGCGACGTGCCGTGCCCGGGGAGCAACGGGAGCTCGACGGTGTAGCCCTCGGCGGCGATCGCCTCGGCCCACGGGCGCACCGAATGGGGCGAGCCGGTGAAGCCGTGGAGGACGAGGACGCCATCGGCGCCGCCCGCCCATGACTGGGCCTCGGCCCCGGGGATGATGTCGGTTGCTGGCGTTTCCACGCCGCTAGTCTGCCCGACCACGGACGCAGCTGCGTCCGCCGGGGGGCGGAGGTTCAGCGCGCCCACGGCGAAGGAAGCAACCATCCGGGCACTCCGGACAGACCAGCAAGGACCACGCGCATCATGGAGAAGTACCAGTTCCTGACCCCTGAGTGGGTTGCCGCAGCGAAGGCGATCCGCGACGAGCACGCCGGTGACGCCCCTGCCCCGGCCCACTCGGTCCGGATGAACCAGATCATCACCGAGGTCCCCTTCGGCGACGAGGACGTCAAGGCCTACATGGACACCTCGGCCGGCGAGACCGTGATGGACCTCGGCGAGCTCGAGAACCCCGACCTCACGGTCACCGTCGACTACGCGACGGCGAAGGCGATCATGGTCGACGGCAACCCGCAGGCCGGGATGCAGGCCTTCATGGCCGGCAAGATCAAGGTCCAGGGCGACATGACCAAGATGATGGCGATCGCCAACGGTGGCGCGCAGGATCCGGCCGCCATCGCGGTCGCGGAGAAGATCAAGGAGATCACCGCCGACTGATCCCCCGGGGAGCGTCGGCGCGACCTACGGCAGCTCTGCCGCCGAGTCGAGGTCCACTCGAGGGGCGGGGCGCTGCGGCGCCCCGCTCGTCGCGTCCGGGGTGGACGCCTCGACGTGGCGCCGCCCGCGAAGCCCGAGCGCCAGCGCCATGCCGATCGCGCTGATGGCCGCGCCCGCGGCGTACGCCTGCCCGAAGCTGCCCGCCACGCCGGCGGCACCGACCCGGGCGACCTGGATCGAGTCGAGCAGGTTCATGCCGATCGACGAGCCGACCTGGCTCGCGAGCTGCTGCGTCGCTCCGGCGATGCCAAGGTCCTCGGCGTCGACCGAGTTGGCCACCGACGTGGCGATCGCAGGCTGGGCGCTGCCCATCCCGAGGCCGCTGATCGCGATGGCCCCCACCACGAACACCGTCTTCGGATCGTGCGACACGGCGGCGAGGATCCCGAGCGACACGGTCATGCACGCGACGCCCAGGATGGCGAAGGCGCGGACGCCGATGCGCGGCACCATCCGGCCCGCCAGGGGTCCCGACACGGCGAAGATGAGCGGCCGAGGGATCAGCAGCAGGCTGATCTGCCCGGCGGACAGCCCCCGCACCTCGTCGAGCAGCTTCGGGGCGAGGATGAACCCGCCCATGTAGCCGAAGTTCGTGAAGAACTGGATGGCGATCGGCAGGCTGAAGGTGCGCCGCGAGAAGTAGTGGAGCGGCACCACGGGGTTCGCCGAGCGCCGCTCGATCCACACGAACAGCACCATCGACGCCAGCGCCGTGGCGAAGAGCCCCGCCACCAGCGGGTGCGTCCAGCCCAGCGGGCGACCGCGGTCGATGCCCAGCAGCAGCGTGAGGAGGGACAGCGCGAGCGTCGCCTGTCCGGGCACGTCGATCGGCACGCCGACCCTCGGCGGCGTGCGGGGCAGCACCTGCCACGCGATCACGACGGCGGCCAGCAGCAGCGGGGTCTGCAGGAGGAAGATCATCCTCCAGCCGAAGGCGTCCACCAGCGGTCCGCCGGCCACGAGGCCGATCACCGGTCCGCCGGCCACCACCAGCGACCAGTAGCCCAGGGCGCCCGAGCGGCGCTCCGGCGGGAACACCAGGTTGATGATCGCCATGGAGGCGGGGCCGCTCGCTGCACCCATCAGCGCGCCCAGGACCCGGAACGCGATCAGCGACCCGCCGTCCCACGCGGCAGCCGACGCGAGCGCGAACGCTGTCGCCCCCGCCATCCCGACGAGGTAGGTGCGGCGGTGCCCGTAGAGGTCGCCGAGCTTCCCCCACATCGTGGAGCTCAGGGCCATGGCGATGGTCGGGCCGGAGATCAGCCAGACGAGCAGCGACGGGTCGGCGTCGAGGTCCTTCGCGATCGCCGGGCGGCTGACCGACAGGATCGTGATCGTGAAGCTCACGCAGAACGCGCCGCCGAGCACCACCCACGTGATCAGCCATGCCCGCCGATTGGGCGGGGGTGCGGCGGGGTCCAGGACGGGGAGCTGCCGCATGGCCGTACAGCGTACGACTGCGGTCGGGGCCGAACCCCATCGCCTGGGGATCTGCGAGGCTGCACCGATGGAACCACGTGTCTCACTGATCACCCTCGGCGTCTCGGACGTCGCACGGAGCCGCCAGTTCTACGAAGCACTCGGCTGGAGCGGCACCTCGCCCGACGGCGAGGTCGTCTTCTTCCAGGCCGGCGGGCTGGTCGTGGCCCTGTGGAGCCGTGAGCTCCTCGCCGCCGACAGCGGCGTGCGCGACACGGGCGGTTGGGGCGGCGTCACCCTCGCCCACAACGTGGGGTCACCGACCGAGGTCGACGCGGTGCTCGAGACCGCCCGGGCCGCCGGCGCCACCATCGCCCGGGGTGGCGCACCGACCGAGTGGGGCGGGTACTCCGGCGCCTTCGTCGACCCCGACGGCCATCCCTGGGAGGTCGCCCACAACCCGGCGTGGCGCCTCGACCCCGACGGGACGGTCCACCTGCCGTCGGCCTGACCCCCACTTCCCTGGGTGTGGGGGGGGGGGGGGGGGGGGGGGG
>JAEZFI010000091.1 GCA_023437745.1 Actinomycetes bacterium
CCCCCCCCCCCCCCCCCACAGAACGGGAGGGAGCGGTCTAGCGTTGCGCCATGGGGACATCACACAGGGGCTGGATCGTCGGGTTGGTCGTCGCGGCGATCGTGGTGGCCGGGTGCACCCCGCCGCCGACGCTGACGCCGCAGCAGCAGGTCGACCAGATCGTCGCCTTCGTGGAGCTGGTCCGCGGCCACGAGTTCACGACGCCGCCGGTGGTGCAGTTCCTCGACGACGCCACGTTCCGGGCGGACGTGCTGGCGCAGCTCGCGTCCGCCGAGCCCGAAGTCCGCGCTGCCGACACGACCTTCCGGGCCACCGGGTGGATGGCACCTGGTGACGACCTGTGGGAGAAGTACCAGATCGCCTTCGGGGGCGCGGTGGTCGGCTACTACGACCCCGCCACCGGTGTCCTGAAGGTCCGCGGGACCGACCTCACCCCGTACCGGCGGGAGGTCATCGCCCACGAGCTGACCCATGCGCTCGACGACCAGATCCACGACCTCGACGCCCAGCCCGGGAGCACGTTCCTCAGCGAGGCCCGGTTCGCCTCGCTCGTCGCGATCGAGGGCTCGGCGGTCCGTGTGCAGCAGGCGTACTACGCCAACATGTCGGCGATCGAGCAGGCGCAGGACATCGCCGAGCAGTTGCAGGCCGGCAGCGATCCGGCGCTCCTGACCGTGCCCCTCGCTCTCCTGGTGTTCACCCAGGCGCCGTATCTCCGGGGCGCCACCTTCAGCGCCCAGATGGCGGCGATCGGTGGGGTGCCGGCCGGCGTCGACGAGACGCTGACCCGGTACCCGGCGACGGCCGAGCAGGCGTTCGACACCGCCAGGTACCAGGCGAACGAACCTGCCGTGCCGGTCACCACCCCACCCGCCGAGGGCACCGTCGTCGAGTCGGGCACCTGGGGTCAGTTCCTCCTCACGCTGCTGCTCCGCAACGGGGTGGCGCTCGACTCGGTGGACCCGGTCACCCAGGGTTGGGCCGGCGATGCGTACGTGACCTGGGAGAACGGCACGGAGGACTGCCTGCGGCTCGACACCCGGATGGACACGGCGGCGCAGGCGTCTGCGCTCGGCTCCGAGCTCACCACCTGGGCCGGCGGTCGCCCCGACGCGCAGGTCCAGGCCCTGGACGCCACCACCGTCCGCGTGACCACCTGCGTCGCGTAGGTCCCGCCGCAGGCGACCCGCACCTCGTGGCAGGCTGGCCCCCTCGTCGAGGGAAGGACCAGCATGACGCGACCGACCGGGCTGTACGCAGGTGGGCTGACCGATCCCGCCACGCACGAGCGGACCGGTGAGGCACTGGGCCTGGACCCCGCCGACCTGACCACCCACGGCGTCATCGTCGGGATGACCGGCTCGGGGAAGACCGGCCTGGGCGTGGTGCTCCTCGAGGAGGCGCTCGCCCAGGGCATCCCCACCCTGGTGCTCGACCCCAAGGGCGACATGGGGAACCTCCTGCTGTCGTTCCCCGACCTCGCTCCTGGCGACTTCGCACCGTGGGTGCCCGCCGGCGAGGACCCCGAGGCGGTCGCCCGGACCTGGTCCGAGGGCCTGGCGGGATGGGGCATCGAGCGCAGTGAGATCGGTGCGCTCCGGGCCCAGCACCCGATGACGGTGTACACGCCCGGTTCGACCGCGGGCGTCCCACTCGACGTGATCGGCTCGCTGGCCCCGCCGGCTGGCGCCGTCGACGCCGAGGCGCTCCGTGACGAGGTCGAGTCGCTCGTGCAGGGCCTGCTCGGTCTGGTCGACGTCACCTCGGACCCGATGTCGGGTCGTGAGCACGTGCTGATGGCCAACCTGATCGAGTCGGCCTGGTCCGCCGGCGAGACGCTGGATCTCGGCACGCTCCTCCTCCGGATCCAGGATCCGCCGATGCGCCGGCTGGGCGTCATCGACCTCGACACGTTCTTCCCACGTCAGGACCGCGTGGCGTTGTCGCTCCGGCTCAACGGCTTGCTGGCCTCGCCCTCCTTCGCGGCGTGGGGGAGCGGGCAGCGCCTCGACATCGAACGGATGCTGTGGACGCCGGACGGTCGGGCGCAGGCTGCCATCGTCTACCTCGCCCACCTGTCGGACGAGGAGCGGCAGATGGTCGTGACCCGCGTCCTGTCGAAGCTGGTCACGTGGATGCGAACGCAGTCGGGCTCCACCGACCTCCGGGTGCTCGTTTACATGGACGAGGTGTTCGGGTTCGTCCCGCCCACTGCGACGCCGCCGTCGAAGAAGCCGATCCTCACCCTGTTCAAGCAGGCCCGCGCCTTCGGCGTCGGGGTCGTGCTCTCGACGCAGAACCCGGTGGACCTCGACTACAAGGCGATCTCGAACGCAGGGACGTGGATGATCGGGCGGCTCCAGACGGAGCGGGACAAGCAGCGCCTCATGGAGGGGCTCGACGCCGCGTCGGGGGGCGTCGACACCGCCCGGCTCGGCACCACCATCTCGGCGCTGTCCAAGCGGGAGTTCCTGCTGCACAGCACGGGCGGGTCGGCACCTCGCACCTTCGGCGTGCGATGGGCGATGTCCTACCTGACCGGACCGCTGTCGAAGGAGCAGCTGCGGAGGCTTCCCGGGCAACCCGGCGGGGGCGACCCGGCGTCGCCGCTCGCGCTCGACGACACCGGCGTCGCGCCGGCATCGGCGCCGACTGCTGCCTCGACACCGATGGCGTCGCCCACCGGTGGCGGCTCGGTGCTGGCCGACGACGCGGCGATGGCGATGCCGCAGGTCGCCGATGGCGTCGCGGTGCGGTACCTCGATCCCGCCGCACCATGGGCGGCGACGGTCGGCGCGGTGCCGGGCGGCCGCCGGCTCGAGGCGGCGATCGCCCTTCGCTGTGCGCTGCTCTACGACGACACCAAGCTCGACCTCCGGCACACCGAGGAGTGGGAGGCGGTGCTCCATCCGCTGACCGCATCCCCCGACCCGGCGGCGGTCACGACGGTGGACTACGACGACCGCGACCTCGCGTCGACGGTGCCCGAGGGGGCGGTCTACGTCGTGCCCGACGCTCCGATCGGCTCCACGAAGTGGTTCACCTCGCTGACCACCGCGGTGAAGGACCACCTGGTGCGTGGTCGGACGTTGAGCACGTCCGTGAACCGGGGGCTGAAGCTGGCGAGCCGCCCGGGAGAGTCGGCGGAGGAGTTCGCCGTGCGGTGCCAGGCAGCTGCCGACGCTGCAGCGGATGCGGAGGCGGACAAGCTCCGGGCCCGGCTGGCACCCCGTATCGATCGGATCCGGGACCAGATCGCCGACGCGGAGCAGCGGGCGCAGCACCTCCGGGAGGAGGCGGCCGCCTCGCGGACCAGCGATCTGCTGTCCGGGGCCGGCAGCGTCCTCGGGGCGCTCTTCGGCGGGCGTCGGAGCGCACGGTCGATCACGAACGCTGCGGGCAGGGTGGCGTCGGGGACGGCGCGGGCGAGCCGGGCGGGGAACCGCGTGGACCAGGCAGTCGCGCGCCTCGAGACGAAGGCCGGTGACCTCCAGCAGCTCGAGGACCAGTTGGCGGACGAGCTCGCCGAGATCGTCGCGCAGTGGGACGACGCCGCTGCTGCGGTGGAGACCGTGGAGGTGCCGCTCGAGAAGAGCGACGTGTCGATCACGCAGATCAGCGTGGTGTGGATCCCGACGGCCTGAGCTGCTCGGCGAGCCGGCCGATGTGCTTCGGGGCGAGGTGCCCCGCTTCGACCAGCCACAGCAGGGTGTCGATCAGCGTCGTGCGTGTGTCGTAGGCCGGCAGGCCGTAGTCCCGCAGCGCCGCGCTCCCGTCGTACACGACGTGGGGATGGTCGAGCCCGACGGCCATCAGGTCGACGGTCTCCGCCGACACCGGCAGGGAGCGGTCGAGGCGCACGGCCAGCGCATCGGCCACCCTGCCCGAGGCCATGAGCAGCGGCCGCGGCGCGGGGAGCAGCGGAAGGCGACGACCGGTGAGCTCCATCGCGATCCGCACGATGCCGCGGAGCTCGGTCTGGTGGCCGGCGAGCAGATAGCGCCGAGGTCCGCGGCCGGGCTCGAGTGCCCCGACGCACAACGCGGCGACGTCGCGCACGTCGACGAACGGCATGAATGCTCCGCGCGGGATCGACGGGAGCCGCCACCGCATGATGTCCCGGACCACGGCGACCGAGTCGGAGAGCCCCGGGTTCGGATCGCGGGGTCCGAAGATCCCGCCCGGGTAGATGGTGACCACCGGCGCGCCGTCGTCCTGGGCGCGCCGTGCGATGTGCTCGGCGGCGATCTTCGACCGGGTGTACGGACCGCAACCCGCCGTGGGTGGCAGGTCGGCGGTGACGAAGTCCGCGGGCGGGGGCTGGTACACGCCCAGGGTGGACACGTCGATGATGGGGTCGAGGCCCCGGGCGGTGGCCTCGGTGATGATCGTGTCGACGGCCGCCGGGTTGAGACGGTTCATCTCCGCGCCGTCGCGCGGGTCGAGGGAGAAGAGCGACGCCACGTGGACGACCGCGTCGCAGCCGTCGAGGCCCGCCGCCATCGCCGCTCGGTCGTCAAGATCCGCGGTGACCAGCTCGATGCCCTCGTCGCCGGTGAGCTCGAACATCGCCAGCATCCGAGCCGCCTTCTCAGGGCTGCGGATCAACATGCGCACCTGATGCCCGGCAGCTCGGGCCTGCGCGACGGTGTGCGACCCGACGAACCCGGTGCCTCCGGTGATGGCGACCAACATGGGGCGTCAGCCTACGAGGCCGGGCAAGCCCGGCGTCACGGATCGTCGCGGCGCACGGCCGATAGCCTCGACCCGATGGGCGCTCGGGAGCGGCACAACGTCACGATCACGGGTGCGCCCGACGGCCAGCCGATGGTGTTCGCCCACGGGTTCGGCTGCGATCAGAACATGTGGCGGTACGTCGCCCCGCGCTTCGAGGACCGGTTCCGGGTGGTCTGCTTCGACCACGTGGGCGCCGGCGGCTCCGACCTCTCCGCGTACGACCCCGTGCGGCACGGCTCGCTGGCGGGCTACGCGGAGGACGTCCTCGACCTGTGCCGCGAGCTCGAGCTGGAGGACGTCGTGTTCGTCGGGCACTCGGTGTCGGCGATGATCGGAGCCCTGGCGGCCATCGAGGAACCGGCCCGCTTCGACAAGCTGGTCCTCGTCGGGCCGTCGCCGCGCTACCTCGACGACGACGGCTACGTCGGTGGCTTCGGTGAGGCCGACATCTCGGAGCTGCTCGACTCGCTGGAGAGCAACTACCTCGGATGGTCGACGGCGATGGCGCCGGTCATCATGGGCAACCCCGATCGCCCCGAGCTGGGCGAGGAGCTGACCGCCAGCTTCTGCCGGACCGATCCGGAGATCGCCCGTCGCTTCGCCCGTGTCACGTTCCTCTCCGACAACCGGGCCGACCTGGGTCGGGTGACGACGCCCAGCCTCGTGATCCAGTGCCGCAACGATGCGATCGCTCCCGTCGAGGTGGGCGAGTACGTGCGCGATGCGCTCCCGGCAGCCCGGTTCGCGCTGCTCGACGCGACAGGCCACTGCCCCAACCTCAGCGCACCGGACCAGACGGCGGACGCGATCGCTGCGTTCGTCGACGGAGGCGACGCTGTCGCCGGCTGACGAGGACGACGCGCGCCGCCTCGAGGACGTCGACGGGGCGCTCCTCCACGACGATGCCGAGGCGCTCTACGAGCGTGCCCCGTGCGGGTACCTCTCCACGAGCCCCGACGGGACGATCGTCAAGGTCAATCAGACGTTCCTGACCTGGACCGGGCGCGCCCGGGACGACCTCGTGGGCCGACTGCGGTTCGCCGACCTGCTGACCGTGGGCGGGCGGATCTACCACGAGACGCACTACGCGCCGATGCTGCAGCTGCAGGGCCATGCCCGGCAGATCGCGCTCGACATCGTGACGGCCGACGGTCGTCGGCTGCCCGCGCTGGTCAACGCGGTGGTGGAGAGCGACGACGACGGCACCCCGCGGGTCGTCAGGGTGGCGATCTTCGACGCGACCGAGCGGCGCGAGTACGAGCGTGAGCTGCTTCGGGCCAAGGAACGGGCGGAGCAGTCCGAGGCCAGAGCCCTCCTCCTCGCCCGCACCCTCCAACGCTCGCTGATGCCGCCGGCGCCTCCCGAGATCGACGGGCTCGACCTCGCGGCGATCTACCGTCCGGCGGGAGCCGGGGACGAGATCGGCGGTGACTTCTACGACGTCTTCCAGCTCGCGTCGGACGACTGGGTCGTCGCCATCGGCGACGTGCAGGGCAAGGGTGTGCAGGCCGCCGTCGTCACGATGCTGGCCCGTCACACCATCCGTGCCGCCGCGGTGCAGCACGAGCGGCCCTCGCGGGTGCTGGACACGGTCAACCGGGTCCTGATGGTCCAGGGGGTCGACCGGTTCTGCACGGTCGCCGTGATGCGCCTGCGCCGGGTGCCGACGGGCGAGTGGCAGGCCACGCTCAGCCTCGGCGGCCATCCGCTGCCGATCCTGCAGCGCGCCGGTGGACACGCGGCGCCGATCGGCCGGCCGGGCTCCCTGATCGGGTTCTACGACGAGGTCGACCTGGCCGACACCGAGGTCCGGCTCGGCTCGGGGGACGCGCTCGTGCTCTACACCGACGGCGTCACCGAAGGCCGCCGAGGGGACGCGTGGTTCGGCGAGGCGGGCCTGATCCGGTCGATCGAGCGTGGGGCCCCGTCGACACAGGAGCTGGCCGAGGGCGTCCTCGAGGACGTGCTGGACTTCCAGGGCGGCCGCCCGCGTGACGACGTCGCGGTGGTCGTGCTCCGGGTCCCGTGAGGTCGACGCGTCCCGAGGCGCTCAGCTCGGGGATCGGACCACTGTCAGCACCTGGTCGGGTTCCACCGAGTCGACCACCTGCGGCTGCACCGAACCCGGCCACCACACCTCGACCCGAACGGGGCGGCCGTCGTCGCCCAGCCCCACGTGGAGTGACGCCGGCTTCTGCGACTCGTACGACCCCCCGGTGCTGATCCAGCCGGTGGTCGTGGCGCCGGCGGTCACGGCCACGCGGGCTCCGATCCCCTGACGGTTGCCAGGGCGCGTCGGGTCGTCGAGCGTCACGGTCAGCCAGCGTCGATCTCCGGGGCTGTCGTTGCGGTACAGCGTGGGAGGGTCGCCGTGGTGTGCGATCAACAGGTCCTGGTCGCCGTCGCGGTCGTAGTCGAAGGGCACCATGGCGTGGCCGATGCCGCGGTCGGTGATCCCCGCCGGCTCGGCGCCGTCCTCGTGCCGGCGGCCATCGCCGGTCGGCACCCAGAACCGTGTGCGGTCGGACTCGAACAGCTCGTAGGCCAATCCGTTCTGCCGGTAGCCGTTGGTCTGTGCGAACTGGAGCCGGCCGTCGTTGCCGAAGTCCTCGATGGCCGCACCCCACCCCCAGGCGCCGTCTCGGAGACCCCACTCGTCGGTGGCGTCCTCGAGGACCATGTTCCCGGTGTTGAGGTAGAGCCGGTTGCCGGAGCACCCCGAGTTCGATGCCCGCGTGAAGCACTCGCCCGACGGCGTGCGGAGCGCGATCGAGGTGACGAACCAGTCGGGACGGCCGTCGCCGTCCACGTCGCGGACGACGGCGCCCATGGCGTTCTCCGCGGTCCCGACGCCGCTCGCCTCCGTGACGTCCACGAACTTCGTGCCCTCGACGTTCCGGTACAGCGCGCTGGTGCAGAAGTCGCCGGCGATCAGGAGGTCCTGCCACCCATCCCCGTCCATGTCGACGAACTCGCCGGTGAACGCCGCGATCTGATCGAGGCGCAAGCCGACCTCTGCCGTGACGTCCGTGAAGTGCCCGGTGCCATCGTTGCGGAACAGGCGGCTGCGGTTCGGGCCTGCCACCGGCGTCCTGTCGCCACCGAAGCGGCGGATGGCCGCAGCCTTCTCGCACGTGGAGTCGGGATCGGGATCTGCCTGGTAGGCCGAGACCGATGCCTCGCCGCCGAGGAACGCCGGATCCCAGTGCAGTGTCAGAAGATCGAGGTCCCCGTCGCGGTCGTAGTCCGCGAACGTGACGCCGTGGCCCTGCGTCCCCAGTTCGGCGGTGGTCGAGGGGAGCGAGGCACCGCGGGCGGCGGTCTCGTCGGTGAAGCGGCCAGCGCAATCGTTTCGATAGAGGATCGCCTCACCGGCGCCGGCGCCTCCGACGTACAGGTCGACGCAACCGTCGGCGTCGACGTCGGCGAACGCCGCGCCGCCCGAGCCTGCTGGCCGCTCGGGATCGCCCGTCGGCGGCGGACCCCCGACGCCGGCGGCCTCCGTCACGTCCTCGAAGGTGCCGTCCCCGCGGTTCCGGTAGAGGGAGTTCGGACGTCCCACACGTGTGAGGTAGAGGTCGGGCCACCCGTCGTCGTCGAAGTCCGCGACGGCGGCGCCCGAGCTCATCGCCCGCTCGGCGATCAGCGGGACGTCGGAATGGCGCTCGGCGAGTCCGGCGTGGTGGGTGACGTCCGTGAAGCCGATGCCGCCGAGCGCTGACCGCTCCAACGTCGATGCGTCGGCCTCGAGGGCGCGCTCGCCGGTGCTGTCGCGTGCCACCTCCGCGGTGTCGCGCGTCGTCGATGGCGTCGGGTCGCCGTCGACGGGCCGGCGGTCGGGCTCGTCGGCCGACAGCCGAACCGCGACGAGCGTCGCGAGCGCCACGACGGCGATCAGGATCGGCGCGAGGCGCCCGGCGGACCGGGACCTGGCCGGGGCCGAGCCCGAGGGTCCCTCCGCGGCCGATCCCTCATCCCCCGAGCGCCCCTCCACGACACGACAGCCTGTCACAGCGCACGGTTCGGCGACTGCCGGTCGGCGAGAAGGACGCCGAAAACGGCGAGAGCGGAACCGCCGACGCGGTTCCGCTCTCGTGGACCGAGGTCCGGGTGGGATCAGCTGGTGGTGGTCCCGTTGTCCCAGATGCGGAAGAGCTGACCGTTGGGCCCGCTGTTGCCGGCGGGGCCAGTCGCACCCGACAGCGCGGAGGCACCGTCGGAGCCGCCACCGCAGCCGCCGATCAGGGCGCAGTTGCCGCGGATGCCGCCGACGCCGCCCGTGGCGGGCGAGGCGAAGGCGCCGCCCGCACCACCGGCAGCC
>JAEZFI010000123.1 GCA_023437745.1 Actinomycetes bacterium
CCCCCCCCCCCACCCCACCGCGGGGGGGGGAGGTTCCGCTGTCGAGCGCGAGGAAGGTCTGCTCGGCGATGGCCGGCGCGAGGGTCATGCCCCGCCCACCGGGTCCGGTCACGACGACCAGCCCGGCCTCGACCGCCTCGCGGTGCCAGATCCGGGTCGGGTCCGTCGACTGGCTGTAGACGCCGGCCCACCGGCGCACGACCTCGGGCGGCTCGGTGCCGAGGATCCGGCCCAGCTGCGCGAGGAGGTGGCGTTCGGGCTCGGCGTGCAGGCCGACCTCGAACGGTTCGTCGTAGTGGTGCGTGTCGCCCACCGTCAGCTCGCCGTTGCGGCGCTGCGAGCAGAGGAGCTGCATGGCGAACTCGTCGACGACCTTTGCCGGGGGACCGAGCCGCTCCAGCGCCGGGACGGCGAACGCCGGGTAGTAGCGGAGGGAGTCCGAGTCGGCGAGCATCGTGCCGAGCGGGACCGGCGGGGGAGCGGTCTGCAGCATCTGCAGCCGAACGCGCCGCACGGGACGGCCGGCCACCAGCTCGTGGACGGGCCCGTCGTTCGTGGCGCCCGGGCAGACGACGACGAGGTCGCCCTCGTGGCGTTCGCCGGTGGCGTCCCGGGCCCACCCGTCGCCGAGCGCCGTGACCGGTCGCCCGAGCTCGTAGCGGTAGCGGTCGCCGTGCGTCCGGGCGAGCCACTCGCGGATGGCGGGGAGGCACCTGCCGGGCTCGACCTTCGCGTCCAGCGAGCAGTGGAGGGCGGCGAGGAGCTCGCCGCCGATCGCGGGGTTCAGTCGCCGGGCCTCGTCGGGCTCGACGATCCGCACGCTGCGGTGAGCCGCGTCGTCACGCGCGCACACCTCCTCGAGGACCGCCAGCTCCTCGGGCTCCCACACGATGAGCAGCGAGCCCTGCGGGACGAACCCGACGCCGTCGACCTCGTTGCCGATCGCTGCCCAGATCTCACGGGCGCGCAGGGCATGCTCGAGCTCGGGTCCCGGGGCTCGCCCCGAGATCCACACCATGCCGAAGTTCCGGACCGTCGCCGAACGCGGCTCGGCGTCCCGCTCGAGGTGCGTGACCCGCCAGCCCTGCAACAGCGCCTGGTGGGCGTGCATCGTGCCGAGCACGCCCGCGCCGACGATCACGCAGTGCGGGGCAGGGGTGGGCACGGCCCCCGACGTTATGGCATCGCGCCCCCACCGCCGTTCTGTGCCGTGGAACGCGCCAGGACTGGCGCGTTTCACGACACAGAACGGGTGGGGGTCAGCGGGCGGGCAGGCCGATCGGGTTGGGGAAGGGGAGCAACCCGGTCGCCAGCACGGCGTCGCGGATCGGGCGGAGCAGGCTGGGTACGAGGTCGAAGCCCGCCTCGGTGAGTCCGTCCCGCCAGGGCTGGAGCGCGGCCTGGTCCGTGCGGCGCTCGATCCCGTCCTTCAGCGCCTGGCCGTCGCCCGTCAGCCCGCCCTCGGGGTCGAGGAGCCCGCGGTCGACGAGCCCCGTCGTCGCGGCCGCCACCTCGTCGGCCGTCCAGCCCCGCGCGACCTCGAGCAGCGCGAGCGGCATGCCGGCCAGCAGGTGCGCCTCCAGCCCCGTGAGCCCCTCGGCGACGAGCGCCGCGACGTGGCCGTCGCCCCGGTGCTCCCTGAGGCTGGTGCAGCACTGCCAGAGCGCAGCGACGGGATCCTCGGGCAGCGGCAGCGTCTGGTTGCCGGCGAAGATCGGTCGGCCGTCGGGACGGCCGGCGCGCACCGCGGCTCCCAGGAGCGGAGTGATCCGCGGGGCATCCACGTCGATGCCGGGCAGCGCGTCGCGGAGCACCGCAGCGGCCGCCGCTGCCCGCGCGTCGAGGACGTCCTCGGGGGTGACGATGCTCCATGCGTCGGGGATCGCCCGGTGGACGAGCCGCGGTGCGAAGTTCGCGAACGTCGCCTCGACGACGGCGGCGCTCGCCGGACCCATGGGCGCCGAGCGGGACGAGAAGTAGCCCATCCAGAAGCCCTTCAGCCCCAGCTCGGTCATGGCGCTCGCGCTCCGCGGCGCGAAGTACGTGATGGCGTGGATCGGCTCGACGAGGTGCCACAACCTGCGGGCCGCATGGGTCTCGGTCATCCGAGGACGCTAGCGAGCGAGCCCGCGGCGGCACATCAGGAAAGCTGCGCGACGAGCTCCTCGGGGGTGGTCGCCGGGAGCTGGCACGCGAAGTTGCGGCACACGTAGGCCCTGCCGTCCTCGCGGCCCTCCCACAGGGGTGTGTCCAGCGGCTCGCCCCACGACCGCACGACGCGGGGGTACCACGCCTGCGTGAGCGCGTCGACGAGGTCCGGGCGGTCGCCGGGCACCACCACCTCGTCGATGCCGCGCACCACCACGTCGACGCCGACCAGGAGGTTGGCGAATCCCAACGGGTGCTGCCCTGCGACGTGGCCCAGGAGCTGCAGGATCTGCTCCGCCACCTCCCGGTAGCGCGGCTCGTCCGCGAGCGGGGCCAGCCGGAGGAGCGCCGCTGCACCCGTCGACTGCGGCGACGGCGTGGCGTTGTCCTGGAGGTCGACCGGCCGGGTGATCAGCTCCTCGGCGTCGCTGCCGGTGGTGAAGAACGAGGCGGCCTCGGCGTTCCAGAACAGGTCGAGCAGCGACTCGGCGGTGGCGCGCGCTTCGTCGAGCCAGCGACGGCGACCCGTCAGCTCGTAGAGGCGGACGAACGCGTCGACGAGCGCGGCGTGGTCGTGCGCATAGGCGAGGTGCCGTGCGCCCCCGTCCTTCTGCCACGATCGGAGCCAGCGGCCGTCCTCTCGGCGCAGGTTCGAGCACAGGAAGTCGCCCGCCGTCTCCGCAACCTGTCGCCAGTCGTCCCGGCCGAGCGCCCCGGCGGCCTCGGCGAGCGACGCGAGGAACAGCGCGTTCCACTCGGTGAGGACCTTGTCGTCGAGGCCGGGGTGCGGGCGAGCCTCGCGGGCCTCGGCGAGCCGGCGGCGCAGCTCGTCGATCTCGGGCGGGCGGGTGAACCCGCCGATCGGCCGGAACGGGATGTTGCGGCCCTCGAAGTTCCCTCCCTCGGTCATGCCGTACCACTCGATGAGCGGCTCGGCGTCGGCCCCCAGCACCGCCCGGACCTCGTCGGGGGTCCACGTCTGGAAGCGACCCTCCTCGTGATGGCCGTGCCCGCCGTCGTCGTCCACCGGCGAATCGGCGTCCGTCGCCGAGGCGAAACCACCGGGGACCACCTGGAAGTCGGTCAGCATGCAGTCGACGGTCTGCTCGACGACCTCGGCGTACGCCTCGTTCCCGGTGAGCTGCCACGCGTGCAGGTACGGCCGGATGAGCAGCGCGTTGTCGTACAGCATCTTCTCGAAGTGGGGGACGAGCCATGCGGTGTCCACGCTGTACCGGGCGAACCCTCCGCCGAGGTGGTCGTAGATCCCCCCGGCGCACATCGCATCGAGGCTGTGCAGCGCCGCACCCAGCGACTCGGGCGCCGGGTGGTTGCGGTGGTGCCGCAGGAGCGCGTCGATCGACATCGACTGCGGGAACTTGGGCGCCCCACCGAATCCGCCCCACTGGTGGTCGAACTCCTCGAGGAGCCCTGCCACCGCCATGTTGAGGTCCTCGTCGCCCGGCATCGACGCGTCGTCCCGGAGCGACAGCGTTCGCCCGAGGTGCTCGGTGAGCCGGCTCGCCTGGTCGTCGATCTGCTCGCGCTGCTCCCGCCAGGCGGCGTCGATGCCGCGGAGCAGGTCCCCGAAGCCGGGCGCGCCCCCGCGGGCCACCTTCGGGAAGTAGGTGCCGCAGTAGAACGGCTGCTCGGCCGGCGTGAGGAACACGGTCATCGGCCAGCCGCCCTGGCCGGTCATCGCCACCGTCGCCTCCATGTAGATCGCATCGACGTCGGGGCGCTCCTCCCGGTCGACCTTCACGCACACGAACAGCTCGTTCATCACGGCCGCCACGTCGGGGTCCTCGAAGCTCTCGTGCGCCATCACGTGGCACCAGTGGCAGGCCGAGTAGCCGATCGAGAGCAGCAGCGGCCGGTCCTCGGCACGCGCCCGCTCGAACGCCTCGTCGCCCCACGGATACCAGTCGACGGGGTTGTCCGCGTGCTGGCGCAGGTAGGGGCTGGTCTCGTGGGCGAGGCGGTTGGCCATCCTCCGAGTCTGGTCGACGGAGCGAGGCCTAGTGTCCCCGACCATGGACATTCGACTCGACGGCAAGGTGGCGCTCGTGACCGGGGCGAGCAAGGGCATCGGTCGGGCGATCGCCGCCGGCATGGCCTCTTCGGGCGCCCAGGTGATGATCTCGTCGCGCAAGGAGGACGCCCTGCGGGACGCCGCCGCGGCGATGGACGGCGAGGTCGAGGTGTTCGCCGCCAACGCCGGCGACCTCGACCAGGCCGCCGGCTGCATCGAGGCGACCTACGAGCGGTTCGGCCGGCTCGACATCCTCGTGAACAACGCGGCGACCAACCCGTACATGGGCCCGACGGTCGACATCGACCTGGCCCGCTGGGAGAAGACGCTGCAGGTGAACCTCACCGCGCCGCTGTTCTGGACCCAGTTCGCCTGGCACCGGGGGATGAAGGACCTCGACGGCGGCTCGATCATCAACATCGCGTCGATCGGCGGGATCGCGGTCGAGACCTCGATCGGCAACTACAACGTGACGAAGGCGGCGCTCATCCACCAGACCCGGACGCTGGCGAAGGAGCTGGCCCCGGCCGTCCGCGTCAACGCCATCGCGCCGGGGTTGGTGAAGACCGACATGGCCCGGGCGCTGTGGGAGTCGCACGAGGCCGCCGTCGCCGAGCACGTCACGATGAAGCGCCTCGGTGAGCCGGAGGACATCGCCAACGCGGCGGTGTTCCTCGCCTCCGACGCCGGCAGCTGGATCTGCGGTCACACCCTCGTCGTCGACGGCGGGATGCTGTTGGCGTAGCCGTCTCACACCGCTCGGCGGCGGACCTTGCCGAGTGCGGTGCGCGGCAGGGCGTCCACCACCTCGATCGTGTGGGGGGCGGCGTAGGCGGGGAGCGCCGCCTTCACGAGCTCGCGCAGCGCGTCGAGGGAGGGCGCCTCGCCGGGCGTCACGGGCACGACGACCGCGGTGACGCGCTCGCCCCACCGCTCGTCGGGGCGGCCGACGACGGCCACGTCGGCGACCGCCGGATGCGTGCGGAGCAGGTCCTCGACCGGCGCCGGCCAGACCTTCTCGCCGCCGGTCACGATCACGTCGTCGGACCGCCCGTGCACGGTCAGCACGCCGTCGTCGATCCGCCCGACGTCGCCGGTGGGGTACCAACCCTCGGCGTCCAGCGGCACCCGACCGTCGCGGTAGCAGCGCAGGAGGGTGGGGGAGCGCAGGAGGACCTCGCCCCCGTCGCCCACGCGCACCTCGACGCCGGGGAGGGGTCGGCCGTCGTAGACCACGCCTCCGCCGGACTCCGTCATCCCGTACGTGGCGATGCAGTTGCCGGGACGGTCATGTGGGATCCGGGAACCGCCGAGCAGCACGCGCTCGAACCTCTCCACGGGCACCCGGTCCAGCGCAGCCGGCACCAGCGAGGTGTGCGACGCGCCGTCGGCGAGCGCGGCCCTGACCGCGTCCGCGTCGACGCCCGCCTGGACGATCACACGAGCGCCGGTGACCAGCGCCCGAGCCACCACGCCGAACCCGCCGATGTGGTGGAGGGGGAGGCAGGCCAACCACGTCGACCGCTCGTCCGCGCCGCACCCCGCAGCGGTCGACCGGCCGGCGGCCTCGACCGCGTCACGGGTGAGCACGACCGCCTTGGGCGAGCCGCTGGTTCCACTGGTGGTCATCACGACGGCGTCGCCCTCGGCCGACGGCTCGCCGCCCTCGAGCGTTCGGCGCGCCCCGTCCGCCTCCACCACCGCAGTGGGTCGGATGGCGGCGAGGAGCTGGGAGCGGTGCGTCGCCGGGGCCACTGGATCGACCGGCGCCACGGCGTCGCCGCCGTCCCAGATCCGGTGGAGCGCGTCGACCCACGCCGGGCCCGGCGGTACCGACAGCAGGACGACCCCGGGCACGGCGGTCAGCGCTTGCCGAGGCGCTTGGTGTCCGAGAGGAGCACCTCGATGGCCCGCTCGAGCTGCTGCCCGAAGATCATGCGTGCCGCGTCGCCGGCGACGGGCCGGAGGGTGTGGGCGAGGGTCGCCGTGTCCACCCCGTTGCCGAACCCCTCGCCCAGCGCCTTGGCGAACAGGTCGATCAGCTGGTCCGCGGCCTTGCGGAGGTGGCGCTGCAGGATGTCGCCCGCCTCCAGCACGAGCTCGGTTCGGACCCCGTCGACCACGAGCCCGATCGTCAGGTCGAGCAGCGCGGGGTTGGCGATCAGCCAGGCGTTGCCCTGCCGCACGATCAGCCCGGCGTCCTCGAAGTGGCCCTGCGTGCCGGGCGGGGTGGGGGAGAGGAGCTTCGCCAGCTCGTCGCGCTCCACGATGCGCGGCGCCACCGGGTTCCAGGAGCCGCGGAGCGAGTCGTCCAACCCGAACCAGTCGGCGATCCGGGTCGACGCGTCGCCCTCCTCCAGCAGGTTCTTGATGGCCGGCAGCTTCAGGCCGCGGTCGTGCAGCTCGCCGATGAGGCGGAGGCGCTCGGCGTGCTCCGGTCCGTACCGCGCGAGTCGGGCGTCCTTGGAGTCCTTCGTCGGCCGCTGCAGCAGCTTCTTGGTCTGGTAGAAGCGGATCGTCCGCGGCGCCACGCCGGTCAGCTCGGCGAGCTGCTCCAGGCTCATCAGGTCCTCGTCGCGCACCGCCTGCTCGTCCCCGGACGCCTCCCCGGCGAGCCCGGGCTCGGGTGCCTCGGGGTCGGTCTCCTTGCGCTTCGCAGTGCCCATCACCTGAATGCTGCCACAGGTGTTGACAGCCGTCACTGTCAGAAACTGTTGACAGTGCGCGGTGTCAGTGACAGTGTCCAGTGTCATGAACAGTGTGCTGGAGCGCTTCACGAGCCCCCTCGACATCGACGCCTACCTCTCGACGATCTCGCCGCTGTGGGGCACCCGCCTCCGCGGTGTCGTCGAGCGGGTCGACGCCCAGACGGCGAGCGCCGCGTCGCTGACGATCCGCCCGGGGCGGTCCTGGAAGGGACACACGCCGGGGCAGTTCGTCACGGTCGGCGTGGACATCGACGGCGTCCGTCACCACCGCTGCTACTCGCTCACGTCCCGACCCGACGATTGCTGCATCGAGATCACGGTCCAGGCCAGCGGACGCGGGCTGGTGTCTGACCACCTCGTCCACCGGGCACGGCCCGGCGACGTGGTCCAGCTCTCGCAGGCCGAGGGCGACTTCACGCTCCAACCCCGCCTGCACCGACCCCTCCTCCTCGTCACCGGCGGCAGCGGCATCACCCCGGCGGTCGGGATGCTCCGTGCGCTCGCCGACCGACCCCGCAACGCCGACGTGGTGCTGCTCCACCACGCGGTGACGGCGGACCGCCTGCTCTTCGCCGCCGAGCTCGAGCGCTGGTCGAAGGATCTGCCGTGGCTGCAGATCGCGACCTCGTTGACGCGGCAGGGCGGTGCGCACCTCGACACCGATCGCCTCGCCGTCGAGTGCCCGGACTGGCGCGAGCGTGAGGTGTACGCCTGCGGCCCCCAGTCGCTGCTCGACGTGGTCGTGGACCACTGGGCACAGGCCCGGCTCGCCGACCGGGTCCACCTCGAGCGGTTCACCGCCGACCTCGGTAGCGCGTCGGTCCCGGCGTCCGCCGCGGGTGGTGTCGCGCGCTTCGCCGCCTCCGGTGTCGAGGCCGACGCCGGTCCCGCCACCTCGCTTCTGGAGGTGGCCGAAGCGGCCGGGCTCGCCCCGGCGCACGGTTGCCGCATGGGCATCTGCCACACCTGCACGACCCGTCTGGACCGCGGCTGCGTGCGTGACCTGCGCGATGGCCGGCTCAGCGAGCCCGGCGCGCACGTCCAGCTGTGCGTCTCCGCTGCGGCCGGCGACGTCACGCTCGACCTCTGATCCCGACAACCCCCGAACCAGACCCACCTCCGAAAGGAGCGCTGCCATGAGTGCACTGCTCGACCCACCTGCTGACACGACCGCATCCACCGAGTCCGACGCCGACACCGGAGGCGCCGACGACCTCACCGTGCTGCTCGAGGCCCTCCGGCCCGACGACGTCGACCTCGACGCGCTGGCCGCCGAGCTCGACGCCATCCGCGAGGAGGTGCTCTCCTCGCTCGGAGAAGCGGACGCCGCATACCTCCGCCGGCTCCTGAAGGTGCAGCGAGGGCTGGACCTCGGCGGCCGGGCGGCACTGCTGGCCGGGGTCTTCCCTCCGGCCTGGGTCGCCGGCGTCGCCATGCTCGGCCTCGCCAAGATCCTGGAGAACATGGAGATCGGCCACAACGTGATGCACGGCCAGTGGGACTGGATGCGCGATCCGCAGATCCACTCGACCACCTGGGAGTGGGACAACGTGTGCCCCTCGAGCCAGTGGAAGCACTCGCACAACCACCGCCATCACCAGTGGACCAACGTCGACGGCATGGACCGCGACATCGGCTACGGGGCGCTGCGGATCGACGCGAGCCAGCCGTGGCGGCGGGACCACCTCGCCCAGCCGGTCGTCTTCGTCGTGCTCGCCCTGCTGTTCGAGTACGGCGTGAGCCTCCACGACAACGAGCACCTGAAGCTCCACGGCTCGGAGAAGACCGACTTCGAGGCGGCGGGCCCGAAGCTTCGCGAGACCTGGGCGAAGATCAAGCGGCAGGCGGCCAAGGACTACCTGTGGTTCCCCGCGCTGGCCGTCCCCTTCGGTCTGCCGTCGGTCGTCTCGTCGGTGACGGGCGCGGCGGCGGCGAACGTGGTCCGCAACCTGTGGTCGTTCGCCGTGATCTTCTGCGGGCACTTCCCGGACGGGGTCACGATCTTCACGCAGGAGGAGGTCGAGGGCGAGACGCGTGGCGGCTGGTACCGACGGCAGATCCTCGGCTCCGCCAACTTCACGGGCGGCCGGCTGATGGACCTGCTCAGCGGCAACCTCAACCACCAGATCGAGCACCACCTCTTCCCTGACCTGCCGTCCAACCGCTACGCCGAGATCGCTCCGAAGGTGCAGGCGATCTGCGAGCACCACGGGATCCCGTACAACACGGGCTCGTTCGCCCGGCAGTTCGGCACGGTCGTGCGGAAGGTCCTGCGGCTCACGTTCCCCGGCGGCCGCTGAGCGACCCGCTCGGGGGGTGTCCCCATGTTCTTGTCAAGCGGCGATGGGGGTGGTCTCGGTGACTGTGCTGGCCGGTGCCCGGTAGGGCTCGAGGTTGCGGAGCATGGCGAGGATGACGTCGCAGCGGCGGCGGGCGA
>JAEZFI010000150.1 GCA_023437745.1 Actinomycetes bacterium
GGCCGGCGGCGCCCCCCGCCCCCCACGGCGCGTGGATCCAGCTGGTCGAGGGGGCCCACGGTCCGATCGCCGCGATGCTCGCCCTGCGGTTCGGCTCGACGATGTGCTCCTACGCCACGGGTTGGGACCCCGACCACCGTCGCCTGGGACTCGGCGTCCTGCTCGAGGCAGGGGGCATCGAGCTGGCGCTCGCCCAGGGGCTCGACCGATACGACTTCCTGCGCGGCACCGAGCCGCACAAGTTCGCGCTCGGCGGGGTGTCGGACGTGGACGCGACCTACTGCATCCCCCGGGGTTGGGCAGGGCCGCTGCTCCTCCGGCGAGACCGCATGGCAGCGAGGCGCTCGGCCGTGGCCGACCTGGTCGATGCGGGCGGACACCCTCGGTGACGTGGTCCCGGGCCGTCGCGGCCGTCCTCGTCACGCTCGGGGTGAGCCTCGCGGCCGGCTGCGCCGAGGACCGCGCGCCCGACGACGGCGCCGCCTCGACGCCCTCGACGCCCTCGACGCCGACGCTGACCGGTCGGGTGAGGATCCCCACCGATCGCGACGAGATGATGCGGTTGCTGTCAGCGGACGGAGGCAGCGTCGACCAGCCAGCCGAGGAGGACACCGGGGCGGTCCACAGCGGGTGCGTCGGCGCCAAAGCGGGCTACGAGGACATCCACGAGGGCACCACGGTCGACGTCGTGGACACCGCCGGCGAGGTGATCGGGACGACGGAGCTGACCGAGCCCGGAACCGTGCCCTTCCCGGACCGAGGGACGCGCCCGTACTGCGTCTTCAGCTTCGAGGTCACCTTGGAGGAGACGCCGACCACGCCGATCGGTGTGAGGATCGGGAGCGAGCGCCGCGCCCAGTACGCCACACTCGACGAGCTCGCGAGGGCCGGGTGGGCCGTCGACCTCTCGGTCGGCCTGTGACATCTCCGTCGTGGAGCTGATCGGGATCGAACCGACTACCTCTTCCATGCCATGGAAGCGCTCTCCCAATTGAGCTACAGCCCCGTAAGGAGCACTGACGGTAGCAGCTCGCCGGGGTGAGCCGAAACCGGGAAGTGCCCTCTGGCGCGCCCACTATCGTCGCCGCTCATGGCGCCCCCCGAGACCGCTTCCGACGAGCCCGGCCACCGCTACGGCGCGGCGCTCGCGGCCACCATCGAGGCGCGCTGGCAGGAGCGGTGGGAGGCGGAGCACACGTTCTGGGCGCCCAACCCGGCGGGGCCGCTGGGTGACCCCGACGCGGTCGGCGGCCGCCCGAAGACGTACGTCCTGGACATGTTCCCGTACCCGTCGGGGAGCGGCCTCCACGTCGGCCATCCGCTCGGCTACATCGGGACCGACGTGTACGCCCGCTTCCACCGGATGCTCGGCGAGAACGTGCTGCACGCGCTGGGCTACGACGCGTTCGGCCTGCCGGCGGAGCAGTACGCCGTGGAGCACGGCACCCACCCGCGGACCACGACCGAGGACAACATCGCCAACATGCGGCGCCAGCTCGGTCGCCTCGGGCTGGGACACGACAGCCGCCGCTCGGTGTCGACCACCGACGAGGAGTTCTACCGGTGGACGCAGTGGATCTTCCTGCAGATCTTCGAGTCGTGGTTCGACCCGGACACCAACCGTGCCCGCCCCATCGGCGAGCTGGAGGCGCAGTTCGCCGCCGGTGAGCGGCCGACGCCCGACGGGCGGCCGTGGTCGGAGCTCGAGGTGGCCGAGCAGCGCGCCGTCCTGGCGGAGCACCGGCTGGCCTACCTGAGCGACGCCCCCGTGAACTGGTGCCCGGGGCTCGGCACCGTGCTGGCCAACGAGGAGGTGACCGCCGACGGGCGGTCCGACCGCGGCAACTTCCCCGTCTTCACACGACAGCTGACGCAGTGGAAGATGCGCATCACCGCGTACGCCGAGCGGCTCGTCAGCGACCTCGACCTGCTCGACTGGCCAGACGCCATCAAGGCGATGCAGCGGAACTGGATCGGCCGGAGCACCGGTGCCCAGGTCGAGTTCGTGGCCTCGTCACCGGCCGGGGCCGCGCACGGGATCGAGGTGTTCACGACCCGCCCGGACACGCTCTTCGGGGCGACCTACATGGTGCTCGCCCCCGAGCACGAGCTCGTCGAGCAGCTCGTGCCGGACGCATGGCCCGAGGGCACGCCCGAGGCGTGGACGGCCGGCGCTGCCACCCCGGCGCAGGCGATCGCCGCCTACCGAGCCGCCGCCGCCCGCACCGACGAGGAGCGGCAGGCCGAGGGGCGGACCAAGACGGGTGTGTTCACCGGCGCCCACGCGACGAACCCGACGACCGGCGAGCCCATCCCCGTCTTCATCGCCGACTACGTGCTGATGGGCTATGGCACCGGGGCGATCATGGCGGTCCCCGCCCACGACCAGCGCGACTTCGAGTTCGCCCGCACGTTCGGCCTGCCGATGGTGGCCGTGGTGGCGCCGCCCTCCGACTGGGCGCCGTCCCCCTCGGAGTGGGAAGCGGCGTGGACGGGCGACGGCGTGCTGATCAACTCGCACAACGCCGAGGTGTCGATCGACGGGTTGGGCGTCGACGAGGCGAAGGCCGTCACCATCGAGTGGCTCGAGTCCACGCAGCAGGGGAGCGGTGCGGTCACCACGAAGCTGCGCGACTGGCTGTTCAGCCGCCAGCGCTACTGGGGGGAGCCGTTCCCGATCGTCTACGACACCGACGGTCAGCCGATCGCCCTGCCGGCGGACCAGCTGCCGGTGGTGCTGCCGGAGATCGAGGACTACTCGCCGAAGTCGTTCGAGCCCGACGACGTCACCTCCGCCCCCGAACCGCCGCTCACCCGGGCGTCGGAGTGGGTCGAGGTCACCCTCGACCTGGGCGACGGGCCGAAGACCTACCGCCGCGAGACGAACACCATGCCGCAGTGGGCCGGGAGCTGCTGGTACGAGCTGCGCTACCTCGACCCCACCAACGTCGACGAGTTCGTCGACCCCGAGGTCGAGCGCTACTGGATGGGCCCCACCTCCGAGCGCCCGTCGGGTGGTGTCGACCTCTACGTGGGCGGCGTGGAGCACGCGGTGCTGCACCTGCTCTACGCCCGCTTCTGGCACAAGGTCCTGTACGACCTGGGCCACGTCTCCAGCCCCGAGCCCTTCGGCCGCCTCTTCAACCAGGGCTACATCCTCGCCTACAGCTACCGCGACGAGCGTGGCGTGTACGTCGACGCGTCGAAGGTCGAGGAGGTCGACGGGAGCTGGTTCCACGAGGGCGAGCCCGTCACCCGCGACCTCGGCAAGATGGGCAAGAGCCTGAAGAACGCCGTGGCGCCCGACGAGCTGTACGAGACCTACGGCGCGGACACCCTCCGCCTCTACGAGATGTCGATGGGCCCGATGGAGGCCAGCCGGCCGTGGTCCACCCGCGACGTCGTCGGCATGCACCGGTTCCTCCAGCGGCTGTGGCGGAACCTCGTGGACGAGGAGACCGGCGCGTCGACCGTGGTCGACGGCACCGCGGACGAGACGACCCTGCGCCTGCTCGCACGCACCGTCGACGGCGTGCGCGGTGACATGGCGGAGCTCCGGTTCAACACGGCCATCGCGAAGCTCATCGAGCTCAACAACCACCTCACGAAGGCGGCCGCCCCGGTGACTCGGGACGTCGCCGAACCGCTGGTGCTGATGCTCGCGCCGCTCGTCCCGCACGTGGCCGAGGAGCTCTGGGCGATGCTCGGCCACCCCGCCACGCTCACGTACGAGCCCTTCCCGGTCGCCGACGAGGCGTTGCTCGTCGAGGACCAGGTCGAGATCCCGGTGCAGGTCAAGGGCAAGGTCCGCGCCCGCATCACCGTCGCCGCTGCGGCGGAGGCGTCTGCCATCGAGGCCGCCGCCCTCGCGGATCCCAAGGTGGTGGCGGCGCTCGACGGGCAGACCCCCAAGAAGGTGATCGTCGTGCCCGGCAAGATGGTCAACCTCGTCATCTGAACCCTCCCGCGGAACGTGGGACTCGATGTCACACGTCTGTAACCCCTCGGGCGCCGGGTGGGTCTGATCTCGCGTGATGTCCCTCCCATCTCGCCCCCCTCGGTCCGCCGCGCCCCTGGCGTCCTCCCTCCCCGACTGGGGGTCGGTGCCGCCCACGCTGCACGCGCGGATCGAGGCCACGGCCGCCGGTCGCGGCTACGGCGGACCGGGCGGCAAGGTCACGTTCGTCTCGGGCGAGGACTACGACACCACCACGTGGACCGAGCTGCACGCCGAGGCCCGCTCGATGGCCGCGGCCCTGCAGGCCCGTGGCATCCGGCCCGGCGACCACGTCGCGATCCTGGGACCCACGACGCGCGCCCTGGTGACGGCGATCCAGGCCACGTGGCTCTGCGGAGCGTGCGTGGTGATGCTGCCGCTGCCCATGCGGATGGCCTCCCTCGACCGGTTCATCGACGCGACACGTGGGCGCATCCGCCGGGCCGACTCGGCCATCGTCCTCATGGACCCCCAGTTCTCCGAGTTCATCCAGCCGGTCGAGGGCGACGCGCCGATGGTCACGCTCGACGAGGTGCTGCCCTCCGACCCGGCGTCGCGGACCCCGGCCGACGCCTGGGTCCGCCCTGCCGACGACCCTGACGCGCTCGCAGTCCTGCAGTTCACCTCGGGCTCGACCTCGGAGCCCAAGGGCGTGATGCTGACCCACCGGGCCATGTGCGCCAACCTCGACGGGGGCGTCGCCGCCTCCGGGCTGGTGCCCGGTGACGTGATCGTCTCGTGGCTGCCGCTCTACCACGACATGGGACTGGTCGGGCTGCTGACCATCCCGATGACCACCGGGATCAACCTCGTGCAGGGGGCGCCGCAGGACTACCTCGCCCGCCCCTCCCGGTGGATGCAGTGGATCTCCGACTTCGGCGGCACCTGCACCGCCGGTCCGAACTTCAGCTACGTGCTGGCCACGCGGGCCCTGCGGCGGTCGGAGGGGCTCGACCTCTCGAAGCTGCGGGTCGCGCTCAACGGTGCCGAGCCGGTCGACGCCGACAGCTTCCGGGCCTTCGCCGAGGAGGCCGGGCGGTTCGGGATGCGGGCCGACGCGCTGTTCCCCGCGTTCGGCATGGCGGAGGTCTGCATCGCCGGCTGCTTCCCCACGCCGGGGACCGGCATGCGCACGGACCTCGTCGACACGCGGGTCCTCGAGCACGAGCGGTTCGCCGCGTCGGCGCAGGCCGGTGCGTCGAACGCCCGTGAGCTGGCCGTGCTCGGCAAGCCGGTGCCGGGTCTCAACATCCGCATCGTCGATCCCCTGACGGGGCGCGAGTGCCGTGACCGCGAGGTCGGGGAGCTGCAGATCACCGGCACGTCGCTGACCGCGGGCTACTACAGGAACCCCGAGGCGACGGCCGAGCTCATCGTGGACGGCTGGCTGCGCACGGGCGACCTGGCGTACACCGTCGACGGCGACATGGTGATGTGCGGTCGCATCAAGGACGTCATCATCATCGGCGGACGCAACATCTACCCGCAGGACATCGAGAAGGTGGTCGGCGAGATCGAGGGCGTGCGCAAGGGCAACGTCATCGCCTTCGGCCAGGAGGGCCGCTCCGGCAAGCAGCACATCGTGGTGGTCGCAGAGACCCGCCTCGAGGAGGTGGCGCCGCTCGAGTCGGAGATCCGCTCCCGGATCACCGCGGAGATCGGGGTGCCGGCCAACCACGTGGTCCTGGTGCCGCCCGCGACGGTGCCGAAGACGAGCTCGGGCAAGCTGCAGCGTTCCGCCTGCCGGGCTTCGTTCGAGGCAGGCGAGTACACCGGTGAGGTCGCCGACGTCGACCTCACCACCCGTGCCCGCGTCTGACCGACCCGGCGTCTCCCGTTCCGTCGCGT
>JAEZFI010000194.1 GCA_023437745.1 Actinomycetes bacterium
GTGCGTCGCCGCAGGGCTCGATCACGCCCGGAAACGCCTCGTCGATCACCTTGCAGGCATAATCGGACATCGACAGTGGAAACACGCCGGTCGGCAACCGCTTGGCGCGGATGGTGATGGCGACCTCGAACGGCCCGTGCTTGCGCGCGAGCCATGGCAGGGTGCCAGTCTCGGCGAAGGCGACCTTGGCCTTGTTGCCGGCATCATGCGCGGCTTTTGCAAAAATCATCGCGCCGAATGTGGCGGGCGGCAGATAGACGACCTGGCCATCCTTCAGATGCGGCGCGATCTGTTTTGCGATATCCGGTTGCGCGAAAGCGGGGGCCGGGCAGAGGATCAGTTCGACGCCGTCGATGGCGGCGACGATATCGGTCGTGACAAGCGATAGCTGCGTGTCATGCGTGCCTTGCGCATTTTTCACCGTGATCCGCGAGCCGGCCGCCTTGTGCGCGGCTACGGCTTCGGCATCGCGGCGCCACAGGCGGACATCGTGGCCCTGCAGCGCGAAATCACCTGCAGCCGCGAAAGAACCGTTGCCGCCACCGAGTACTGCGATCTTCATGCGTATCCTCTGATTCTTACGAAGATGTCGTCTGCTTCAATATGAAATGCTGCACCTTGCCGAGCGCGGTGCGCGGCAGGTCAGCGACGAATATGATGTCGCGCGGATGTTTGAATCGCGCAAGCTGGGTTGCGACATGCGCCTTCAGGATCTCGGCCGTGCAGTGGCAATCCGGCCGCAGCACCACATAGGCGACGGGCACTTCCTGCCATTTGGCGTCCGCGACGCCGATCACGCCGACATCGGCGACATCGGGATGTTCGAGGATGACGCGCTCGATCTCGGCGGGATAGACATTCTCGCCGCCGGAGATGATCATGTTCTTTTTGCGGTCGTGGACGAAAAAGTAGCCGTCGGCATCGCGCGTGCCGATGTCGCCGGTGCGATACCAGCCGTCATGCAGCGCGTCGCGCGTCGCGGTCTCGTTGCCCCAGTATTCGTAGAACACGTTGGGCCCGCGCACGACGATCTCGCCGGCCGTATTCGCCGGGCGCTCGTTGCCGTTGTCGTCCACGACCTTGGCTTCGCAGCAAAGGCCCGGCAGGCCTGTCGAGCCGATTCGCGAATGATCGCCGCCGAGGCGCGTATAGACGGCGATCGGGCATGTTTCGGTCGAGCCGTAAACCTGCAGCACCGGAATGCTGCGATCGGCAAAGCGCGCGATCAGGTGCGGCGGCACGATGCTGGAGCCGGTGGAGACAGCGCGCAGACACGATAGATCGGTCGTCTTCCATGCTGGATGCTCGCTGACGGCCTGAATGGTCGCCGGCACCAGCACGGTCAGTGTCGGCCGCTCATTCGCGATGGTCGCCAGCACCTGGTCCGGTGCGAAGCGCGCATGGATGGTGACGGTGGCGCCATGATGCAGGGCCGGCGTGGTCTGGATGTTGAGCCCGCCGACATGAAAGAACGGTAGTACGGTCAGCACATGGTCGTCCGAGGTGAGGCCATGCATGTGCTGGCTCATCATCCCGTTCCAGAGAAGCGCCTCCTGCCGCAGCACCGCGCCTTTCGGGCGGCCTGTCGTGCCCGAGGTGTAGACGATCAGCAGCGGGCAGGAGAGGTCGGTATGCGGATTGTGGCCGTCACCCGATGCCTTCGCGAGAAGGGCGTCGAATGTCTGCCCGGTCGCAGGCGGCGTGAAGTCGAGCGCGACCACGCGTGTATCGGGCAGTTCGGTGGCCAGTTGCGGCAGGATCGCCGCAAAACCTTCCTCCAGCACCAGCACTTTAACTGAGGCGTCCGAGAGAATGAACAGTTGCTCGGCGACGGCTAGCCGCCAGTTCAGTGGCACCAGGATCGCGCCGAGCCGCGCGCAGGCATAGAGGAGGACGAGATAATCCGGCCGGTTGAGGCTGAGGATCGCGACGCGATCGCCGCGCCCGACGCCGCATTCGGCTTTCAGGGCTTTCGCCGTCGCCTCGATGCGAGCGTTGAACGCGGCATAGGTCAGCGTCGCGCCCTCGAAATGAATCGCGGGCTTGTCCGGCGTGAAGGCCGCGTTACGAGCGATGAGGCTGGAAAGATCCACTGGCAAATGTCCAAATGAATGAGTCTGTGTCCCGGACGCGATGCGGCCTGTTCATGCCGATTCGCGGCGCCCGGAACGTTTCAGGCTCCGGCGTTTGATGCGGCCCCGGCTCGGCGGAGCAGCGCAGGAGCGCTGCACCGCGTCCAGAGCGAGAGACCTTACTCGTCCTTCTCGCCGGGCTCGTACAATGCTTCACGCCCGATACGATCGAGACAGAGTTCGGCGGTCCAGGGCAGCATCAGCGCGCCGCAGCGGCTGTCGCGATAGATGCGCTCCAGCGGCAGCGTCTTCAGCATCGACTGGCCGCCGCAGGTGCGGATGGCGAGGGCCGCGAGTTCGTTGGCGCCTTCCATCACGGTGAACTGCGCGGCGTAGGCGCGGAGCACCTGCTCCTTGGTCGGATTGGCGCAGGCTTCGGTGACGGCCTGGAACCAGATGCCCTTGATCTGCTCCAGCTTGACCTGCATCTGCGCCACGGCGATCTGCTTGGTCGGATACATGCGGCGCTTCACCGGCGGCATGCCCGGCACTTCGCCGCGCAGATATTTGACCGTGAAATCGTAGGACGCCTGGGCGAGGCCCATGTAAGTCGGCGACAGCGTCATGAACATGTGCGGCCAGCGCATCGCCGCCTGGAAATAGACGCCGCGCGGCATCAGCGCTGCGTCTTCCGGCACGAACACGTCCTTGAAGATCAGCGTGCGCGAGACGGTGCCGCGCATGCCGAGCGGATCCCAGTCGCCGACGACGGACACACCTTCAGACTTCGCGGAGATCGCCAGATAAAGCGTGTTGCGGCGCGTGGCCTTCTCGCCCTCGGCGACTTCGGTGCAGAGCACGCCGTAGTAATCGGCCGAGCCGGACAGCGACGCAAAGATCTTCTTTCCGCTGACGATCCAGCCGCCTTCGACGGGCTTCGCTTCGGTGCCGAATGCCACGCCACCAGCAGCAGCAGCGCCGCCTTCGGAAAACGGCTGCGCATAGATCGCGCCGTCTTCGAGGATGCGCTTGTAATGCACGGCGCGGCGACGCTCGTGATCGGCGCGCATCTGCGGATCCATGTCGAGGTCATCGGCCAGCGGGCCGGACCACAGGGTCGAGCAGACATGCATGTTCCAGGTCAGTGCGGTCGCGCCGCAATAGCGGCCGATCTCGGCGGCGGCCAGTGAATAGGTCTGGTAGTCCGCGCCCGAGCCGCCATTGGCCTTCGGCACGGAAATGCCGAGCAGGCCAGCCTTATGCATGTCCCGATAGTTCTCCATCGGGAAGATCGCCTCGCGGTCCCACTTTGCCGCGCGCGGGGCGAAATTGGCTTGCGCCAGTTCGCGTGCCTTGGTGATCAAAGCGGCCTGTTCGTCACCGAGACGAAAGGCTTTTGGATCGAACATCGGCTTGTCGAGGACGATACCGTCGAGGCTGGAGGCGGGCGCGTTCATGAGGAAGATCCCGAGAGGTTGTGTGTGGTCTTGAGGAAGTCGGCGATCACGGCATTGAATTCCTGCGGACGCTCGAAGCTGGCGAGATGGCCGACGCCTTCGAGCTCCACATAGGTCGCGCCCGGCACCATCGTCGCCATCTTCGCCATGGTTTTTGCGGGCGCATTGTTGTCTTTCGAGCCGGACAGTAGCAGCG
>JAEZFI010000305.1 GCA_023437745.1 Actinomycetes bacterium
CTTCGAGACCATCGCACCGACGACCGCCGACGAGATGCGCCTCGCCCTCGACCACTTCCTCGCCCTCATCCGACGCCTGGCGGCGACGGTGCCGAAGGACCTGTCCGCCGAGGCGGCGATCCTGCGGTCGTCCGCCGGCGCCAAAGCGGCGGAGGCGGCGGCCGGCGAGTACGACCCGATGACCCTCAACACGCTGCCCACGCTGACCGACCCCGACTTCCAGGCCGCCCAGCAGGCGATCTTCGCAGCGTCGAGCGCGTGCTGAAGGGACGGACGAGCGACGTCCGGACGGGACGCGACGTGACCCGCCCGAGCGGGATCCGCGTCACCACAGGGCCAGACTCGTAGCCTCCCCCGCTGCCCGCACCCCTCACCGGAGGACCCGATGTCACCTCGCACCCTGTTCACCGCCATCCTCGTGACCGCGTTGCCGTTCGCTGCGGTCGCCTGCGGTGACGACGAGCCCGAGGCGACCACCGGCTCGACGACGACCACCACCGTGGACGAGTCCGACACGAGCGACGCCGGCACGAGCGACGCCGACACCTCCGACACGACCGACACGACCGACGACGAGTCGTCCGACGCGACCCTCGCCTTCGCCGACGGACTGGACGAGGCACGGTCCCGGCTCGACGGCGCCTCGTCCATCTGCGACCTGGTGGAGATCAGCGACTACGTCGACAGCGTGCAGCAGCCCGAGGGTCCCGAGGAGGTCAAGGCCGCCGTCGAGTTCCAGTCCGACCTCTGGCGAGCGATCGCCGACAGCGCGCCCGAGGAGTTCGCCGCCCAGGCCCAGGTCATCCGTGGCATCGCCGAGCAGTTCCCTGCCGAGGCCGAGGCCGTGGACTACGACTTCCAGGCCATCGGGGACCTCGAGTCGATCAACTCCCAGGAGTTCGAGGACGCGCTCCTCGCGTTCTACCAGGCGACCGTCGAGACCTGCTGACCCGGCGACCCGCCGGGGCTCACTTCGTGAAGTTCGCCTCGGTCTTGCCCACGAAGGCGTCGCGGGCCTCGTCCGAGACGCCGGTGAGGTTCAGCTCGAACGTGAAGCCCTGCTCGAAGCGATAGCTGCGCTTCACGTCGACCGGATCGATCCCGTTCAGGCACTCCTTGGCGCGCCGGATCACGAGGCGGCTCTTCGTGCAGATCTTCTCGGCGATCTCGAAGGCCGCATCGCGCAGCTCCTCGCGGGGCACCACGCGGGAGATCGATCCCCACGACGCCAGGAGGGACGCGTCGACCGGCTCGGCGGTGAAGACCATCTCGCGCATCTTGTGCTGCGGCACGAGGCGGGCCAGATGGGTCGCCGCGCCGAGCGCGCCCTGGTTGACCTCGGGCAGCCCGAACCGGGTCCCCTCCGCAGCGACGATGACGTCGGCGTTGCCGACGAGGCCGATGCCGCCGCCGAGGCAGAAGTCGTGCACGGCACAGATCACCGGCACCTCGCACTCGTACACGGCGGCGAACGCCGCGTAGCAGCCCTTGTTGGCGCCGAGCAGGGCGTCGAACCCGTCGGTGTTCTGCATCTCCTTGATGTCGACCCCGGCGTTCCAGCCCTTGCCCTCCGCTCGGAGGACGAGGGCACCGACGGACTGGTCGCGACCTGCACGGGTGATCGTCTCGGCCAACTCGAACCAACCGGCCACCGTGAGCGCGTTCACGGGCGGGTTGTCCATCACCACCTCGGCGATGCCGTCCGCCACGTTCAGTTCGATGCCCACGACCCTGCCTCCGTTCCTGTCCTGACGACCCGTCAGATCGGGTCAGCTTACGGTGAGTAGATTCCCGGGTCGTGAGCAGCCCGACATCCACGACCCCTCCCCCGCACGACGGCCGCGTCGTCCTCGTCACCGGCGGCACCAAGGGGATCGGGCGGGTCATCTGCGAGCGGTACCTCGAGGCGGGCGCCGAGGTGGTCACCTGCGGACGCACCGAACCCGACACGCCGCCGTCGCACGCCGGGAAGGCAGCGGAGTTCGTGGCGACCGACGTGCGCGACGCCGACGCCGTCGATCAGCTGATCAACGGCATCGTCGAGCGGCACGGCCGCCTCGACGTGGTGGTGAACAACGCAGGCGGGTCGCCCGACGTGGCCGCCGCGGACGCCTCACCTCGCTTCAGCGAGGCCATCATCCGCCTCAACCTCCTCGCGCCGCTCCTCGTGGCGACCCGGGCCAACGCCCAGATGCAGGGCCAGGACGACGGCGGTGTGATCCTGAACATCGCCTCCGTGTCGGCGATCCGACCCTCGCCCGGCACCGCTGCGTACGGCGCCGCAAAGGCCGGGGTGCTGTCCCTCACCTCCTCGCTCGCCGTGGAGTGGGCGCCGAAGGTCCGCGTCGCCGCGGTCACCTGCGGGCTGATCGAGACGGAGCAGTCCGAGCTCCACTACGGCGACGCGAGCGGGTTGGCCGCCGTCGCCGCCACCGTGCCCCTGGGAAGGATGGGAGCACCGGCCGACGTCGCCGACGCCTGCCTGTTCCTCTCCTCACCGGCGGCGAGCTACGTGTCGGGCACCTCGCTCCTCCTCCACGGCGGCGGCGAGCGCCCGGCGTTCCTCGGCGCCGCGGCCGCGCACCGCAGCTGACGGCGGGCGCGCCGCCCCATCCGCGGACCCCATCCGCGGGCCCCGGCACGCGGGTCCCTACCGTGGCGAGCGTGAAGCGCATCGGCCTCCTGACGCTCGCCGCCCTGGCGTTCTGGCTGGTGAGCACCACCCTGTCGGGCGTGTCGAGCGACGACGCGTCGATCACGCTCGAGTCGAAGGACCCCGCCGCGCTCCGGGCGACGGTCATCGCCAAGGTCACCTCGTGGGGCGGACGGCGGGTGGGCGAGTCGTCCTCGTTCGGTGAGGACGCCCGCAGCGACCTCCGGTTCCGGGTGCCCTCGACCGCGCTCGAGCAGATCCTCACCGGTCTGGGCCAGCTGGGCGCCACCGTCGCCGAGCAACAGGTCGACGTCGACGAGCAGACCGCCGACCGCGAGCTCACCGACCGGCTCGGCCGCGTGCAGCGGTGCCTCGGTGAGGTCGCCGACGGGAACGGCATCGATGCGGTCGACGGCTGCGGCGAGGACCTGCGGTCGGTGCGCGACCGGCTCGACGACACGGGGAGCGCCGTGCCCGAGACGACCCTCGCGGTGCGGATCGGCGGGACGGCGACGAGGTCGTCGTGGACCGTGGTGGCCGGCGTCCTCGGGTTGCTGATCATCGCCGCGACGGTGGCCGTGGTCATCCGCTCGGCCCGCCAGGACGCCGACGTGGACGTCGACCTCCGGGTGGACGACGTCCCGCCCCACAGCGACGACGTCTACTCCCGCAGGAACTGACGGGGATCACTCCCAGGTCAGGGCCACCTGCGGGACGAGGTCGTCGAAGCCGCCCTGCTCGTCGTGCAGGGCCAGGACGGGCAGCGCGTTGCGGCGCCACGTCCCGGTCGAGCTGGTCGACGTCGACAACGCGGCGGCCACCACCGGAGCGATGACGACGCTCCCCGCCCCCACCGTGAGCAGCGCGATGTCGTCCACCAGACGGTCGATCTCGTCGCCGCTCCAGCCCGCGGTCGAGACGGCCACGTGGTCGAGGAGCGGGCCGAGGTCGATGCGGCGACGGGCCGCCCGCAGGTCGATGCGCAGCAGGCGGGCGTGCCAGTCGGGTGGGGGGACGTGGATGAACCGCTCGAACCGGTGGTCCGCGAGCAGGTCGGGGTCGAGCGTCCACGGCGCCGCCGTGCCGGCGAGGAGCAGCGCCTGGAGCCCCAGGTCACCGACGCCGTCGAGGACCGCGGCGAGGCGTCGCTGTGCGTGGGTGCCCCGATCGACGAGGCGGTCGATCCCGCTCAGCCAGACCACGCAGCGCTGCTCCCCCACGCGGTCGGCGAGGTCGGCGAGGGACGCCTCGGGGCGGCGGGGCGAGCCGTGGCCCCGGGCAGGCGGCGTGGCCGACCCGGTCACGAGCTCGCACACGTCGACGGTCACGAACGGGACGTCGAGCGTCCGGGCCACGGCCGTGGCCAGGAAGCGCTTCCCGCCACCCGACGGACCGTGGAGCAGCACCGAGCCCGGCAGGCGATGACCGGGCACACCGGACCACGCTCCCAGCGCCGGCGTCAGGACGATCGAGCTCAGGCGAGCGACGACGCCCGCCATGCCGACCACCTCGTCGAGGCCGACACCCTCGTCGTGCAGCTCGCGGCTCGCGTCATCGGTTCCCCAACCCATACGTCGCACGGTACGGAGCGGCCCCGTCGAGCGCCTGAGGCCATCGGTTCCCCGTGCTGGGCACTTCGGCCCATCTCCCGTGCGCTGCGGACCATCCGATCCGACTGCCCGGGGGCGCCGTCCCTAAGCTGACGGTGTGTCAGAAACCCAGCGCACCCGAGTCCCCGCCGTGGAGGGTTGGTTCACCCTCGACGACCCCCCACGCCTCATCGGCACCCGCTGCACCGGGAGCGGCACCTACTTCTTCCCGCCCGAGCGGACGATGTCGCGCGTGCCGGGCCACTCGGACGCCGCACTCGAGGACGTGGAGCTGAGCCGCACCGGCACGCTCTGGAGCTTCACCAACGCCGGCTACCAGCCGCCGGAGCCGTTCGTGGCGCAGAGCGACCCGTTCGTGCCCTTCTGCATCGCTGCCGTGGAGCTCGCGGAGGAGAAGATCGTGGTCCTGGGCCAGTGCGTCGCCGGCGTGACCGTCGACGACCTCCGCGTCGGCGACGAGATGGAGCTCGTGCTCGACGTCCTCGATCGCACCGAGACCGAGGACCTGATGATCTGGAAGTGGCAGCCTGTCGGCTGGGCCGCCGGATCCGCGTCGTCGTCCACCGAGGGGAGCGCAGCATGAGTCGACCTGACGACGTCGCCGTCATCGGGGTGGGGATGCACCCCTGGGGCAAGTGGGGTCGCAACTTCGTGACCTACGGGGTCGAGGCGATCAAGGCCGCCCTGGCGGACGCGGCGATCGACTACCGGGACATCCAGTTCGTCGCCGGAGCCGACACGATGCGCAACGGCTACCCCGGCTACGTCGCCGGAGCGACCTTCGCCCAGGCCATGGGGTGGACCGGGATCCCGGTGACCTCTGCGTACGGGGCGTGCGCCTCCGGGGCGATGGCCATCGAGGCCGCCCGGCAGCGCATCCTCGCCGGGCTGTGCGACGTGGCTCTCGTGGTCGGCGCCGACACGACGCCCAAGGGCTTCCTCGCCCCGAACAAGGGCGAGCGGACCGACGACCCGGACTGGCTGCGCTTCCGCCTGCTCGGCGCCACGAACCCCACGTACTTCGCACTCGCCGCCCGCCGGCGCATGGACCTGTACGGGTCGACGCAGGAGGACTTCGCCGCGGTCAAGGTGAAGAACGCCCGGCACGGCCTCGAGAACCCCTACGCGAGGTTCCGCAAGGCGTTCACGGCCGAGGACGTCCTCGACTCGCCGGTCGTCGCCGACCCGCTCCGACTCCTGCACATCTGCGCGACCTCCGACGGCGGTGCGGCCGTGATCCTCGCGTCGAAGGAGTGGGCGGCCGCCCACGGGCACGCCGACCCGGTCGCCATCAAGGCGATCTCGACGGTCACCCCGACGTTCCCCAACACGATCATCGAGATGCCCAACTTCGCGTCCGACTCGTGGGCGGGGTTGCCGGCCCCGGCTCGGACGTTCAAGGAGTCGATCGCCGACGCCTGCTACGAGCAGGCCGGCATCGGTCCCGACGAGCTGTCCGTGGCCGAGGTGTACGACCTCTCCGCCGCGCTGGAGCTCGACTGGTACGAGGACATCGGCCTCTGCGAGGTCGGCGAGGGCGAGAAGCTCCTCCGCAACGGCGACACCACCATCGGTGGGCGGATCCCCGTGAACCCGTCCGGAGGCCTCGCATGCTTCGGTGAGGCGGTCCCTGCCCAGGCCATCGCCCAGGTGTGCGAGATCACCTGGCAGCTGCGCGGGCAGGCCGAGGGCCGGCAGGTCGACGGCGCCCGTGTCGGCATCACCGCCAACCAGGGCCTCTTCGGACACGGCAGCTCCGTCCTCCTGGCTCGGTCGTGAACCCGATCGCCGCCGCCGACGCCCTGGCCGAGCCGGTCGGGACGTTCGGGACGCGCTGGATGATGTCGCCCGCCAGCTACGCCGCGGCGGCGGAGCGGGGCCACGTCGGCCTGGACTTCTACTTCCGGGGCCGCGTCGGCGCCATGGGCGAGGTCCACGCCGAGTCGGCCATCGCGGTGCTGGCGTTCTTCGACCACGACGTCGTGCGGGAGGCCTGGGCGCGTGGCCCGGCGGTGGAGTCGGCCTTCGAGTCCGCACGCCACTTCTCCGACCTCTGCGCCGAGTACGGGCGCACCCGCCTGCACGACGACGTCGACCTGGCGTCGCTCGCCGGTCTGCTCGGTCGGGTCGTCGAGTCCGCCGACGCCGCCGGGCTCCCGCTCTTCGCGGCGTGGCGTGCACTCGACGTGCCCGACGATGCGGCAGGTGCCGTCGCCCACCACCTCAACGGCATGCGAGAGCTCCGCGGCGGCGCGCACGTCGCTGCCCTCGCCGTGCAGCCGGTCGAACCGCTCCACGCGGTGATGGTCAAGGGCGGTGAGCCGAACGCCCGGCTCTTCGGCCACCAGGGCGACCTGCCCGAGGTGACCGACGAGATCGCCGCCCGGTGCGCCGCTGCGGAGGCCGCCACGTCGGCGGCAGTGGCCGCCACCCTGGCCATCCTCACCGACGGCGAGCGCGCCGACCTCGTGCGACTGACCCAGGCGGCGACCGAGCGTCGTCGCTGATGACGGCGACGCCGTGACGGCGACGTGCACGGCATGAAGGTCGCCCGCCGCGCCGACCTCGACCCGTTCGTGGTCATGGAGATGGTGCGCGCTGCCCGGGAACGCACGGAGACCGGCGCGGACGTGCTCCACATGGAGGTCGGCCAGCCCTCCACCGGCGCGCCGGGCACGGCCGTCGAGGCCGCACGGCGGGCCCTCGATGCTCCGGAGCAACTCGGCTACACCGACGCGCCCGGCCTCCCCTCGCTCCGGCGCCGGATCGCCGCCCACCACGCGGAGCGGCACGGCGTCGTCGTGGATCCCGACCACATCGTCGTCACCGAGGGGGCATCGCTCGCCTGCGTCCTCGCCTTCCTCGCCGCGTTCGACGTAGGCGACCGGGTGGCGGTCTGCGAGCCGGGCTACCCCTGCTACCGCCAGATGCTGCGCGCTCTGGGCTGCGAGGTGGTGCCCGTGCCGATCGGCCAGGCGACGCGCTACCAGCCGACCCCGGAGCTCCTCGACGCCGCCGGGCCCCTCGACGGCCTCGTCCTGGCGAGCCCCTCCAACCCGACGGGCACCGTGCTGTCGTCGGGCGAGCTGGCGGCGCTGGCGGACTGGGCCACCCGTGCGGGGTGCCGGCTCGTGTCGGACGAGATCTACCACGGGATCACCTACGGCGAACCGGCACCCACCGCGCTCGCACACCCGTCGGCGCGCCCGATCGCCGTGCACAGCTTCTCCAAGTACTTCTCGATGACCGGGTGGCGCCTGGGGTGGCTGGTGCTCCCGCCCGAGCTCGTCCGGCCCGTCGAGCTGCTGGCGCAGAACCTCGTGATCAGCGCACCCACCCTGTCGCAGATCGCCGGCGAGGCGGCCCTGGGCGCGGCAGCCGAGCTGGACCTCCACGTCGACCGGTACCGCACCAACCGGTCGATCGTCCTCGACGGGCTGGCCCGCATGGGGTGCACCGACGTCGCCCCGGCGGACGGCGCCTTCTACGCGTACGCGGACGTGAGCCACCTCCTCGACCCGCACGGCCTCCCCGACAGCGTGGCCCTGTGCACGCACTGGCTCGAGACGATCCACGTCGCCACCACGCCGGGGATCGACTTCGACCAGGTCCGCGGCGCGCACACGATGCGATGGAGCTTCGCCGGCTCCACGTCGACCTGCACGGAAGCGATGCGCCGGCTCGTCGAGTGGTGCGACCGGCGCCTCAGCGCCTGACGCCGCTGAGCACTCCCCCGTCGGCCGTCGCGCCGTTGCCGGGGCTGACCGGGACCCGGGGCTCCCGCAGGTCGATCAGTGCCTCACGGGAGCGCCGTTGGTCGTGGCCCGGCAGTTCCGGGAGCGCGTGCTCCGCGCAGACCGAGCCCACCACCACCGCCACACGGTCGACCTGCTCGCGCCCGGCTCCCCACGCCACAGCGAGGTCGGCGGTGAGCACAGCGGACAGCGCGCGGACCGACGAGTCGTCGAACACCTTCGGGACGTTCGCCACCAGGGCGGCCCCCGCCAGGCCGAGGGTGAGCTGGATCGCTCGCTGCTTCGACCGCTCCTTCGAGGTGAACAGCGTGGCCTCGGCGCCCCGCTCGATGAGGCCGAGCGGCACGCCGAGCAGCTGCGCCGTGGCGTCCAGGAGCGGGGCCGCGTCGGCGTCGTCGAGCTCCGGCCAGCGTTCGAGGAGCATCTGCTGCAGGCGGAAGTCGTGGGGGTACACGTCCTGGACCTGCACGTGGAACGCGCCGTAGGCGAGCAGCTCGGCCAGCAGCGCGTCGTTGCCCTCCAGCCCGGCGCGGGCGAAGTCGTCGGCCCACGCCTGGCTGGCCTCGCCCCACGCCTCGAGCACGGTGGTGATCGCCTTCACCTGCAGCTCGCTGACGAGCGCGCTCTTCGACGGGAAGTAGCCGTAGATCGTGCCGACCGCCGCCTCGACCTCGCGGGCGATGGCGCTCATGGTCAGGCCCTCGAACCCGTCGCGGAGGAGGATCATCACGGCCGCGTCGAGGTAGCGGTCGCGCTTCTCCCGGCGTCGCTCAGCTCGCATCTTCGAAAGGCTCCTCGCCCGTGTCGTCCGAGGGGACGCGGAAATCAGATCACGCCCTGCCTCCCAGCGCAACGGACGCGGGTCCCCTCTCGCGCCGCCCGTAGCATGAGTGCTCCATGACGACCGGTGAACCGCCCGACGCTGCGCACCCGGTCTTCGTCGAGGTCTCCAACACGCTGTCGACCCACTTCACGAGCGGCTTCCAACGCCACACCCGTGCGCTCCTCGCGGGGCTCCCCACGGCGGCCGCCGACGACCGGGGGCTCCTCGTCACGCCGGTCGTGTGGTGCACGCCGTGCGGCCGCCACCGCCACCTCGACTCGGACGAGCAGGAGCGCCTCCGGCACGCGCCCGCCCCCAGCCCGCCCGACCGCGCCACGCTCGACCGCCTGGCCGAGCGCCTGCCCACGGGCGTCGGCCGTGTCGTGGTCCATGCGGCCGACCACGGTGTCGTGCTGCGGGCCCGGGAGCGACTGGCCCGGCTCCGGCGCCGGCGAGGACACGACCCGTCGGCGCACCCCCCGCTGGTGTCGATGCCGGCCGGATCGGTGTTCTTCGACCTCGAGGCCGCCTGGCACGATCCGGCCCCTCGGGCGGAGCTCCTCCCTCGCTTGCGAGCCTCCGGCGTCCGCACCGGCCTCCTGGTCGCGGACGTGATGCCGGACCGACACCCGGAGTGGTTCTCGACGGTGACCGTGGAGGCGTTCGGGCGGTTCCTCCGGGCGCACCTCGAGCACAGCGACCACGTGGCCTCGATCTCGGACCAGACCACGGCGGACCTGCTGGAGCTGGCAGGGTCGCTCGGCCGGACACGCCCCCTCGAGGTCGTGAGGATCACGATGGGGTCGGACTTCGCCGGGTTCGGGACGGCCGGCGCGACACCCGCCGCGGCCGCCGCGGGCGCCGAAGCGGCTGCGTCCCCGGTGCTCCTCAGCGTCGGCACGCTCGAACCCCGGAAGAACCAGGGCCTGCTGCTCGACGTCTTCGACCGGCTCCGCGTCGACCATCCCGACATCCGCCTCGTGCTGATCGGACGTCCCACCGACCTGTGCGCCGACCTCGCCACGCGGATCGTCGAGCACCCCTGCTACGGCTCGACGCTGCGTTGGGAGCGCCACGTCGACGACGGCCAGCTGGAGGCGGCGTACCGGTCGGCCTTCCTCGCCCTGGCACCGTCCCGCTACGAGGGCTACGGCATCCCGGTCGTCGAGGCACTCGCGCACGGCGTTCCCACGATCGCCTCCACCGGCGGCGCCCTGCGCGAGGCCGGCGGCGACATGGCCGAGTACGCCGACCCGGACGATGCGGACGCGTGGGTGCGTCTCATCGAGCACCACCTGACCGACCGCGCCCACCACGACCTCGCGCGCCGTCGGGTCGCGGCGTACCGGCCACCGACCTGGGGCGCAGCGTCCCGGACCCTGGCCGACGCACTCGTCGCGATGGGCGGGCCCGGCGAGGCCACCCGATGAGCACCACCGTGTTCGTCGAGGTGACCAACACCCTGACCGTCCCGTTCGTCACCGGGCTCCAGCGGGTGACGCGGGAGCTGCTCGCCCGCCTGCCACGGACCGGCGACCTGGCGTTCGAGCCCGTCCGCTGGTGCACGACCATCGGCGCCTACCGCCGGCTGACCGAGGCGGAGGCACAGGCGCTCGCCACGGCCCCGCGACGGGCGACGGGGTCGCGCGTCGCCCGTCGACTCCGCCGGGCCGCCACGGAAGCCCGCGACCGGGCCCGGAGGATGGAGCTGATGGCGCTCCGCATCGGCGCACCGTGGCCGGACGACGCGATCTGGTTCGACCTCGAGGCGACCTGGCACAGCCCTCGCGAGCGGAGCGAGCTGCTGCCGGAGCTGGGGGTGGCCGGCATCCCGACCGCGGCGCTCGTCGCGGACGTGCTGCCAGAGCTCCATCCCGAGTGGTTCGACGCGTCGATGCGCGATCGCTTCGGCTCACACCTGAGGGCGCACCTCACCGCCGGGAGCCACCTCGTGTGCATCTCGCGCAGCACGGAGCACGACGTCCTGGAGATCGCCCGCAGCCTCGGCGATGCGCCTACGACGGATGTCGTCATGCTCGGTGCCGACTTCCGCCACGGCCCGGTCGGGGTGCTCCCGCCCGGCCTCGACCAGCGCCGCTACCTCCTCTCGGTCTCGACGCTGGAGCCACGGAAGAACCAGGCGCTGCTCCTCGACGTCTTCGACCGGCTCCGCGAGCAGCACTCCGACCTCGCGCTCGTCCTCGTGGGCAAGCAGGGCTGGCACGTCGAGGACCTGGTGGCGCGGATCCGGGCCCACCCCGACGACGGCGACCGACTCCGATGGCTGGCGGGCAGCGACGACTCGACGCTGATGGCGCTCTACCGCCACGCGACGCTCTGCCTCGTGCCCAGCTTCTCGGAGGGCTTCGGCGCGCCGGTGGTCGAGGGGCTCTCGCAGGGCGTCCCCACGATCTGCTCGACCGGGGGCGCGCTGACCGAGGTGGGGGGTGACCGGGTCGAGCGGGCCGATCCGTCGGACCTCGAGGCGTGGGTCCGCCTCGTCGACCGCCACCTGTCGGACCCGGCGCACCACGCGACGGCACGCGTCGCGCTCGTCGACTACCAGCCGCCCACCTGGGCGGACTGCGCCGATCAGGTGCTCGACGCGCTCCGATCGCTCACCTGACGGGACCTGCGCGCGCCGTCAGGAGGGCGCGGCGAGGGCCTCCCGGAAGAAGGCCTCGTCCTCGAAGAGCGAGACGTCGCTCATGTACATCTTCCCGTAGCGCTCGAAGTACATCAGGGCCTTCGTCAGCAGGAAGAGGCCGCGCTCGAACTCGCTCTCGTAGACCCCTGACTGCTCGGCCAGCAGCCGGATCTGGCGCTGCTCCTTGAAGCGCTTGAGGATCGACGAGACGGACATGCGCTCCGCCTGGATGCCCCGGACTTCCGCCACCTTCTGCTGCGGCGCGTTCAGGATGTCGACGAGGCTCACCTCGCCGAACGGTGCGCGGAGCAGTGGTTCGAGCGTGAAGCGCAGGAACGTCGTGAGCTCCTCCTCCGACATCCCGAGGCCCTCCTCGAGCACGGCGCCGTACGTCGTAATCGTCTGTGCCGCGATGTCCGGCCACGCGTCCTCGTCGCCGAGGGCCGCGGCCACGATCCGGCGGAAGAAGTGGTGGGTGTCGTGGTCGAGCCGCCCGATGATCCCCCAGTCGATCACGCCGATGCGGCCGTCCGGGAGGAGCAGCAGGTTGCCGGCGTGGACGTCCCCGTGGAAGAACCCCCATCTGACGGTGGTGAGCAGGAACCCCTTCACGACCTGGGTCACCACCGGGGCCGGGTCGAAGCCGAACTGCTCGATGCGGGCCAGGTCGTCGACCGGCACGCCCTCGAGGAACTCCATGGTGAGGACGCGGGCGCCCGACAGCTCCGGGTAGAGCACGGGGACCGTCACCAGCGGCAGGTCGACGACGCGGAGCAGCTTGCGCATGTGGTCGATCGCCCTCGCCTCGTTGCGGAGGTCGAGCTCTTCGCCCAGCTGCAACCGGAACCCGTCGAACATCTGGAGCAGCTGGCCGGCCGCGTACTCCCCCGTGGTCCGGGAGATCAGCTCGAGCATCGGCTGGAAGAGGTCCATGTCGATGCTGACGCGCTTCTCGATGCCGGGTCGGAGGACCTTCACCGCGACCACCGTGCCGTCGTGGAGCGTGGCCCGGTGCACCACGGCGATCGAGGCCCGACCCAGCGGCTCGGGCTCGAACGAGGCGAACGCCTCGTCGATCGGCATGCCCAGCTCGGCCTCGACGACCCGGTGCACCTGGTCGATCGGCACCGCCGTACCCGTGTCGAGGCACGTGCGGAACTCGGCCGAGACGGCATCCCCGAAGACGCCGGGTGAGCTGGCGACCAGCTGACCGAACTTCATGAACGTGGTCCCCAGCTCCTCGAACGTGAGCCGGAGCGGGCGGGCGAAGGCGTCCTGGCCGAGCTGGGAGACGTCACGACTCCGCGCCACCCGGAGGGCCAGCGGCCCGAAGTGCTTGGTCGTCACCCAGGCGATCTGACCGGCCCGCCGGGCGATCTCCCCGCGGGTCGCGGGCGCGAGGTATCGGCCGAACACACGGAGCGCGTCCGCTCCCAGCCTCTCTTCGGCACTCGCCTCGTGGTCCATCTCAGCCCTCTCGCCGCGTCGACGCCGGACCCAGTGTCACCGGCTCGCTGCGTCCCCTGCAATCCGGCGCCGGAGCGCACGCCGGGGAACCGCCGGCAGCGGGCGGAATAGCCTGCCGAGATGGCACACGACCTGGTGATCCGCGGCGGGACGGTGGTGGACGGCACGGGCGGTCCCGGCCGCACGGCAGACGTCGCGATCGACGGCGGCCGGATCACCTCGGTCGGCGAGGTCCCCGATCGCGGCAACCGCGAGCTCGACGCCGACGGCCTGCTGGTCACCCCCGGCTTCGTCGACATCCACACGCACTACGACGCGCAGATCGGCTGGGACCCGCTGGCGACCTCGTCCTGCTGGCACGGCGTCACGTCCATCGTCATGGGCAACTGCGGGATGACGTTCGCCCCCTGCAAGCCCTCCGACCGCGAGACGCTCGCCCGCACCATGGAGTCGGTCGAGGACATCCCTGCCGCCGCCATCCTCGACGGCCTGCCGTGGGACTGGGAGACCTACGACCAGTACCTCGACTCGCTCGACCGCACCTCGAAGGGCGTCAACCTCGGCGGGATGGTCGGCCACTCGGCGCTGCGGTTCTGGGCGATGGGCGAGTCCTCGCTCGAACCCGACCTCCACCCGACCGACGCACAGCTCGACGAGATGTGCCGGCTGCTCGAGGCCGGCATGGCCGCGGGGGCCCTGGGGTTCTCCACCTCGCGCACCCTGCGCCACACCGCACCCGACGGCCGGAACGTCCCGGGCACCTTCGCCGACGAGCGCGAGCTGGGTGCGCTCGGCGCCGTCCTGGCTCGCGCCGGCCACGGCGTGATCGAACTGGCGCCGCGCTTCGACGGCGAGGGCCCGAGCCGGCCCCGGGCGATCTCCGAGCTGGCCTGGATGCGCGAGCTGTCGATCGCCACGGGCCGCCCGATCACGTTCAACCTCACCCACACGTTCGCCAACCCCGACCACCACCGGTTCGCAGTGGAGCTGGCCAAGGAGGCGAACGCCGCGGGCGCGAACATCCGGCCCCAGACGACCAGCCGCGGGATCGGCGTGCTCTTCGCGCTGGGCGGGTCGACCCCCTTCGACCGGCATCCTTCCTGGCGGGCGCTCCACGAGGTCCCGACCGCCGAGCGCGGCGCCGCGCTGCTGGCGCGCCGCGCGCAGCTGCTGGCAGACGCCGCGGCGGGCCCCCATGCCGCCGACCTCGGCCGGTTCTTCCTCACGGGGATCGACGGGGACGTCGCCCGGTTCGACTGCGATCCGTCCACCGAGCTCCCCGCCGTCGCCGCTGCCGCCGGGGTGTCCGCGGCGGAGGCGTACCTCGACGCGCTCGTCGCCTCCGACGGGCGGGCGGTCGTCTACTGGCCGATCCTGAACCAGGACCTCGAGGCGGTGGGCGAGATGCTGGCCGACGACACCGTGGTCCTCGGGTTGGCCGACGGCGGGGCCCACGTGGGGCAGATCCTCGACGCCAGCCAGCCGAGCTGGTTCCTCTCCTACTGGGTCCGCGAGCGGGGCCACCTTCCGATCGAGCGGGCGATCCAGCGGCTCACGTCCGACGGCGCCGACCTGTTCGGGCTCACCGGGCGAGGCCGCCTCGTCGCCGGGGCCTGGGCCGACGTCAACCTGATCGACCTCGACGGCCTCACCCTCCGCCGGCCGGAGATCGTCAACGACTTCCCCCACGGCGCCGGACGGTTCGTGCAGCGGGCCGACGGCTACGTGGCGACGATCGTGAACGGCGCCGTCGCCCTGGAGCACGGCGAGCACACCGGCGAGCTGGCCGGCCGGGTGCTCCGGAGCACCCCCGCCTGAGGGCAAGAACCTGACCGGGCGGTCAAGAGGGTCGATAAGGTCGCGACATGAGCGACCCGGTTGCCCTGGACGCGGTTCCCGACACCTCGGGGATCGACCTCGACCGCCTCGACTTCGTGGATCCGACGATCTACCTGGGCGGGGCCGCAGGGAGGGCGGCGCTCTGGAAGAAGTTCCGCGACGAGCGGCCCGTCGCCTTCGTGCCCGAGGCCGAGATCCCCGGGTTCGAGCCCGGCCCGGGCTTCTGGTCGTTGACCCGGTACGAGGACGTGATGCACGTCTCCCGCCACCCCGAGATCTTCTGCTCCGGGCGCGGCACGAACATCCCGGACATGCCCATCGAGATCGCCGAGTTCTTCGGCTCGATGATCAACATGGACGCACCGCGGCACACCCGCCTCCGTCGCATCGTGAACCGCTCGTTCACCCCGAAGATGGTGCAGCGCATCGACGAGGACGTCCGCCACAAGGCCCGGGCCATCGTCGCCGCCGCGGCCCCCAAGGGAACCGTCGACGTCGTGACGGAGATCGCGGGACCGCTCCCGCTCCAGATCATCTGCGAGATGATGGGCATCCCCGAGGAGCTGTGGGAGCGCATCTTCGCCTGCACCAACGTGATCCTCGGCGACATGACGACCACCCCCGACCTCGGCGCGCTCATCGCTGCCGCGATGGAGATGGCGCAGATCGCCCAGGCCGTCGGCGAGGACCGCCAGGCCAACCCGCAGGACGACCTGGTCTCGGCGATGATGGACGCCGAGGTCGACGGCGAGCACCTCGAGCCCATGGAGATGGCGTCGTTCTTCATCCTGCTGGCCGCGGCGGGCAACGAGACGACGCGCAACGCGATCAGCCACGGACTCCACCTGCTGACGACCCACCCCGACCAGCGTGAGCAGCTGCGCGCCGACTTCGACGCGCTGATCCCCGGGGCAGTCGAGGAGATCGTCCGGTACGCCACCCCGGTCGTCCACTTCCGGCGCACGGCGACCGAGGACACCCGGATCGGCGACACCGACATCGCCGCGGGCGAGAAGGTCGTGATGTGGTACGAGTCCGCCAACCGCGACGAGCGCCACTTCGACCAGCCCTACCGCTTCGACATCCATCGGACGCCGAACGAGCACGTGGGCTTCGGAGCCGGTGGCCCGCACTTCTGCCTGGGCGCCAACCTCGCCCGGCGGGAGATCCGCGTGATGTTCGAGGAGCTGTTCCGCTGGCTGCCGGACATCGAGGTCACCGGCGAGCCCGACTACCTGATGAGCCCGTTCATCCACGGGATCAAGCACATGGAGGTCAGCTTCACGCCCCGCGACGTCCCGGCGGCCTGATCCCGGCGGACTGCCCCGATCGCCGCCGTCGTCGTTACGCTCCTCCCCTGACCGAACCTGCAGGAGCGATGGTGCCCACACTTCCCGACGACTTCGCCGCCCACCCCGCCCGGGATGCGTCCCTCGCGTCCATGAACGCCGTCGAGGCGGGCGACCGTGCCGGATGGCTCGCGCTGTTCGCTGCCGACGCCGTCGTCGAGGACCCCATCGGCGAGTCGCCCTTCGACCCGACCGGGGAGGGGCACCGTGGCATCGACGCCATCGGCGCGTTCTTCGACGCGGTCATCGCGCCGAACCAGGTGCGGTTCGAGATCCGGTCGTCCCACGCCGGTGGCTCCGAGGTCGCCAACGTCGGCACGATCAGCACCAGGATGCCGGACGGGACCGTGGTCCACACCGACGGCGTGTTCACCTACCGGGTCGACGCCGAGGGCCGGCTCGCCGCCCTGCGCGCCTACTGGCAGCTCGACCAGCTGCGCTTCGGATGACGGTCCTCGTCCTCAGCTGCCCGGACGCCCCGGGCATCGTGGCGCAGGTCGCCGGCTTCCTCCACGACGAGGGCGGCAACATCGTCGACGCCGACCAGCACACCGACCCGCTCCACGACCGGTTCCTCCAGCGGGTCGAGTTCGACCTCCCGGAGGGCACCGACGTGGCAGCGTTCCGCGAGCGGTTCGCGGTCGTGGCGGCGCGGTTGCGGATGGACTGGCGTCTCAGCACGGGTCAGCGGCAGCGCATCGCGATCCTCGTGTCGAAGCAGGGGCACTGCCTCTACGACCTGCTCGGCCGTGCAGCGATGGGCGAGCTCCCCGCCGACATCGTGGGGGTCATCTCCAACCACGACACGCACGAGGCGGCGGCCGAACGGTTCGGTGTGCCGTTCACGCACCTCCCGGTGGACCCCTCCGACCGAGCGGCCCAGCAGCGGGCGGTGCTCACTCGGCTGGAGGAGCTCGACCCGGACCTCGTGGTGCTCGCCCGCTACATGCAGATCGTGCCCGAGGCGATCTGCGACCGCTTCACGCACCGGATGATCAACATCCACCACTCGTTCCTGCCGGCGTTCGTGGGCGCGAAGCCGTACCACCAGGCGTTCGACCGGGGCGTCAAGCTGATCGGCGCCACCGCGCACTACGCCACGGCGGAGCTGGACGCCGGGCCCATCATCTGCCAGGACACCGCGGCGGTGAGCCACCGTGACGACGTCGAGCGGCTGGTCCGGCACGGGCGCGACCTGGAGATGGTGGTCCTCGCCCGTGCCGTCCAGCTCCACCTCGAGGACCGGGTGCTGGCATACGCCAACCGGACCGTGGTGTTCGACTAGGCCGCGAGCTCCTTCTGGCGACCGCCCCGCTCGATGTTGATGCGCCGGGGCTTCGCGTGCGGGACGACCGGCACGGTGAGCGTGAGGACGCCGTCCTCGTAGTTGGCGCCGATGTTCTCGGTGTCCAGCTGGTCGCCCAGCACCAACTGGCGGCTGAACGTGCCGTAGCTGCGCTCACCGACCAGGCGTTGCGTGTCCTCGCCGAGCTGCGGCGCCGGACGCTCGACCTTCACCGTCAGGACGTTGTCCTCGACCGTCAGGTCGACGGAGTCGGCGTCCACGCCGGGGAGATCGATCTGGATGAGGAACTCGTCGCCCTTGCGGAACGCGTCCATCGGCATGCTCAGCTGCCGGGACCCGTTGGCCGGCTGCCAGACCTGCTGGAACAGGCGCTCGAGCTCGTTGAAGGGATCGGAACGGACAAGAGCCACGATCATCACCTCCTGGGTCAGGGGCTCAGTGGATTCCGTTGCGTCATCCAGAGGGATGACGGCATCAGATTAGCACTCTCGGAGCGAGAGTGCCAACTTCAGGAGCTACTCCCAGATCGCCTGCAGGACCGACAGCGAGATCCGGCGCTTCGACCGGTCGACGTCGAGGACCTTGACGGCGACGGTCTCGCCCGGCATCACCAGCTGGTCGGGGCGCACGCCCTTCTGCTCGGTCAGCTCGGACACGTGGATGAGCCCCTCCGCGCCGGAGGTGGCGAGGCGGGCGAACACCCCGTACTCGACGACGCTCGTGACGACGGCGTCGTCTCGCTGGCCGGGCTCGACCGATGCGTACGGATCGGGCGTCACCTGGCGGAGCGACAGGTTCACCCGCCGCTTCGCCCGGTTGACGTCGAGGATCTTCACGACGACCTCGTCGCCCAGCGCGGCGATCGACCCGACGTCCCCCACCCGGTTCCAGGTCAGCTCGTTGCGGTGGACGAGGCCCCGGACGCCCGACCCCAGGTCGACCTGCACGCCGTGCTCGAGCACGGCCACCACGCGACCCTCGACCTGCGAGCCCTTCTGCAGGTGTGCGTACGCCTCCCGCTCGGCGACCCGTCGCTCCCGACGCTGCCGGTCGCGGCGCGACACCACGATGCGGTCACGGTCACGATCCGCCTCGATCACCGTCAGCTCGACGTCCGTGCCCACGAGGTCCGAGCCGGACGCGGCCGTCCCCTCACCGATCTGCGAGCTCGGCAGGAACGCCCGCAGTCCCCAGAGGTCCACCGACAGTCCGCCCTTGACCGTCTTCGTCACCGTGCCGGTCACGGCTGTGCGCTCCCCCAGCGCGGCCAGCACCCGCTCCCAGGCGCGGTGGCGGTGGGCCCACCGCTGGCTGAGCAGCGCTCGACCCTTGGGGTCCGTGCGAGCCAGGAGCGCCACCTCGAGCGTCGCGCCGGGCTGGGTGGGTGCGCCGACGACCAGCTCCGGCTGCTCGATCACCCCGGCGCGGCCGTCCGCCAGCGTCACGGTCACCCGATCCGGTGCCACCTGGTCGACGGTGACCTCGATGAGGGTGGGGGCCGGCCTCGGCGTGCGGGGAACGACTGGCGGCGCGGGCGCGGACGCGCCGATCACCGGCGCGGGCTCGACGGATGGCTCAGCGGACGGGACGTCGGGCGACGCGGCGGACGGGATGTCGGGCGACGCAGGGGGTTCGGACACGTCCCGATCATGCCCCGTGCCGGGATCGGGCTGCATCGCGACCCGGACCGGGACGGGGTCGCGAGCGGGTCAGCCGGCGGTCAGGCCGGAGTCGGCGGACACGATCGAGCCGTGCATCTGGGAGGCCTCGTCGGACGCCACGAAGACGATGACCGACGCCAGCTCGCTGGGGTCCGCCATCCGCCGGTAGCCCATGTAGGGCGCCACCAGCTTCCAGTCCACGTCCTCGGGCAGCACTGCGCCGGAGGTCATCGGCGTGTCGACACCACCGGGCGCCACGCAGTTGATCCGCAGCGGCGTCTTGGCGAACTCCATCGCCAGGCTGCGGGTGAGGTTCACCACTGCGGCCTTCGAGGCGCTGTACGCCGTCGTGTACGCGGTGCCCATCAGGCCGGCGTTCGAGGCGACGTTGACCACGCTGCCCCGACCGGCCGTGAGCATGTGGGCGATCGCCGCCTGGCACATCCAGTAGGTGCCGGCGACGTTGACCCCGAAGATCATCTCGAAGTCGGCCTCGGTCACGTCCGCGAGGTGCGCGGCGCGCAGCACGCCGGCGACGTTCGCGAGCACGTCCACGGTCCCCAGATCGGCGACGCACGCGGCGACGGCGGCGTGGCACTCCTCGCGGGACCGGATGTCGGTGACCCGGGAGGAGAAGCGCCCGCCCGCCCCGGTGATCTCGGCACCCACCTTCTCCAGGCCTTCGCCGTTCACGTCCACGCCGAAGACGGCAGCCCCCTCGGACGCCAGCCGCAGTGCCGTGGCCCGGCCCATGCCGGACGCAGCACCGGTGACCAGTGCGACGCGGTCGTCGAATCGTGCGTTCACGAGCTCCTCCTGTGCCTCCCAGCGTTCCTGACGAGGCGTCAGATACGGTAGCCCGTCGATCGGGACGCACCGTCGGGAGGCGAGCATGGATGCAGCGGGGACTGACGCACGGGTCGAGGTCGGAGCGATGCTCTACACGCTCGTCGACCCGCACCGAGGGCACGAGGCCGCCTACAACCGGTGGTACGAGCGGGACCACTTCTACGCAGGCTGCATGATCGGCCCATGGCTGTTCGCCGGCAGCCGCTGGGTGGCCACCCGGCGGCTGAAGGACCTCCGGTTCCCCGAGGACAGCGGCGTCGCCCGGCCCACGGATGCCGGGAGCTACCTCGCCACCTACTTCGTGCACCGCGGCCACGAGGCCGAGCACTTCGCCTGGGCGACTGCGCAGGTGCACGAGCTGTACGGCAACGGTCGCGGCTTCGAGGAGCGCACCCACGCGCACACCGCCCTCTACAGCCATCAGCAGGACACGTACCGGGATGCCGATCCCGTCCCGATGGAGCTGGCGCTGGACCACCGCTACGCCGGCCTCGTGTCGGTGCACGTCGACCGGGCCGACGGTGTCAAGCACCCGGCCTTCCAGGAGTGGTTCGACGGCGAGGGTCGGCGCCTGCTCCTCGGCGAGGGCTCACCGGTGGCGTCGGTCAGCAGCTGGCGTCCGATCATCCCGAGGATCCCCGAGGGCGAGCAGGCACCCATGGCGCTGGGCTCCGGGCCCGGCACGCCTGCCCGCACGATGCAGCTGATGTTCCTCGAGACGGACCCCGAGGAGGCCTGGGACGCGGTGCGTGACTACGCCGCCGCCGTCGACGGATCGGGCCTCGCCACCGTCACGCTGGCCGCCGGCTTCATCCCGACGGTGGTCGGCACCGACACGTACACCGACCAGCTCTGGTAGGGCTCAGCCGATCGAGGCGCCCGGATCGATCAGGCCCCACCCGAAGTCGTCGTCGAGCCCGGTCGGCCCGAGGTCGACCGTGTGGTCGATGATGCGCTGGCGGATCTGCGCCGCCGTCTCCGACGGGTGGGCGCCGCGCAGCAGCGCCGCCAGGGCGCTCACGTACGGGGCGGCCATCGACGTGCCCGACATGTAGGCGTAGCCACCTCCGGCGATCGTCGAGGCGACCGAGTTCCCGGGTGCGGCCACATCGAGGTAGCTCGCCTGCGTCGACGAGGCCGACCGGGCGTCCGTGACCGTCGTGGACGCGACGGCGATCGGCCACGCGAGCGCCGCGGGCCAGCTCCAGTAGTTGTGCTCGGGGTTCGGCACGCCGGGGCCGAGCTCCGGCAGACCGTCGTTCCCGCCCGAGGCCACGACGACCACGTCGTGCGTCTGGGCGTAGTCGATCGCTGCGGCCATCGCAGCACTCGCACAGCCGGAGGGCGAGGCCTGCGGACACGCGGACCCGAGTGAGAGGTTGACGACCTCGGCGCCGTGGTCGACCGCCCAGGTGATGCCCTGCGCCACCCACAGGGTGCTGCCGGTGCCCGACGAGGCGAGGGCCTTCACGTTGAGCAGCTCCGCACCGGGGGCGGCACCCGAGACGCCCACGCCGTTGCCGGCGACTGCGGCGATGATCCCGGCCACGTGCGTGCCGTGGTTCGAACCGGCCAGGCCCTCGCCGGTGAAGTCCTGCGAGGCCACGATGCGACCCGCGAGGTCCGGGTGGTTGGTCTGGGCACCGTTGTCGACGACCGCCACGCAGACCCCCGCACCGGTCGACGAGGCCCACGAGGCCTCGAAGTCCAGGCGGTCGAGCGGCCACTGCACGGACCGGTGGGGGTCGGTCGCCAGGGTGCTCACCGGGCGGTCGGCTTCGACGGCGACGACCGCGCCGCCGTCGGACACGACGTCGGCGGTCAGCGTCTCGACGGCGGCGACAGGGTCGGTCGCGCCATCAGCGGGCACCTCGTGGAACTGCGGGCGCCCGGACTCGTCCACCGAGGTCACGACGACCGAGGGCTGCTCGAGCGCACCCCCGACGGGATCGGGAGCCGGCGCCTCGGTGAGCACCTCCGCCGCAGCGGCACCGGCCTCGAGCGGCGTGAGCGAGGCGTCGGGGGCGAGCGATCGGACGTCCTCGCCGCCCGCCACCGTCGACACCCCACAGGCCGTGGTCGCCGGCACCGTCGTGGTGGGTGCCGCGGTCGTCGGCGCTGCCGTCGTCGGCGTGGCGGTCGTCGGCGCTGGAACCTCGCTCGGGCCGGGTGCCGGCGGCGGCGGGGTGGCGGGAAGGCAGGAGGTGAGGGTGACGAGGGCGGCGACGGCCAGGACCCGGCGGACCGGGCGTGCAGGAACGGCAGGGAGGGTCACCCGAGGTGCATCGTCGCCGGAGGAGCCCGACCTGAGCGGTGTTCCTCTCAGAGGGCCGATCGACCCACTCGCCCGAGGGTTCAGACCTCGGGGTCCCGGCCGGCGACGGCGTGGAGGAACTCGACGGTCCGAGACCATGCCAGCTCGGCCGACGGCTCGTCGTAGGACTCGGCGACCTCGCGCTCGGCGAAGAAGTGGCCGGCGTCGGCGTACCGGAACACCTCGACGTCACGCTCGAGCAGCAGGAGGTGGGCGTGCATCTCGACGAGCTCGTCCTCGGTCACGAGGTGATCGGCCTCACCGAAGTGGCCGAGCACGGGGGCCCGGAGGTCCGCGAAGTCGATGTGCTGGGTGCCGTAGTAGGCGACGACCGCATCGACCGAGTCGGGCTGGCGGGTCGCCGCCCACAGGGCCCAGGACGCGCCCATCGAGAAGCCCACGACGGCGACGGGTCCGTCGGGGCGGGCAGCCTGCGAGCGGAGCGCCACGATGCTGGACAGGACCAGCGACGCCGTCACGTTGGGATCCGACTCCCCCAGCTCCAGCTCCGCCTCGGCGGCCGTCTCCGGGCGGGCGCCGCCGAGCAGGTCGGGCGCCAGGACCACGAAGCCTTCGTCGGCGAGACGGTCGCAGAAGGCCTTGGTGCCCGGCGTCAGGCCCCACCACGAGTGCAGCACGAGCACCCCGTGGCCGGTGCCGGCACCCCCGTCGGGGTGGACCAGGTACGCCTGGCCGGCGGGTGCGGGGGCATCGGACATGGGCCCACATTGCCAGCGGGCGGACGGTCGGCGCACGACGGCGGCGCGCCCGGAAGGAGCCTGCCGGACCGGGCGGTACGGTTCCGGCGTGACCACCGGACCGGACGACTCGCTGCGCGCCCGATGGAGCCGCGGGCTGGCCGGCCGCACGGTGTCCCTGGACGAGAACCACCTCGTCGTGGCCGCCATGAAGCGGTCGGGCGCGTCCGACATCCCGGCGCCCGGGTGCGGGGAGCCGCTCACCGTGCTCACCCGAGCACTCGACGAGCGAGCCCAGCTCACCATGGCCGGTCGGCGCACAGCCCGCCGGATCATCGTCGACGCGCTCGCCGACCGGGCGCGGCTCGACGCCGCCGCCCCGGTGGGCGCCGAGCCCCGCCTCGTGGTGGTCGGGTTGCCGTACGGCGCCGCCGGCCTGCTGCGCCGGGCCCTGGGTTCGACGAGCGAGACGCCGTCACCCCTCGACGGGGGCGACGATGCGCACGACTGGCGGCTCGCCATGGCGGATCCGTCCTGGGAGTTCCGATGGCACGTCCCCGAGTTCGCCGAGTGGCTCGACGAGCACCGCGCCGAGGTCACCGCACCGTCGAGCGCTGCCGCGAGCCACGGCGGGCTGGCGTGGCTCGGCCGGTCGCTCGACCCCGCCGATCAGCTGGTCGTCGTGCGCGACGCGCCACCGGCGGCCGACGCTGCAGCCGCAGCGCTGTCGCAGGCCACCGTCACGGAACGCGCGCTCCACTCGACGCGCCACCTGCCCGAGCCGACCGATCGCTACGTGCGATGGCGCATGTCGGTCTTCGGTGACCGGGTGGAGGCGGCAGCGACCGGCGCCACGCTCGTCCTCGACGGCACCGAGGTCGCCGCGGACCCGGCCGCCGCGGCCCGCCGGGTGCTCGACGTCGTCTGAGCACGGCCCGACGGGGCCGTCAGCCCAGCACCTTGCCCATCCGCCGGACGAAGTCCGAGACCGCCGCCCGCAGCATCACCAGCAGCAGTGGAGCCAGGCCCGGGGGCGCCGAGTCGAAGCCGCCGGCCCAGACGAGATCGGTCCCCCCGTCGGCCCTCGGCGTGAGGCGCACGTCGGCCCGGTAGCCCTTCACGGGGACGCCGCCCTCGATCGTGTAGGCGAGGTGGCGGGGTGGGTCGAACTCGACGACCCGCTCCCGGGAGCCGATCCGGCCCACACCGAGGAACCGGAGGGCCCCCACACCGTCGCGGTGCGGGTGGCCCTCCTCCTCGAGGCGAGAGGCGGTCAGCGCCGTCCAGTCGCGATAGGCCTCGTGGTCGGACACCAGCTTCCACACCACGTCCGGCGCGACGCCGAATGTGCGATGGATCTCGTAGCGGTGGCCGCCCACGGCGGTCAGGACGCGAGGTTCGTCGCGACGAAGTCCCAGTTCACCAGGCTGTCGAGGAACGTGTTGATGTAGTTCGGCCGCGCGTTTCGGTAGTCGATGTAGTAGGCGTGCTCCCACACGTCGATGGTGAGGAGGGCCTTCTGGCCGTGCTTCAGCGGCAGGTCGGCGTTGGCGGTCTTCACGATGTCGAGCTTGGAGCCGTCGTCGACGAGCCACGCCCAGCCGGAGCCGAACTGCGTCGTCGCCGCCTCGGCGAACTTGGCGCGGAAGTCGTCGTACGAGCCGAACGCGGAGTTGATGCGATCGGCGACCTCGCCGTCGGGGGCACCGCCGCCGTCGGGGGCCATGCTGTTCCAGTAGAAGGTGTGGTTCCAGACCTGCGCCGCGTTGTTGAACAGGCCGCCGTCCGCAGCGAGGATCACCTCTTCGAGGGAGGAGCTCTCGTGCTCCGTGCCCTCGACGAGCTTGTTGAGGTTCGTCACGTACGTCTGGTGGTGCTTACCGTGGTGGTACTCGAGGGTCTCCTGCGAGATGTGCGGAGCGAGCGCATCGATCGCGTACGGAAGCGGGGGAAGTTCGAACGCCATGAAAGGTCCTTCCTAGATGGGAGCGTCCCGTTCCGAAGCCCGCGAGGTGCGGTTCGTCGGGACCTCCGGCGACGCTATCGCGGCTGCGTCGGGGCCGGAGCCAGGGAGGCGACCTGGTGCTGCAGGGCCTCGCCGCCGGGCGCCGGGTCGACGTCCGCCGGCGTTCGCACGGCCACCCGCACGGCGACCTGACCCGTGAGGACGACTCGGCCCTCGACGCGATCGGTGCCGACCATCGCCCAGTAGTCGTGCGCCTCGCCCAGCTCCGTCTCGATCGGCGGCCCCATCACGGTGGCGCGCTGGTCGGTGAAGGTGGACCCGGCGACCTCCTCGGGGGAGCCGACGCCGCTGCCCGCCGGTGGCGTGAGGACGTCGAACACCTGGGTCAGGCCCGAGTCGTCCGTGGCCTCGTAGCGGAGCGAGGTGCCGCCGTCGGGACCGCTGGCGCTGACGCCGATCGGCACGCCGATCATCTCGGTCGTGGCGACGTCGGACGACACGGCCACGTAGTCCCACTCGGCCACCGGCACCTCGGGCTCGTCTCGCTCGATCGAGGATCCCGCCACCATCACGCGGGGTTCGGCGTCGCCCTCGAGCAGGGCCGCGACCGCCGCGACCCCGCCGATCACCACGGCGACGAGCACCGTCAGGCCGATCGCCCATCCCCTCGATGCCACTGCGCCGTGGAGCAGCGACCGCGTCCGCACCGCGACGTCGTGCGGTGCCTCGACGTCGGGTCGCTCCGCCGCCGGCGGACCCGCGGCGGCAGGCGTGGACGTGTACGAGGACGGCACGGCGTCCGCCAGCGGGATGGCGTCACCGTCGCCGTCCGCCGAGAAGAGCAGCGGCACCGTGGACTCCTCGACCTTCGGCCCGACCACGTCGGGGAGGTCGGGTGCGAAGGACGCCGCACGGCCCGCGCGGGTGAAGCCTGCCGTCGTCTGGTGGTGCGACCTCTCGTCGAGGGCCATCGCGTCCTCCCCTGAGCGGAGACTACGCACGTGGACCGCGAGGATGTCGGACCGAGCGCAGCAGGGTGGCCCCACGCGACGCCGGGGCAGCAGACTCGGCGGATGACGGTGCTCGGTGTCGACCTGTCCCTCGACGCGTTGCGGGTCCAGGCCCGTGACGAGACCTCGGGCGACGTCCTCCACGACGGCTGCGTCCCGCTGCCCGCCGACGCCGGTCACGACGCCTGGTGGGCGGCGTGGTCGACAGCGCTCGCCGAGGTCGGCGCGGCACTGGACCGGCGGGAGGCCGGCCCCATCGGGGCGGTGGCGGCGACCGGCGACGGCGGAAGGCTGCTCGCGCTCGACGAGGCCGGGACGCCCGTGCACCGGGCGCTCGCCGCCGGGGACGACGCGACAGCCCCGGACGCCGGATGGCTGCGGTCCCAGCTCGCCGGGGGCGACGCCGCATGGGCGCAGGCGATCGGTTCGTTGCCCCTCCCGAGCCACACGCTCGCCAAGCTCTCGTGGCTGCACCGCTCCGATGCCGATGGCTGGGCGGCGATGCGGCATGTGTGCGTCCCGCACGACTGGTTGACGTGGCGGCTGACCGGCGCCTGGGTGACCGACCGCGGCACCGCGTCGAGCACCGGCTACTGGTCGCCGTCCTCTGGTGCCTACCGGTGGGACCTGCTCGACGTCGTCGACGGGTCTCGGGACTGGACCGCCGCCGTGCCCCGGGTGTGCGATCCGGTCGAGCCGGCGGGTCGATCGCGGATCGACGGGGCGGCCGACGGCGGCGCGCTCGTGGGCCCGGGCACCGGACGTCCGATGGCGGCCGCCCTGGCCTTCGACCTGCTCGCGGGCGACGTCGCCGTCGACCTGGAGCGACGGGCAGCGCTCGCCGTCTGCGACGGCCCGGTCGCGGACCCGTCGGGGGTCGTGACCTGCGCGGCGGACGCCACGGGCAGGTTCCTCCTGAGCACCCCGCTGCCGGGGTCGGCGGTCGGGGACCTGTCGGCTGCGGTCGACGCATTGCGCTCCCACCTGCACGACGTCGGGCCCGGTCGCATCGTGCTCCACGGCGCCACGGGCGCCGGGCTCGCGGCGCAGCTCGGCGACGCCCTCGGCAGCGAGGTGTCGCGCGTGGCAATCGAGCATCCCGGTGTCACGGGCGCCTGCATCCAGGCCGCCGCGGTGCTCGCGCGCCAGGACCCGTCCGCAGTCCGCGCCGCGTGGAGCCCGGTCCTCGACCTCCCGACCTGACCGCCATCTGCGGGAGTCCCGGCTTCTCGGGGTTCGGGCGGACGCGGGGTTCGGGGGTCAGCGGTGGTGGAAGCTGGCGGAGTGCTCGGCCAGGTCCGAGTCGTCGAGCTGCCAGAGCTCGAGCACCGCACCGGCGCCGTTGGCGTCACCGGGCTGGCGGAGGTTCGAGAACCCGAGCAGCTCGCGCGCCCGAGCGGGCAGGGTCGCCGCGTACTCGTGGCCGATCCCCATGGGCACAGCCTCTTCCGGCGTGAGCCAGCCGACCAGGTAAGAGAGGTACAGCCCCTTGCGCCAGCGATCGTCGGTGCGGTTGCGCCCGCCGCCGTGGACGGTGCTGCCCAGGTAGACGAGCGCGCTGCCGGGCTCCATGGAGACCGGCGAGGCATCCTCGTCACGGATCGGCTCGTCGAGGTCCCACTTGTGGCTCCCGGGGATCACCATCGTGGAGCCGACGTCCGGGGTGTAGTCACCGAGGGCGACCAGCACCGACACCTGCAGGTCGATGCCCAGCTGCGCGGCGTGCGCCCAGTTCAGGTCGTCGCGGTGCAGCTCCTGCTGGGGGTTGCCCGGACCGATGAAGATCGTCTCGGCCTGGCTCATCCAGTAGTCGCCGCAGTTCGGCAGGAGGATCGCGTCGGCGACGGCGAGGAGCGTCGGGTGCAGGAGGATCTCGTCGACGAACGAGCGGCTCTTCCGGGCCAGGCCCTGGATGCGCACGGTGTTCCTCCCGTAGAAGTCGTCGTCGTGCGCGTCCTGGCGGAAGCCCGGACGGCGGGTCGAGACCCAGGGCTCCAACTCGGCGTCGACCCGCTCGACCACCTCGGGGGCGATCAGGTCGTCGATGACGAGGGCTCCGTCCCGTCGCATGACGTCGGCGAGCTTCTCGGGGTGGGCGGTCGCTGGCAGGTGCTCCAGGTCCGCGACGGGAGTGATCGGCACAACCGCGAGTCTGTCATCCACGCGCTCGCGATTGCGAGCACCCTCCTGAGCGTGGCTCACAGCTGGGCCGGCGTGAACCGGATCGTAGCGATCTGGAACGGCGAGAGCGAGAGGTTCCATCCCCCGTCGACCTCGGTCAGCACCGGGGCCGGAGCGGGTGGTGGGCCGTCCTCGAGCGCGTCGGTCAGCCGGACGTCGACGGGCGCGGAGCCGAATCGGAGCACGGTGGAGGCCCGACCGCCGAAGGCCTCGTAGCAGCGGACGACGACGTCGCCCGAGCCGTCCTCCGCCGCCTTGACGGCCTCGACCAGCACCCCCGGGTGGTCGACCGACACGACCGGCGCCGGCAGCCCGGCCGCGCCCGGCGTGCCCGGACCCCCCGCCGGGACGGCCCACCGCACCGGCTGGTCGAGGCGGTACCCCTCGGCCACCACCCCGTGCTTCCGGAGCTGCCCGGCATGCGGCATCACGGCGTAGGTGAAGCTGTGGCGGCCGCGGTCGGCGTCGGGGTCGGGGTACTCGGCGCCCTTGGCGACGGTGATCCGCATCGTCGTGCAGCCGGCACCGTCGTCGGTGCGGTCGCGCGTGACGTCGTGGCCGTAGCGACCGTCGTTGAGGAGGGCGACGCCGAACCCGGGCTCCCCCACGTCGATCCACTGGTGGGCGCAGAGCTCGAAGCGGGCGGCGTCCCACGAGGTGTTCGTGTGGATCGGTGTGCGGTGGTGCCCGAACTGCACATGCCGGACGACGTCGGTGGTCAGCACGTCCACCGGCCAGGCCACCTTGAGGAGACGGCGCCGCTCCTGCCAGTCGAGGTCCACGGCCACGTCGAGCCGGGGGCTGCCGGCGCGGAGCGAGATCGTCTCGGTCAGCGTCGAGTCGTGGAACGGGCGGGTCACGCGCACGGCGGCGACGAGCGACCCGGCGTCGACCACCTCCACCGACGTCGCCGTGTCGAGGTGCTCGACCGTCCGGCGGTCGTACGCCTCGACGTCCCACGCGTCGTACTCGATCGGGTGGTCCGGGTGCAGGAGCCACCGGTTGCCCGCCTGGCCCGGTGCGATCGCCTCCCGGTCCGACGGCAGGTGGCGCAGCGACGTGACGTGACCGTGCCGATCGATCCGTGCCCGGAGGGTGCCGTTGTCGAGGACGATGCCGTCGTCGGTGGTGGCGACGGTGACGGGCCGGTCGACGGGCAGGGCGCGCGCCGGGGCGACACCCAGCGCGGGGACGGCCGCCCGGAACGCCAGCCGGCCGTCGGACAACCGCTCGGTGAGGTCGACGTCGAGCTCGGGCGAGCCGGGTTCGACGTCGAGCACGACCACCTCGTCGCGGTCGTGCGGCGCCCCGTTGGCGAGGATCGCCGTGCCGGCGCGCGCGGCCACCGCGCCCAGCGCACCGTCGACGAGCCGGTCCAGCTCGGCGAGGACCGCCGCGTGCTGCGCCTCCGCCTCGCGATGGACCCAACCGATCGACGAGCCCGGCAGGATGTCGTGGAACTGGAGCGTCAGGACCTGTCGCCACAGGTCGCCGAGCCGGTCGGCGGGGTACGCGCCCGCCGCGTCCGTGCCGTGGGCCAGCACCGACCACAGCTCGGCCTCGCGCAGTGCCGACTCGCACCGGCGGTTCCCGACCTTCGTGCGGGCCTGCGACGTGTAGGTCCCGCGGTGCATCTCGAAGTACAGCTCCCCCACCCACACCGGGGCGTCGGCGTGCTCCTCCATCACCTGGTCGAAGAACTGCTCGGGCGAGCCCATCTCGGACGTCGGGAGCCCGTCGAGATCCCTGGTCCGCCGGTACTGCTCGAGCATGTCCCGCGTCGGACCGCCACCGCCGTCGCCGTACCCGAAGGGCATCAACGACCTGGTCGACGCGCCGTGGTCCGTGAAGGTCGCCACCGCGTGCAGCAGCTCCGACACCTCGAACGTGGCGTTGTACGTCTCGACGGGCGGGAAGTGCGTGAACACCCGGCTGCCGTCCAGGCCCTCCCACCAGAAGGTGTGGTGCGGGAAGCGGTTCGTGCGGTTCCACGACAGCTTCTGCGTGAGGAAGCGGTCGCAGCCGCCGAGGCGGTAGAGCTGGGGCATCCCGGCCGGGTAGCCGAAGACGTCCGGGATCCACACCTCCGACGACGTCACGCCGAAGTGCTCGCGGAAGAACCGCTGGCCGGCGAGCAGCTGACGCAGCATCGCCTCGCCGCCGGGGACGTTGCCGTCGGCCTCGACCCACATGCCGCCCACGGGGATCCAACGACCTTCGGCGACGCGCTGGCGGATGCCCTCGAAGATCGTCGGGTAGTGCTCGCGCATCCACTCGTACTGCTGGGCCTGGGAGCAGGCGAAGACCAGCTCGGGGTCGTCCTCCATCAGGCGCAGGACGTTGCTGAAGGTCCGGGCGCACTTCCGCTGGGTCTCGCGGAGCGGCCACAACCACGCGGTGTCGATGTGCGCGTGGCCGACCGCGGTGATGTGGTGCGCCGACGCGGCCGCCGGGCGGGCGAGGAGCGGCGCCAGCTCGGCGCGCGCGGCGGCCGCGGTGCCCGGCACGTCCGTGGGGTCGAGGCGGTCGATGCACCGGTCGACCGCCGCGAGGATCTCGGAGCGGCGCGGGTCCTCGGCGGGCAGCCGCTGGTCGAGCCCCATCAACGTGTTCACGTCGTGGTACAGCCCGTACGCCTCGAGCTCGATCACCCCGATCGCCAGCTCACCGAGCAAGTAGCGGGGGGCGCGCGAGGCGGTCAGGACGTCGTGGTTCCGGTCCGGTAGACCCGAGATCAGCGACGGGTTCGAGGCCGCCTCGACCAGCAGCTCGACGACCTGGCCGGGGCGAGCCGAGTCGGTGAGGCGGAAGCGGTGGTTCCGCGGGTGGATGCCCCGCTCGGGGATCCACCGGCCGTCCTCGCCCTCACGCCAGACCATGCCCTCGGCCTGGAAGCCGGGACCGGTCCAATCGAAGCCGAGGTCGACGATCGCCTCGACCGGGCGGCCCTCCATCTCGGGTGGGACCGTGGCGCGCAGCCGGAACCACGTGGTCCCCCACGGCGGGCCCCACGGTTCGCCCGCCGCCGTCGGTCGGTAGTCGGCAGCGAGCGCCTCGGCGACGTCCACCGGCTCACCCGGTCGGCCCTCGGCGTCGGTCGGCACCTCCCAGCACGTCACCTCGAACGGCACGCGGTGCGACCAGATCGACGGGTTGATCCAGCGGTGGCGGGCCATCCCGATGCGGCGCTCGGTGATGGATCGGTCTCTGTGCATGGGTCCTCGCGGGGGAAGGTGCGACCGAACGGGTCGGCGACGGTCGCGACGTCAGCGGTTCATCATGGCGTCGGCCGACATCTCGAAGTACGCATCGAACCGTTCGCGCACCAGGTCGGGCGGCGCCATCTCGTCCAGCGCGGCGGTCATGGCGGCGAGCCAGTGGTCGCGCTCGACCTGGCCGACCTCGAACGGCATGTGCCGCATCCGGAGCCGCGGGTGGCCGCGGGACTCGCTGTAGGTCTGCGGGCCACCCCAGTACTGCGCCAGGAACAGCGCCAGGCGGTCCCGAGCGGGACCGAGGTCCACCTGGTCGGGGTAGAGGCGGAGCAGCACCTCGTCGGTGGCCACCCGGGCGTAGAACCGCTCGACCAGCTCTTCGAAGAAGGGCATGCCGCCCACGAACTCGTACACCGTGACCTGGTCGGACTCCTCGCTCACCGCGACGACCCTACGCCGGACGCCCACCCGTCCTGCTCCTGCCAGAACTGCGGGAACGGGCTGTACAGTTGCGTCATGCAACCCACTCCGCTCCCCCTCGACCCGACCCAGCTCACCGGGCTGGAGCAGCTCGCGATGATCCGCGACGGCGCGGTGGCGCCGCCCGGGATCGCCACGTTGCTGGGCATGACGCTCGACGACATCGACGACGGACGCGCCGTCTTCTCGCTCACCACTCGGCCCGACATGACGAACCCCATGGGCGGCGTGCACGGCGGGATCGCCGCGACGATCCTCGACTCGGTGATGGGCTGCGCGATCCACACGACGATGGCGCCCGGCGAGAGCTACACGACCGCCGACCTCACGGTGCACTACACGCGGGGCATCCGGGTCGACACCGGCGTGATCACGGCGACCGGCGCGGTGCTGCACCGCGGCCGCACCACGGCGACGGCGGAAGGCCGGGTCCACGACGCCGAGGGCCGCCTCCTCGCCCACGGCACCACGACCTGCGTGATCCGCGCTGCGGCACCCTGAGGCACGCCCGTTCTGTTCCAGGGAGCGCCTCGCCCGTGATGCTCTCCCTGGAACAGAACGGGGACGCGGGGGCGGTCAGCCGACGAGCGGGTCGAGCGCCCGCGCGACCACCTCGACCTCGGACGCCGTGTGGTGCGTCTCGGGGAGGTAGACGATGGCCACCTCGCAACCGGCCTCGCCCAGCGCTGCGGCGGCGTCGGCCGTGGCCTCCGCGCCGGCCGTGGGATCGTGGATCAGCTGCGCGGTGATCGTGATCTCGGACGGGTCCCTGCCGATGTCCGCGCAGTGGCCGGCGAGCACCTCGCGCTTGTGGGCGAGGACCTCGGGCGACGTGAACGGCGTGTTCCAGCGCTGGGCGTAGCGGGCGACGGCACGCAGCGTGCGGCGCTCGCCGTCGCCGCCGATGGTGATCGGCGGGTGCGGCGTCTGCACGGCCTTGGGCTCGCAGTAGGCGTCGGTGATCGTGTGGACGCTGCCCGTGTAGCTGAAGGAGGGCTGGGTGAGCAGGCCGATCACGATCTCGCACGCGTCGTCGAACCGGTCGAAGCGCTCCTTGAGCGGCGGCAGCTCGATCCCGTAGGCGTCGGCCTCGTCCTGGTTCCAGCCGGCGCCGAGCCCCAGCTCCAGCCGGCCGTCGCTCACGACGTCGACGGTGGCGGCCATCTTCGCGAGCACCGCCGGGTGCCGATACGGCACCCCGGTCACCATGCAGCCCACACGGATGCGGGAGGTCACCTGCGACAACGCGGCGAGGCTCGTCCAGCCCTCCAGGCACGGCCCGCTGCGGGGCTTGCCCAGGATCGGCTCGAAGTGGTCGAAGTTCCAGGCCGACTCGAACAGGTCGATCTCGTCGGCCGCACGCCACACGTCCAGCATCGCGCCCCAGGTGGTCATCTGGGGCGCCGTCTTGATCCCGAACCTCATCGGGCGATGATGCCCCATTCGGCGAGCACCTGCTCCTGGATCTCGAACACCGTGCGGACGAACGCGGTGCCGAAGCTGTCGGGTCCGGTGAGCTGCTTCTTGAACTCGTAGTAGGGACGGTCGGCGAACGACGCCGGCGGCGGCGGGTTCGGGGTGTAGGCGGGTGACACCTCGAGGAACAGCGGCGGCGTGTCGAGGTCGTCGCCCTGCCAGCAGATGTCGAACGCGCCGGTGCGCATGCCGGTCGAGCGGAACACCTCGACGATCCGGTCGCGCCACTGCTCGGGGAACGTCTCGAAGTCGACGCGGCTGCCTCGGCGGGTCGAGGTGGGCTGCCACTCGTCGGTGGTGTTGATCCGGAAGTAGTGGTGGACGATCCGGTCGCCCACCATCGTGACCCGCAGGTCGCGACCCATGTCGACGAGCTCCTGGAGGAGCAGCTCCTCCTCACCTCCCGCGCGCAGGTCGGCGCGCAGCCGCCGGAGCTGCTCGGGCGAGTCCACCTTGTGGAGCCCGGCCGAGCCCTGGCTGTGCGGTTCCTTCACCAGCAGCGGGAAGCCCAGCTCGGTGCCGTCGGCGCAGCGCAGCGACAGCTCCTCGGCCGGGCGGTCGACCACCGTCCGGGGGCTGGGGACGCCCAGCTCGTCGAACTGCTGGTGCATGAAGACCTTGTTCTCCCACCACTGCGCCTCGTCCGCCGAGGGGAGGAGCACGTTGCCGCGCCCCTCGATGCGTCGGGCGGACTCGAGCATCCCGGCGGCGTAGTCGGGGTTCCGATCCGGGTTGTACGGGTGGATGCTCCAGAGGATCGTGGCGCCGCGGACGTCTTCGATCCGGCGTCCCGTCACGATCCGGAACGGGACGCCGGCCTTCGCCAGCCCCACGACGAGCGCGAGGTCCTTGAGGATCGTGTCCTCGCGGAGGAGCCAGTGGAGCCACGTCGCCGGGTAGCGGTGGTGGATCCACACGACGGTGTCCGACGAGCGGTCGTGGGCCCGGCGGACCTGCCGCCACGGCACCTCCCGGAACAGGTCCCACAGGAGGAACACCCGCTTGCGGGCCTGGTCCCAGAGGGTCTTGAGCTTCGGTGGCAGCGACACGGCCGGGAGGCTACCGGCCGTCCGGTGCGCCATCGCCCGCCGAGGTGCGCGGCCCGCCGG
>JAEZFI010000309.1 GCA_023437745.1 Actinomycetes bacterium
CCCTCGGGCTACGCACCACCCCCGCCGCCTCCCGGCTACGGCGCACCGGCGTACGGTCCGCCGGGCGCTCGACCCCCGGGTGCGCCGGTGCCCGGCGCTCCGCTCGGGTTCCCGGCGCCGGCGTACGTGCCGCCCTCGACACCGGGCAACGGCATGGCGACGGCGGCGCTGGTCCTCGGGATCGTCGGCGTCTGCCTGTTCTGGGTGCCGTTCGTGGGGCCGGTGGTGGCGCTCGTCGGCGTGATCATGGGGATCGCCGGGATCTCGGCGGGCAACAAGCTCCCGTCGAAGCCGCTGGTGGGCCGGGCGAAGGCCGGGTTGGCTCTCGGGATCGTCGGACTGGTGGGCGGCGCGGGGTTCACCGTGTGGGTCATGACCGAGGTCGACGACACCCTCGACGAGATCGAGGCGTACACCGATCCTGCGGACGGTTCGTGCAACGAGGACCGGTTCTCCCGGGACCCCGACTGCCTCGGTTTCGGGGAGGGCATCGACTCCGATCCCGCCGACGGCTCCTGCAACCAGGACCGGTTCCTCCAGGATCCCGACTGCAACGGCTTCGAGGACTTCGAGGGCGACATGAACTCCGACCCGTCGGACGGTTCGTGCGACTTCGACCGGTTCTGGACGGACCCCGACTGCTGAGGTTCTGGCACCCGTCCGCGCGTACGACCGAGGCATCGCGAACGGATCTCCGGTACGGTCCGGACGTTCGGCACGACGGTACGGGGCGTCAGGAGCGGACGGCGATGGAGGAACGACGCGGGGTGGCGCCCGGGGGATCGGCGGCGCGCAAGGCCGCAGAGCTGCGAGCGGCGGCGTTGCGCACGCTCGAGATGGCCGAGAAGTGGGAGAAGGGCGCCGACGGCGAACGGGCCACGGCGGAGGCGCTCTCGCTGCTGACGCCGGACTTCGCAGTGTTCCACGACCTCGTCGTGCCGGGCTCGAAGGCGAACGTCGACCACCTGGTCATCGGTCCCACCGGTGTGTGGTTGATCGACAGCAAGGCGTACCAGGGCGAACTCCGCTACGGCGACGGCACGTTGTGGCGAGGCCGGTTTCCCATGCGGAAGGAGTCCGAGACGGTCGAGTGGATGGCCACGGCGGTGAGCCGCCATCTCGACGCCGACGTGCGGCCGGTCCTGTGCTTCACCCACACCGAACCGCCGGTGCCGTGCCCGCCGCTCGGCAAGGTCGAGGTGGTGTCGGTGTGGGCCCTGGTGGAGCTGATCCAGCACGGCCCGGTGGTGTCGTCGCCGGCGATGGTCGACTGGCTGCGGGAGCTGGCGCGGGAGATGACGGCGCCGATGCCCACCCCGAAGGAGCGCCCGGGCGAGGCGCTCGAGTCGATCCGCCAGCAGCCGGTCGCTCCGCCGATCGTCATCCGTGACACGCGATGGTCGCGCCGGACGGCTCGGCCGAAGCCGGCACGTGCGGCCCGCCCGACGCCGCCGGCCCGGAGTTCCTCCGGGCGCTCGCGACCGCAGCCGGCTCGCCGGCGGACGTCGAGGAAGCAGGAGGGGTCGATCTTGGGAGCGGTGCTGGCGCTGCTCTTCGGATGGCTCTTCCTGAAGGGACTGCAGGAGAAGACGACGAACGACCTCGCGGCACCTCCGCCGCCCGCGGTCTCGGCAGAGGTGCGCTGCGACGGGCCGGGTGCCGGCTACCGCGTCGTGCCGGTCTGGCCTGGTGACCGACCCGGCCTCAGCGGCTATCGGGCGCGGCTGGAGAGCGGGTTCGTGGGCGAACTGGGTCTGTGGCGGAGCGCGGCGACTCCGCAGGATCTGCAGGCGCTCTACCAACTTCCGCCGGGCATCCCGGTGGAGCTCTCGATGGTGGCGGAGATGACGGACGGCCGCGTGAGCCCGCCGGGCCGGGGCTCGATCACGCTGCCGCCGACGCCCTGCTGAGCCGGCAATTGGGGGGCCTCCTGTCACAACCCCTCCGTATCGTCCCCTCGTCGTCGACGGAAGGAGTGATCGTGAAGACGGAGATGGCTGACCCGCTGGTCAGCTGCCAGCTCGGCCTGGCCGAGGACGGAAGGGTCGTCGTCATCGTGAGGGCACTTGGCGTCGGCGAGGAGTTGGAGCTGCGGTTCACGGACCTCCACTACGTCGCCGGGATCGTGAAGCTGCTGATGACGGCCGGTGAACGGGCTCTGCGGGTTCCCGGCGAGGGCTGGGAGGCGATCGTCGGCGAGTTCGCAGCGGACGAGGGCTCGGCCGGCGTCGTCGACGACGAGCTGATCCGCCGGCTGCTGGAGGAGTGATGGGCACACTGACGGATGCACCCGTCATCGTCGTGCCGGACACCCACGCCCAGCTGCCGACGGACACGTCATGCTCGTGGGCCACCACGAGTTCATCCTCGGGCAAGGCTTGTTCTCGAGGCGGCAACGCAGGACGTGGCCTGGCCGCTGGGATCTCAACTTCGAGGTGAACGTCCTCCACTCGTACGGCGTGGCGCCCGAGTGGGCGGGTGGCGCACGCTCGGCGACCGGGCGCGCCGGCGCGCTGCGCGCCGCCATGCCCAGCTCGCACCAAAACTTCATCCGGGACCTCCCGTGGCTCTACGAGGACGACCGGATCGTCGCCGTTCACGCCGGCCTGGACACGCAGCGCTCGTGGGACGACCAGCGTCAGGACCTGGTGACCCGCACGACCGAGAACCCGAGGGGACCGGCGCAGCTCTGCCTCGTGGGTTCGCTGGGAATGGAAGCAGCGGACCGGATCGTCCCTGCGTGGCGAGGGCAGCCCGGCTGACGACGTGAGCATCTGGATTCGGCTGACGGCCCGGCGCGTCGTCGATGTCGAGGCCGGGAGCCCCATCGCAGCCGGCGTTGCCTGGACCTCGTCGTTGGACCGTCACCTCAGCAGCACGTACGCCCCGACGAACAGGCCGATGACCCCGCCGATGTACCCGGTGGCCACGCGTCCGACGCCATGCCGCTTGGGGTTGTTCGCAATCTCCATGTGTCCCAACACGGCAGTGGCGAGAGCGAACGGCGCGAGCGGGAAGACGAGCCAGCCGAGAAGGCCCAGGTAGCCGGCAGCGATCGCCCATCCCGACCGACCCACGGGCAGCAGGAGCCGCATGCCGACGTCGTCCCCGAGGCCGGGGCGCTCTGCAGCAAACAGCCCTGGCACGATGCCAGCGGGTTGCCAGGAGCCGGTCCACCTGCTGAAGACGGGCGTCGCCGGGGCCACGAGCCCTTGGCCGATCGCCTGTCGCAGCTGGGTCAGGGTCAGCGGGCCGTACTGGTGGCCCATCGCCTGGTAGTACCACTCGGGCGGTTCCTGATGGAAAGCGCTCATCTCTGCACGGTAGGACACGGTTCGAGCTCGACCCGTCGACGGCGTCAGTCCACCCGGTGCAGCTCTGCGTGCAGGTGGTGGGAGAGCGGTTGGCCCACGGCGGCCATCCACAGGTCGTAGCGGATGACGTCACCTTCGATGACGACATCTCGCTCCACCTCGGTGACCGACTTCGCGGTGCTGGTCCCGGCCACCACCGTGGACCGCAGGTGGATGCCCGTCGCGTCGAGCGGCCCCTCGGCCACCTCGACGGCGCCGAACGGGTGGGTCAGCACGATTTCGATCCGACCCGCCGACGGATGTCGCCAGAAACCCGTCTCCATGTGCAGCGGCCGCCCGTCGAGCGGGTCCTTCGTCCGTTGCACGTACGTGAGGAACGGCTTGCCCACGTGCCCGAAGGTCACGGTCTCCTCGTAGTCGAACGGCTGGATGGTCGGGTACTCGCCGTGCCCTCGGCCCGACCACGTGCCGAGCAGGCCGGCGAGCACGGCGAGGTCGGCGTGCAGCGGAGCGTCCATGACCGGAGCCTTGCACGGCGCTGGCCGGCGCGGCACGCGGAGTGAAGCACCCGCCGGTGGTCAGCGAACGAGCACGGCGACCAGGAAGTCCGACTCGGCCGTGAACGGACGCATGTCCCACGTGGCGAGCTCGAGCTCCACACTGAGCCCGGCGGCGGCCGCGTCGGCGCGGAACTCGTCGAACTCGTAGCCGCGGCCCACACCGAAGCCGATCACCAGGCGCCCACCCTCACGAAGGTGGGCCCCGAGCCGTTCGAGCACGACCTGGCGGGTGCTGGGCGCGAGGAACGTCATCACGTTGCCGGCGCTCACGATCAGGTCGAATCCCTCGGCGATCCCACGAGCGGGGAGGTCCAGCTCGGCGAGGTCACCCACCAGCCACGTCGGCCCGGGGTGGTCGGCCTCTGCCGCCTCGATGAGCGCCGGGTCGACGTCCACCCCGACCACCTCGTGGCCATGACCGTGGAGGATCGCCCCGACGCGCCCCGGTCCGCAGCCCGCATCGAGGATCCGGGCACCCCGGGGCGCCATGGCGTCGATCAGTCGGGCCTCCCCGGCCAGGTCGTCGCCCGCCTCGGCCATGTCACGGAACCGCTGGATGTACCACGACGAGTGGTCCGGGTTCTGCTCGGTCAGCTCGATCCACTTGCACTTGTCGACCATGTGGCCTCCGGGGACGGACGATAGGCCCCCCCGGACAGCTCGCCGCTACGAGGTCGGTCCGCCGAGCACCCGAGCGATGCGGCGGGCGGGCACGAGCCAGACGATCGCGTTCGTCACGTAGATCACGATCGACGCCTCGGTCGAGAGCGCCGCGAGCGGGACGGCGAGGAGGTAGGCGACCGTCGAGAGCTTCCCCTTCCAGTCCTTGCCGAG
>JAEZFI010000086.1 GCA_023437745.1 Actinomycetes bacterium
GGGGGCCGCCCCCCTCGCCCGGGCCAGGGTCGGAGGCGTGGCGCCGTCAGGGCAACGGGGGTTGGACGGCCTCCACCGTCAGCTTCACCTCTTGGCCGTAGGCGATCTCGATGTTGTGGCCGTCGGGGTCCGTGATGATCCCCCAGTAGCCGACGGGTGGACCGTCGTCGCACGGTCCGACCACCTCGTAGCCCTCCTCCGTGGCGGTGACGAGTCGGTGGTCCACCTCCTCACGGCTGGCGACGCCGATGCCGAGGTGTGCCCAACCGCCCAGGTGGTCGGTCACGTGCGTCTCCAGGAGCACGACGACGAACGGCCGCGTGAGGTCCGAGATCCAGGCGATGCCCTTGCCGTCGTGGTCGGAGCGACGGTGCACGACGACCATGTCGGCGTAGCGGGCGTAGAAGTCGATCGAGCGGTCCAGATCGGCGACGGGGAGGGCCAGGTGACTGAGTCCGAGGTCGGTGATGCCCATGGCCGCCAGCATGGCCGATCCCGGAGCACCCCTGGGACCGCTCGCCGGCGGCCCGGAATCCCGGGCGATCTCAGCGGAGCATCGAGCCCAGGGTGGTCCCGTCGCCCACCGCGCCCTCGTCCGCGATGCGCTCCAGCAGCTCCTGTCCGGCCTCGTTCTGGGCCAGGTCGACCAGCTGCTTCGGGATCGCCTTGATCTCGTAGCCCTCCGGCATCTCGGGGACGCGGTCGGCCCCGAGGGCCGCCTTGCGGGCGAACGCCTGCTCGATGAGCGGTCCGAAGCGCTCCTCCCGCCGCCGGACGTGCGCCTCGTCGCGCTCGGCGAACTCCGGGAGGATCTCGGTGCCGAACCGCTCCAGGCTCTCCATGATGTGCTCGTGCCGGTTCCGTCCGGCCTGGAGCACGAAGATGATCTGGTCGACGCCGGCCGCCTCGAACCGGCGGAGGTAGTCACGCACCTGGTCCGGCGTCCCGACCGCGCCGCGCAGGCCCGTGGTGTCGCCCGAGGCGATCTTGGCGCCGAGCGTCTCGTTGCGGACCGCCATCTCCGTCGCCGCCTCCCGTGCCGCCCGGGCCTCGGCGACCGCGGCGTCGGGGGAGTACCCCATCGCCGTGCGCCGCTCGACGTACTCGTCCCAGACGTTCGTCGCGGCGGGGCGATGCGTGCCGAACACGTAGTAGTGGGCGAGGGAGTAGCCGAAGAAGTTGGCGCCCTCGATCCCGCGGGCGAGCGCCTCCTCCTCGTCGGGGTGGACCATCATCGGGGTCACGCAGGCGACCTGCGGGTTCACGACCTGGCCGACCGGGACGCAGCGCTCCGCGAGCGTCGTCTCGTAGTCGTGCAACCAGCGGGCGGCCTCCTCGGGGTCGATGAACGCGAAGCTCAGCGCCCCGATGCCCTTCTCGGCGGCCAGCAGGATGGTGTCCCGACGCGAGCAGGCGACCCACAGCGGTGGGTGCGGGGCCTGCAGGGGCTTCGGCACGACGTTGCGCGGCGGCACCGTGCAATAGGTCCCCTCGTGCCCGGTGAACGGCGTCTCGGTCATGCACCGGAGGGCGACCTCCAGCCCCTCCAGCCACTGCTCCCGCTTGGTGAGCATGTCGATGCCGAAGCCGCCCATCTCGGTGTCCGAGCCCGACTCGCCGGAGCCGAACTCCACCCGGCCTCCCGACACGAGGTCGAGCGTGGCCACCCGCTCGGCGGTGCGGACCGGGTGGTTGTAGCCCGGCGCCGTCTGGATGATGCCGTGTCCGAGCCGGATGTTCCGTGTGCGCTGGGAGGCCGCGGCCAGGAACACCTCCGGTGCGCTGCTGTGGCTGTACTCCTCGAGGAAGTGGTGCTCGACCTCCCAGACGTAGTGGAAGCCGACGCGGTCGGCCAGCTCCACCTGGTCGAGGGCGTCCTGGAGCAGCTGGTGCTCGGCGTCGGGCGACCAGGGGCGGGGGAGCTGGTGCTCGTAGAAGATGCCGAACTTCATGCCGCGGTCCCTTGCGCCTGCGCCCGGATCTCGGCGACGGTGGGGTCGTGCCAGGTGCCGTCGGGGCGGCGGTGGCTGGTGCCCACGGCGTCGAAGCGCTCGAGGAGCTCGTCGGTGTCCCGCCGTCCGGCCAGCGCCCGCCGCACCTCCCGCCAGGTGGCGTCCAGCAGGTTGGTCCGCCGCGGGCCGCGCTGGTCGGCCACGGCGGGATCCCAGATGGCGGCGAGCACGTCCTCGCCCCGGTGCCGGCGCCCACCGTCGCCGACCAGCGTGCGGTCGCGCAGCTCGGTGAGGGCGGTGCGGAGGTAGTCGACATGGGGCGTCTCGTCCGCCCGGATGCAGGCCACGACGCGTGCCGCCTCGCCGTCGCCCGCGACGAGGTCGCGGTCGGACAGCACCGCTTCGGCCCAGGCGAAGCCGTGGAACGCCGAGATCTCGATGAGCACCAGACGCACCATGCGCTCGATGAGCGTCTCGACGTCGAGGTCGACGTCGTCGGGGAGCCGGCGGTGCGCCAGGGCGGCGGCCCGCATGGCGGCGGGATCCGGCGCCGAGCCCCCCGGTGGCGTGATGCCCATCCGCTCCAGCATCAGGGCGGTCTCGTCCCGGGTGACGGGATGCTCGAAGGCGATGTCCCGGGCGGCGAACCACATCTCGTCGTGCCCGATCGCCGTGGCGCCCGGCTCGCCCGCCTCGTCGCAGGCATGGGCCTCGATCAGCCCGCGGTCGAGGTGCCCCAGCGCCGTCTCCCCGATGTCCTCGTCGAAGTGGCGCTGGAGGTCCTCGACGACCGTGTAGCGGAGGAAGGCGCCGAAGCCCTCGACCGTGCCGATCCTGGACAACGTGGCGATGACCGGCTCGGGGGCGCCCGCCTCGATGAGGAGCCGCGACTGCTCGACGTTGGGGTAGGGGCTGGGGAACTCGTCGATGCCGATGTCGACGAGCTCGGTCCCGAAGGTCGCCGTGTGGTGCGCCTGCCAGGCGGCGATGGCGGGGACGCGGTGCAACGTGCGCGGCGACACGTAGCTGCCGTCCGCGGCCAGGCCGCCGTGGCAGCGCGCGCCGTCGGCCAGCAGCGGCTCCAGGTCCGGGTGGGTCGCGAGGAGCTCGGCCGGCTCGTAGCGGAGCTGGTCGGTCGGTGTCGTGGTCGTCGGCATCTGTTCCCCCTGGCCGCGTGTATACCGACGAGTATACAACTCCGTGCCGCCGGTGTGAGCTGTGACCTTCGGCCCATGCCGATGGCCGCAACGGTAGGGTCGAAGGGTGATCCCCCCTCCCGCGAGGACCCAGCTGCCGCGCGACGAGCGTCGGGCCCAGATCCTCCGCGCCGCGGCCTTCGCCTTCGCCCGGGAGGGCTTCGCCGCCACCTCCGTCGACGAGGTCGCGAAGTCGGCGGGGATCACCAAGCTGATCGTGTACCGCCACTTCGAGTCCAAGGCCGACCTCTACCGGGCGATCCTCGACGAGGTCACCGTCCGCCTGGCCGAGGAGTGGGAGTCGGCGACGACCGAGCAGCACACGCGAGGTGCCGCCGTCCGGACGCTGCTCACCGTCGGCCGGGCCAACCCCGACGGGTTCCGGTTGCTCTTCGTCCATGCTGCCCGCGAGACGGAGTTCGCGCCCTACGCCGCCGAGATCCGTGCGCTGCAGACCGGCCTCGCCGAGGAGCTGCTCGCGCCGCTCGGTCTCGACGACGACCTCCGGCGCTGGGCGACGACCGTGATCGTGGACCACCTCGTCGTGGCGGTGCTGGCCTGGCTGGACATCGGCGACGCCGCCCGGGACGCCGAGTGGACGGAGCTGGTGACGCGCGGGCTCCGCGCCGAGATCGAGACCTGGGTCGGCGCCGCGACGCCCTGAGCTCAGTTCTCCAGGGGTCGGACGGCGGCGTCCAACGCTTCGAGCTCCCCGGTGATGTCGCGCATCGGCGCGATGGGCGCGGCGACGAACTTCGACGCGCCCACCTCCACGAACCGCTCCACCAGCTCGGCCAGCGCCGCCGGTGACGCCGCGACCAGCTCGGCGGGGTCCACCTCCGGTCGGCGCTGGGCGAACATTGCGAGGACGCGTTCGTCGATCGGCCCGTCGGCGTAGGGGATCAGCACCCCGAAGTGCTCGGGGTCGATGGCGCGGTCGTGGTCGGCGGCGACCCGGTTGACCTCGGCGATGCCGGTGCGCACGTCGTCCACGGTCACGAAGCTGGGGAGCCAGCCGTCGGCCGACCGGCCCACCCGCCGCAGCTCCGACGGTGCGATGCCGCCCATCCAGACCTCGAGGGGCTGCTGGGCGGGCCGGGGGCGGATCGTGACCCCGTCGAGCCGGAAGTGCGCGCCGTCGTGGTGGACGTCGTCCTCGGTCCACAGCCGGCGGATCAGCGCGAGCGACTCGTCGAAGATCGCCGCCCGCTCCTCCCGGCGCACCCCGAACGCCTGGTGCTCGGCGGCGTTGGCGACACCGAGGCCGAAGGCCGGGAGCAGGCGGCCGGCGGAGAGGACGTCGAGGCTCGCGAGCTCCTTCGCCGTGACCACCGGGTTCCGGCCGGGCAGGACCATCACGCTCATCCCGAACTTGAGGCGCTCGGTCCGGGCGGCCGCCATGGCCATCGCGATCGTCGGCGCGGGTCCGGGCCCGTTCAGCCGCTCCGACACCCACAGGGAGTCGAACCGCAGACGCTCGAGCTCGTCGACGAGGTGGCGGAATCGGTCCTGGTCGTCGACGCCGCTGCGCCCACCCAGGTTGAACCCGACCCGCACCTTCACACGCGCACCCTACCGGCGGCCGTCGCCCCGACGGTCAGAACGCGCAGCGGTCAGCGGATGGTCCAGCCGCCGTCGACGGCGAGCGTCTGACCGCACACGTAGCGGGAGGCGGAGGACGCCAGGTAGAGCAGCGCGCCGTCGAGCTCGTCGACCTCGCCGGGCCGGCCCATCGGGCAGTTGCGTTGGATGAAGTCGCGACCCGAGTCGGCCTCGAACATCTCGGCCTGGGTCATCTCGGAGAGGAACCATCCCGGCGCGATGGCGTTCACCCTGACGCCCTTGCGCGCCCACTGGGCGCCCAGCTCCCGCGTCAGGTTCACCACGCCGCCCTTCGACGCGCAGTACGCGGCCTGCTTGACCGGCGCGGCCGCCACGAGCCCGAGGACGGACGCGATGTTGACGATCGAGCCGGACCTCGCGGCGATCATGTGCCGGCCGGCCTGCTGGCTGAGCGCGAACAACCCGACGAGGTTGACGTCGAGGGTCCGCCGGAAGTCGTCGAGGGGCTCGTCCTCCGCCGGCACGACGTGACCGACGCCGGCGTTGTTCACCAGCACGTCGATGCGACCGAACCGCTCCACGGTGGTCGCCACCACGTCCGCCGTCGCGTCCGGGTCGGCGACGTCGGCGGGCAGGGGGAGGATCCGGT
>JAEZFI010000167.1 GCA_023437745.1 Actinomycetes bacterium
GCGTGGCCGAGTCGCGTCAGGGAGCGCCCCACTGGCCTCGCTCGACGAGGACGTCCTTCAGGACCTCGCACCGGTCGGTCATGATCCCGTCGACACCGAGGTCCAGCAGCCGGTGCATCTCGGCGGGGTCGTCGATCGTCCACACGTGGACCTGGAGGCCGAGCCGGTGGGCGCCGCGGACGAACTGCCGGGTGACGAGGGGGAGGCGGCCCTTGTGGGTGGGGACCTGCACGCAGGCCCCCTCGAAGCGGGCGGGCGCGAGCCGGCGGCTGGCGGCGAGGAGGCGGGCGGTGCTGCGGGGCCCGAGCCCGGTGCAGAGACGCGGGCCCAGGATCGAGCGGATCCGGGCGATGCGGGTGTCGCTGAACGCCGCCACCGCGACCCGGTCGACGGCGTTGCAGCGGCGGATCACCTCGGCGAGGGGCCCGACCGCAGCGTCGTCCTTGGGGTCGATGTTGAAGCGGGCGTCGGGGAACGAGCCGAGCAGGTCCTCCAGGAGCGGGATCGGCTCGCGCCCGGCCACCCTCGCAGCGGAGACCTCGCTCCACGTGAGGTCCGCGATGCGTCCCGGCCGGTCGCACACCCTGTCGAGGACGTCGTCGTGGAAGGCGACGACGGTGCCGTCGGCACACACGTGCGCGTCGGTCTCGAGGTACCGGTAGCCCAGCGCGACGGCCCCTTCGAACGCCGGCATCGTGTTCTCCGGCCAGTCGCCCGCACCCCCGCGGTGGGCGAAGGCCAGCACGCCGGGGTGGTCGAGGAAAGGGAATCGGTGTGCCACCACCGGCGAACCTACCCTGGCCCGGTGAGTGACACCCTGGCGCCGCCGGCAGCGCCGGTGCGGGACCTCGCGGCGGTGTGCGTCGGGATCGCCGCCACCGTCATCCCCGGCTTCATGCTCGGCAGCCTCTACGTCGAGATGGGTCCGGAGCTGGGCTTCGGGGAGGCGACCTCCGGTGGCCTCGTCGCCGCGTTCTTCGGCGCCAGCGCGTTCCTGTCGGCCCCCCTCGGGCGGTGGGTGGACCGGCGAGGGCCTGCGTTCTGCCTCCGCGTCGCGCTGGTGACCTCCGCGACCTTCCAGGCGGCGGTCGCCCTGCTCGGCCGGTCCGTCATGACCATCGCCCTGCTCGCCCTGGTCGCGGGCGCAGCGAACGCACTGTGCCAGGTGTCGGCCAACGTGTGGATCGCGCGCAACGTCGCCGCCCGCCGGCAGGGCCTGGCGTTCGCGGCGAAGCAGTCCTCGATGCCGGCGGCGTCGCTCGTGGCGGGGCTGGCGCTGCCGCTCATCGTCGGGTCGTTCGGATGGCGGTGGGCCTTCGCCGCCGGCGTGGTCCTCGCGGTGGTCGCTGCGTTCGCCATGGGTTCGCCCGTCGACGAGCAGGGTGCGGCCGTCGACGCCCGCGAGGCCGCCCAGGGCGCGCTCCGGGCCGACGCACCGTCGCGGAGGGCGGAGCGCGGTGCGCTCCTGAGCCTGGCGGTCGCTGCCGCGTTCTCCTCCAGCGCGGCGGTGACGCTCGGCAGCTTCTACGTGAACTCCGCGGTGGACGCCGGCGTGGTCAAGGGCACCGCCGGCGTGATGCTGGCGGTCGGATCGGTGGTGTCGATCTCGTCGCGGCTCGCGGCAGGGGCGTGGGCCGATCGCCGGGAGGGTGCCCTGCTCGGCCTCGTCGCCGGGATGCTCGGCCTCGGCGCGGCGAGCTACCTGCTCTTCGTGCTCGGCACGCCCGTGGCGCACGTGCTGGCGCTGCCGATCGCCTTCGGCGCGGGGTGGGCGTGGCCCGGGGTGTTCAACCTCTCCGTCGTGCGCGCGCATCCGGACCAGCCCGGCCGGGCGACGGGCATCACCCAGTCGGGCACGTACGTCGGGGCGACCCTGGGGCCGCTCCTCTTCGGGGTCGTGGCGGAACGCTGGACCTACGACGCCGCGTGGATCCTCGCCGCGCTCATCGCCGCGGGCGGTTGCCTGGCGGTGCTCAACGCCCGGCGGGTGCTCACCCGGGCCTGAGCGCCGCCCCGCCCAACTTCTCCGCCCCCAAGGTTTTCGGCGCGAGATGTCCCGCGTGGCGGGACGATCCGCGCCGAGAACTCCGCCCCCGCACTACACCCAGAGCGGGCTGCGGGCGATGTCGTAGCAGTCGGCTCGGCCGTGGCCGTAGTAGTCGTCGTGGTTGGCGTCGAGGAGCATGCTCTCGAACACCTTCCCGGGGCCCTCGTACATGAGGTCGTTGGAGAAGTCGCCCACGCCGCCGTTGCCGGCGTGGTGCGGCGCGCAGCCGGGCACGGCCCCCATCAGGTGGGCGATCTCCTGGGCGGATCGAGCCGCGAGGGTGGGGGAGCCGGAGCACTCGCCGGAGGCCTTGCTCATCCAGATCACGGCCAGGTCGCTGCCCGTGCCGCAGCCCCCGTTCGCGAGGTGGACGAAGACGACGGGCGCGATCGGGCTGGTCGTCATGCCGAGGCGGACGAGCTCGGCCCGGAGGGCGGCCCGCGGGTCGGCGCTCCCGTCGATCTCGGCGGCGGTCAGCCCGAGGCGGATCTGTGCCACCTCGATCGAGCCGGTGGCGTTGCGGATGAAGTCCAGCGGACGCCCGCCCGACTGCCCGATGAACCAGGAGTTCGTCGCCTCGAGCTGCGACGAGATCTCGGCCGGCATCCCGGGGTTCGACGCCTGGTCGGCCGTGACGGCGTAGACCGCACCGAGCTTCGAGGCCGCGGTGTTGGCCGGTGCCGACTCCGGCACGGTGCCGAGCGGCCCGCCACCCGGGATGCCCGGTCCGACGTAGCCCCCGCCGCCCCCGCCGGGGGTGCCTGTCTGCGGCGCCGCCTGCGCCCGCTTGAGCTCGATGATCTTGAGGATGATCTGCGCGGCCTGCTCCCGCGTCATGGCCCGCTGCCAACGGCCGTTCTTGCAGGCGAGCACGTGGCTGCCGTCGTCGCCGAAGTCGGCGGTGCGGCACCGCTGGCCGGCGCGGACCCCCTTGATGCAGCCGGTCGAGACGAGTGCGACAAGGACCAGCACGGCCACCGCGCGCATCTGCTTCGTCATGTTCCTGAGCTCCTCCCCGGTCCCGTCACCGGACTGCGGGCCAGGGTACGCAGCGCCCTGCGACGGCGAAAGTCTGCGGGGGCACGCGTCAGATGGAGCGGCCGGCCGACTTCCAGTACTCGTCCTTGAGGAGCCGCTTGTAGAGCTTCCCGGTGGGGTGGCGCGGGAGCTCGGGCCGGAAGTCGATGTGGTCCGGGCACTTCACACGGGCGAGGTGCGACCGGCAGAACTCGAGGAGCTCGGCCTCGAGCTCGGGCGTGCCCGCGATCCCCGCGGCGGGTTCGACGACGGCGTGCACGCGCTCGCCCATCTCGTCGTCCGGCACCCCGAACACCGCGACGTCCGCCACCGACGGGTGCATCGTGAGGACGTTCTCCGCCTCCTGCGGGTAGATGTTCACCCCGCCCCTGATGATCATGTAGGCCTTGCGGTCGGTCAGGTACAGGTAGCCGTCCTCGTCCTGGTAGCCGACGTCGCCGAGCGTGGACCAGCCCTTCGGGTGGTAGCTGCCCTTCGTCTTCTCGGGATCGTTGTGGTAGCTGAAGTTCGACGCGGACTCGAAGTAGACGGTCCCCGACTCGCCGGTCGGCACCTCCTCGCCGTCGTCGCCCACGACGTGCAGCGGCCCCAGCAGGCTCTTGCCGACCGTCCCCTTGTGGGCGAGCCACGCCTCGCTGTTGCAGTAGGCGAAGCCGTTGCCCTCGGTCCCCGCGTAGTACTCGTGGATGATCGGGCCGAACCACTCGATCATCTGCTCCTTGACCGGGATCGGGCACGGCGCCGCGGCGTGGACGACGCACTGCAGCGAGCTGACGTCGTACCGGTCCCGCACCTCGGAGGGCAGCTTCAGCATCTTCACGAACATCGTCGGGACCATCTGGGCGAAGGTGACGTGATGCCGCTCGATGGCGGCGAGCGCCTCTGCTGCGTCGAAGTGCTCCATCACGACGACCGTGCCGCCGGCGCGTTGGACCTGGATGCTGTAGCGCAGCGGAGCAGCGTGGTAGAGCGGCGCGGGGCAGAGGTACACGGTCTCCTCGTTCGCGCCGAAGAGCCCCGTGACGAGCAGGTAGAGGGTGTCGGGGTTCCCGAGGGGCACGCCGCGCAGCGGGACCTGCACGCCCTTGGGCCGGCCGGTGGTGCCCGAGCTGTAGAGCATGTCCATGCCCTCGCTCCGGTCGTCGATGGGCGCCGGGTCGGAGGTGAGCACCACCTCCTCGTAGCGCCGGTGTCCGGGCACGTCGCCGCCGAACGCGAGCCGCAGCGTCACGTTCGGGGTCGCGTCGACGATCGCCGCGGCCAGCTCGCCCTTCGTGGCGGAGGTGATGAAGGCCGTCGCGCCGCAGTCGTCGACGATGTACGCCGCCTCCTCGGCCGTGAGTCGCGTGCTGATCGCCGTGTAGTAGAGGCCCGCGTAGTGGGCGCCCCAGACGATGGGCAGGAACCGGGGGTGGTTCTCGATCAGGACGGCGACGTGGTCGCCCTCCTGCAGCCCGTGCTCACGGAGGACTCGTGCGACCCGGTTGGCTTCGGCGTCGAGCTGGGCGTACGTGACGACCTCGCCGGACTCGTGCATGACGACCGCAGGGCGGTCGGGGTCCGTGGCGGCGTAGGAGCCGGGGAACAGCTCGTCGTTGGCGGGCATCGGGTGCTCCTTCATGGACGGTCGGGGCGGTGTCCTAGCGTGGTGGGCGTGGATCCTACGGCTCGGTTCGCGGCCGAGGTCCTTCGCGAGGACCCGTCCCTCGAGGTGATCGCCGCGGCGATCGCCGGGTGCGACCACGACCTCGACCCCGCGGACCTGGCCGGCGCCCTCGATGCGCTCGCCGCACGGGTTCCGCGCGCGCACGCCGCGACGCTCTGCCGCACACTGTTCGGCGAGGGCGGCCTCGAGGGCAACGTCGAGCAGTACGACGACCCCCGGAACTCGTACCTCGACCTGGTCGTGCGCCGCCGCCTCGGGATCCCGATCAGCCTGTCGGTGATCGCCGTGGAGGTCGGCCGGCGGGTGGGGGTGCCGCTGGTGGGCATCGGGATGCCGGGCCACTTCGTGGTGCGTGATGCGAACGACGCGAGCGCGTTCTACGACCCCTTCGTCGGCGGCATGGCGCTCTCGGCCGAGGACTGCGAGCGGCGGTTCTCGCAGCTCCACGGACCGAGCGCCCGCTTCGACCCGTCCTTCCTGGAGCCGACATCACCGGTCCGGATCGCCGAGCGGATGCTCGCCAACCTGACGCGGGGTTATCTCGATCGCATGGACCGGTCGTCGCTCGCGTGGGTGCTCAGGCTCCGCTGCAGCCTGCCGCAGGCCGATGCCTCGGTCGTGCGCCAGTTCGCCGGGGTGCTCTCGAACCTCGGGCGCTGGTGGGAGGCGGCCGACGCCTTCGAACGGCTGGCCGCGCTGCAGCCGGACCGCGCCGAGGTCCACCTGGTTGCGGCGCACCGACTCCGGTCGCACGCGAACTGACGCCGGCGCCTTACTTGACCGCGTGGTCAAGTTCCTGCCTCCGGGCCTAGGCTGCCGCGATCCGACCAGCACTCCGGGGGATCCGATGGCCGTGACCGACGAGACCGAAGCGACAGCGCCGAGCGCGGCAGGCGACCCGGACGAGTCCCGCGTCGCGCAGCTCGTCGAGCAGCTGCTCGCCGAGTGCCCACCCGACACGACGCCCGAGCGCGAGTTCCTGGGCCGGCAGTTCGACCTGGGGCTGGCGTGGGTGCAGTTCCCCGAGGGCAAGGGCGGCCTCGGGCTGTCGCCCAAGCTGAACCGCACGTGGATGACCCGGATCGCGACGGCCAAGGGTCCGATCGGCGGCGTCAAGAACCCGATCGGCTACGGCATGTGCGCGCCGGCCGTGCTGGCCCACGGCACCGACGAGCAGCACCAGCTGCTGCGCCCGTTGTTCACCAACGAGCACATCTGGTGCCAGCTCTTCTCCGAGCCCGGGGCCGGGTCGGACGTGGCGTCCCTCGCGATGCGAGCCGAGCGCGACGGCGACGAGTGGATCGTCAACGGCCAGAAGGTGTGGACCACCCTGGCCCACATCTCGCGGTACGGGCTGCTCATCGCTCGCACCGATCCCGAGCAGCCGAAGCACCGTGGCATCACGGCGTTCATCGTCGACATGGAGGCCCCCGGCGTCGACACCCGACCCCTGCGCCAGATGACGGGTGAGGCCGAGTTCAACGAGGTGTACTTCACCGACGTCCGCATCCCGGACTCGATGCGGGTGGACGAGGTCGGCCGCGGCTGGGGTGTGTCGATCACCACCCTCATGAACGAGCGGGTCTCGATCGGTGGTGGCACACCACCCCGCAACTCCGGCCCGATCGGCCAGCTCCTCGCCCTGTGGGAGCAGGCCGGCGTGACCGACCCCGCCATGCGCGACGAGCTCGTCCGCCTCTGGGTCGGCGCCGAGGTGAACCGCCTGACGAACATGCGCGCCGCTGCGGGTCGCAAGCTCGGCACGCCCGGCCCCGAGGGATCGGTGTCGAAGCTGGCGATGGCCGAGCTGAACAAGCGCATCTACGACTTCGCCATGAACGTGATGGGCGCCGAGGGGATGCTGTTCTCCAGCTACGCGATGCACCAGCCGAAGACGGCGCTCTTCGGCGAGGACCTCTCGAAGAACTTCCTGCGCGCCCGCGCCAACTCCATCGAGGGCGGCACCTCGGAGGTCATGAAGAACATCCTCGGCGAGCGGGTGCTCGGGCTGCCCGGCGACGTGCGCGTCGACAAGGAGCTCCCGTGGAGCAAGGTGCCGCGGAGCTAGCCGCCGGGCTGCAACTTCAGGCGTTCGGGTGCGACGGTGCCCGGACACCACAGGGATAGCCTGAGGCGATGGGCCGTCGCACGAAGATCATCGCCACCATCGGCCCGGCTTCGGAGGACCCGAAGACGCTCCGCGCCATGGTCGAAGCCGGGATGGACGTGGCCCGGATCGGCCTCGCCCACGGTTCGCTCGGTGACGCGATCGAGCGGTCGCGGCGGATCCGTGCGGTGGCCGCCGAGGCGGGACGCGCCGTCGGCATCCTGATCGACCTCCCCGGGCCCAAGGTGCGCCTCGGCGCGTTCCCCGACGGCGGCACGATCCTCGAGACCGGCTCCACGGTGGTGCTGCGACCCGGTGTCGAGCAGAGCACCGAGACCTCGCTCGGCGTCGACTACGAGAGCCTCCTGACCGACGTCCACCCCGGCGACTTCCTGGCGATCGGTGACGGCGTCGTCCGCCTGCGCGTCACGTCGGTCGACGGCGACGACGCCAAGGCCGAGGTCGTGAACGGCGGCGGCGTGCAGGGCCGTCCGGGCCTCCACGTGCCGTCGGATCGCCTCACGATGTCGACCCCCACGGCGGAGGACCTCTACAAGCTCGACGCGTTCATCGAAGAGGGCGTCGACATGGTCGCCATCAGCTTCGTCCGGTCGGCGCACGACATCCGCCGCGTCGGCACCGAGCCCAGCCCTCGCGGCCCCCTGATCATCGCCAAGATCGAGACCCGCGCAGCCGTCGAGAACCTGTCGGGGATCGTCGAGGCGTCGGGCGGCGTCATGGTCGCCCGAGGCGACCTCGGGATCGAGCTCGGCATCGAGGAGCTCCCGCACCTGCAGAAGCGCATCATCCGGGAGTGCATCTCGCTGGGCCGTCCCGTCATCACGGCGACGCAGATGCTCGAGTCGATGATCACCGCACCGTCGCCGACGCGTGCCGAGGTCACCGACGTGGCCAACGCGATCTTCGACGGGTCGTCGGCGGTGATGCTCTCGGGTGAGACGGCCATCGGCGCCGACCCCGTCTCGGTGATCGCCACCATGTCGCGGATCTCCGAACGCGCCGACGCCGAGTTCGACTACGAGGGCTGGGCCCGCCGGCTCCGTCTGCTGCGACGCGAGGCCGTCGGTGACGGCGACGCCCGCATCACGGACGCGATGACGGGTGCCGCCTGGCGGGCCGCCACCGAGGTGGGCGCCTCCGCGATCATCTGCATCTCCGACACCGGCTTCACCGTCCGGTCGATCGCACGGTTCCGCCCGACGATGCCGATCATCGGCTTCAGCCCGAACCCGCGCACGATGCAGCAGCTCACCCTCAGCTGGGGGACCACTCCGCTGGCGGGTCCGTCGGGGGTGGACAGCCTCGAGACGATGAGCGGGCTGGTCACGCTGGCTCGCGACCAGGGGCTGGTTCGTCCGGGCGACATCGTCGCGGTGCTCGCCGGGGCCGGCACGTCGCCGGGCGCCCGGGGCCGGACCACCGACCTCCTGCGCCTCGTCCGCGTCCCCTGAGCCCGTGACTCCCGAGACGTTCGAGGTCGACGGCCTGGCCGCGGCCCGCTTCGGGGAGCTGGCGCCCGGCGAGCTGCCGGTCGTGCTGGTCCACGGGGCGATGGACCGCTCGTCGGGGTTGCGGCGCTCGGTGCGGCACCTCCAGCCCGGAGTCGTCGTGACCTACGACCGGCGCGGGTATGCCGGCTCGCTCGCTGCCGGCATCTCGACGACGATGGCGGAGCAGGTCGCCGACCTGCTCGCGGTGATCGACGCCGTCACGAGCGGACCGGCCGTCGTGGTCGGGCACAGCCTCGGCGGGCTGATCGCGTTGCACGCCGCCATCGCCGCGCCGGACCGGGTGGCGGCCGTCGGTGCATGGGAGCCGCCGATGCCGTGGGAGGACTGGTACGTCTCCGCGGCGGCGCGAGCGGCGATGGACGTGGGCGCGGATCAGGACCCCGCCGACTCGGCCGAGACGTTCATGCGCTCGATGATCGGTGACCGTCTGTGGGAACGGCTGCCCGCCGACTTCCGGGCGGAGCGCCGGGCCGAGGGTGCGACACTGCGCGCCGACCTGACGTTGAGCTCGGCGCCCGAGACGCGCCTGGACCTCGCCGAGGTGACCGTGCCGGTGGTCGCCGGCTTCGGGTCCGAGAGCCCCGAGCGGTTCCACCTCTCGGCACAGGCCGTCGCCGCCGGCGTGCCCCACGGCGAGGTCGTCGAGGTCGAGGGATCCAGCCACGGCGTGCACCTGTCGCACCCGGCCGACTTCGCCGCGTTCGTGCAGCAGGTGCTGCGAAGGGTCCCCGAGGTCCGCCGATAGTCTCGACTCGATGCCCTCGATCAAGCGTCCGCGCCGCCGCCCCCGGGTGGCGTTCGTGCTCTCCGGCGGTGGCAACCTCGGCGCCATCCAGGTGGGGCAGCTCCGGGCGCTCGCCGAGCGGGACATCGTCGCCGAGGTGGTGCTGGGCTGCTCCGTCGGCGCGCTGAACGGCGCCGCCTACGCAGCGGACCCGACCCTGGCCGGCATCCGGCACCTCGAATCGCTGTGGCGCACGACCAGCACGCCCGACCTGATGCCGTCGAGCCGCATGCCGAACACCCTGCAGATGGTCCGCAAGGGCACGGCCCTCTACAAGAACGACGGGCTGCGGCGGGGGATCGCTCGCTTCCTCGGTGGTCGCACCACGTTCGAGGAGCTCGAGCTGCCGTTCCAGTGCGTGGCGACCGACATGGACCTCGCCATGGAGCACTGGTTCACCTCGGGCCCGCTGATGGAGCCCATCCTCGCGTCGGCGGCCCTCCCGTCCGTCTACCCGCCGGTGACGCTCGACGGGCGGCGGTACCTCGACGGTGGCGTCGTGAACAACGTGCCGATCAGCCGGGCGCTCGAGCTGGGGGTCAAGCGCATCTACGTGCTCCACGTCGGCCTGCACGGCCGGCCCGAGGCGGAGATCCGCCGGCCGATCGACGCCGCCCTCATGGCGTACTGGATCGCCCGCAACAGCGGCCTCGCCCGCGACCTGGCGACGCTGCCCAAGGGGGTCGAGGTCGTGGTGCTCCCACCGGGTGACCGGCCCGACATCCGCTTCGACGACTTCAGCCAGAGCCCGGCGCTGGTCGAGCAGGGCCACAGCGGCGCCGCACACCACCTCGACGAGATCGCCGCGGCGGAGGAGGACGAGCCCGGTCTGGCGGAGCGCCTCCGCCGCGACATGTTCGTCTCGGCCGACTGGTGGCGGGTCCTCGAGCGGCGGCGCCGGGACCGTGAGCGGGGCGACGCCGGACACGGCGATGGCGGACACGGCGATGGTGGACACGGCGAGGACCTCGACCCCGAGGACGAGGCCGAGCTCGACCGCCTGGCCGGCGAGTCCTTCTGACTCCCGTTCTGTGTCGTGGAACGCGCCAGCTACCAGACGCCCGGTCAGGGCTTCACCAAGGTCTCGTTGATCAAGAGCGACCCCGAAGTGCCGGCGCTGATCGGCGTCTACGTGAAAGGCCCGGTC
>JAEZFI010000212.1 GCA_023437745.1 Actinomycetes bacterium
GGCGCCGCCCGCACCGTCGGCGGGCGCCACCTCGGCGCCGATGCACGCTGGCATGGCGACGTCGGTGCCGTTCGGCGCGGTGCCCCGGAGCACGTGGCGCTGCACGAAGCCCTCGGCTGTCGCGAAGCGCTCGACGACGTCGTAGCGCAGCCCGCTCAACGTCCGGGTGAGCCAGCCGATGGTCCGCAGCGCGCGGGCCCGGTCGACCGTCCGATCGTCGAAGTTCGTCCAGACCTGCACGTGGGGATCGAGCAGCGCCTCCACGGTCGCCAGGTCACCGGCACCGATCGCGGTGAACAGCCGCTCGGCCACGTCCAGCGGATCCGTGTCGAGCGCGTCGGCTCCACCCGACGCAGGTGAGGCGCTCACTCGGCGGCGTCCGTGAGCGCCTCGGCCAGCGCCGGGTGCACCAGCATGCTCTCGGCGATGTCCGCCACCCGGAGCCCTGCCGTCACGGCCAGGGCGATTACCGAGATCAGCTCCGCTGCGTGGCGCCCGACGATCGAGCCGCCGAGGACCACACCGGTGTAGGGGTCCGACACGATCTTCACGAAGCCCCGCGGGTCGCCGTTGATCAGCGCCTTCGCCGTCGTCGCGAAGGGCACCTTGGTCACCCGGACCTTGCGACCCTCGGCGAAGGCGTCGGCCTCGGCCAGCCCGACGTCGGCGATCTCCGGGTCGGTGAAGATCGCGGACGCTGCCTTGTCGTAGTCGAGGTGCCGGTGCTCCCGGACGTGGAGCCCCATCACGTGCTCGCCGATCTTGCGGCCCTGCATCGAGGCCACCGAGCTGAGCGGCAGCTTCCCCGACAGGTCACCGGCGACGTAGATGTGGGGCACGTTGGTCCGCAGGTGGTGGTCGAGGGTCCGCACCCAGGGCCCGTCCATCTCGACGCCCGCGGCCTCGAGCCCCAGCCCGTCGCTGTTGGGCACCGAGCCGATCGCGAGCAGTGCGTGGCTGCCCGTCGCCACCCGCCCGTCGTCGCACCGGATCGTCACGCCGTCGTCGGTGCGGTCGATCCCGACCGCTCGCGCCCCCTTGTAGAGGTGGACGCCACGGGACAGGAAGTCGTCCTCCAGCACCGCAGCGACCTCGGGGTCCTTCTGCGGCAGCACCTGCTGGCGGCTCACGATCAGCGTCACCTCGGACCCGAGCGAGCTGAACATGTGCACGAACTCCACACCGGTGACGCCGGACCCGATCACGACGAGGTGCGCCGGCAGCTCCTTTGGCGGGTACGCGTCCCGCGTGGTCAGGACGCGGTCACCGTCGGGCTGCGCCCAGTCCGGGATCCGCGGCCCGCTGCCCGTCGACACGAGGATGGCGTCGGCCTCGAGGACCTCGGTGCCCGCGTTGGTCGTCGCCTCGACCGTGTGCGCGTCCAGCAGGCGACCGGAGCCCTCGATGAGGCGCACGCCCTGGCTCTCGAGCTGGGACCGCGTCGAGGACGCCAGCCGCGTGACGATGCCGCCGATGCGGCTGCGCATCGAGTCGAGGTCGATCTGTGCCGCTTCCGCCGTGAGGCCCATCCGGGCCGCGTCGCCGATGCTGCCGTACGCCGCGCCCGTGGCGATCATCGCCTTCGACGGGACGCAGTCCCACAGGTGCGCCGCACCGCCGACGACGTCACGCTCGATGACCGTGACCTCGGCGCCGAGGCGGGCGGCGCTGGCGGCAGCCTGCGTGCCGGCCGGGCCGCCACCGATGATCACGAACCGCAGGGCCATGCGGTCACGCTACCGCCGGCACGCCGACGGCCGGTGCTGCCGCGCGAGACCCTGCGCCCTCCGCCTCCGCCGATACGATCCTCGCCATGGTCCCCCCCGACACCGACCCCACCTCGACCGACGAGGGCTCGGCGCTCGCCGCGCGCCTCGAGGCCCGGATCGCCGAGCTGGAAGCCGAGGTCGTGTCGCTCAAGGTCGACCTGTGGGCGGCTCGCGACGCTGCCATCGGCGCGGCGGCTGAGGTCGGCACGCACCGCATCCAGCGCAAGGAGCTGGAGTCGCTCATCCACCAGCTGCGCCTCCAGGTGGCTGCGCTGGGCGGATCGGGCCGCAAGACCCCCGGCATGTACGTCGACAAGGTCGCGCGGCGCGTGGTCCGGTTCGTTCGCTGACCGGGCTCCGGACGGGAAGCGCTACGCGCGAAGCTGGGCGATCACCGCGGGCAGCGTCGCACGGAAGTCCGGGAGCAGCGGCACGCCCGACGCCCGCAGCGCGAAGTTGTCGAGCACCGAGTAGGCGGGGCGGGGCGCCGGGCGAGGCGGGTCCAGCTCGGCGGTGGTGATCGGCGTCACCAGGGCGGGATCCAGGTCGGCGGCGCGCAGGATCTCCTGCACGAACTCGTACCAGCTCACCGCGCCCTGGTTCGTCACGTGGAAGAGCCCGGGGCGACGCTCCACCGTGAGCCGCAGCAGCATCGCCGCCAGGTCCGACGCGAAGGTCGGGTGCCCGAACTGGTCGTCGACGAACGACAGCTGCTGGCCGTCTCCTGTCAGGCGCAGCACGGTCTTCAGGATGTTGCTCCCGTGGGCGCTGCAGACCCACGACGTGCGGGCGATCGTCGCCGAGGGGTCCAGCTCCTGCTCGCCGCCGAGCTTCGACCGGCCGTACACCGACTGCGGGTTCGGCGTGTCCCACTCGAGGTAGGCCGCGCCCTTCGTCCCGTCGAAGACGTAGTCGGTGCTCACGTAGGTGAGGTGGGCGCCGACGTCACGGGCGGCGTCGGCCAGGTGGCGCGTCGCCAGGGCGTTGACCGTGTACGCCAGCTCCGGCTCCGACTCGCAACGGTCGACGGCGGTGAACGCTGCGCCGTGGATGACGGCGTCGGGCCGCCAGCTCGTCACGACCCCCCGGACCATCGCCCGGTCCGTGATGTCGAGGGTCTGGTCGCCGTGGTCGAGGTCGACGCCCAGGACCTCGTGGTGGGACGGCTCGAGGAGCGCCATCAGCTCGGTGCCGAGCTGTCCCTTCGCGCCGGTGACGAGGACCCGCACGGGATCAGCGGTTCTTCACGCGGGCCGTCAGCGGCCGCCACCACGCCTCGTTGTCCACGAACCACTTGATCGTCGCGTCGATGGCGTCCTCGAAGGTCAGCTCGGGCTTCCATCCGAGCGCCCGCGCCTTGTCCGTGGCGATGGAGTACCGGCGGTCGTGGCCCTTGCGGTCCTCCACGTACTCGACCGACGTCTCGTCCTTGCCCAGCGCGGCGAGGATCACGTCGGTGATCTCACGGTTCGTCCGCTCGTTCCCGGCGCCGATGTTGTACACCTCGCCCACCGTGCCCTGGCGGAGCACCATGTCGACACCGCGGCAGTTGTCCTCGACGTACAGCCAGTCGCGCACGTTGAGCCCGTCGCCGTAGAGGGGCACGCGGCCGCCGTCGAAGAGCGTGGTCACGAAGTACGGGATGAGCTTCTCGGGGAACTGGTACGGGCCGAACTGGTTCGACGACCGGGTGATCACGACCGGCAGCTCGTACGTCTCGTGATACGCCATGGCGATCAGGTCCGACCCGGCCTTCGCGGCCGAGTACGGCGATCGTGGGTGCAGCGCGTCGGTCTCGGTGAACGAGCCCTCCTCGATCGAGCCGTACACCTCGTCGGTCGAGATGTGCACGAACCGGCTGACGCCCAGCTGGGCCGCGGTGTCGCACATCACGTTCGTGCCGTCGCAGTTCGTCCGCACGAACACGTCGGGGTCGAGGAGCGACCGGTCGACGTGGCTCTCGGCGGCGAAGTGGACGACGGCGTCGTGCCCGGCCATCGCCGCGCGGACGGCCTCACGGTCGCAGATGTCGCCGTGGACGAACGTGAACCTGGGGTCGCCCTGCAGGTCCGCCAGGTTCTCGAGGTTGCCGGCGTAGGTCAGCGCGTCGAAGACCGTCACCTCGTCGTCGGTGGTCGCGAGCACGTGGTGTGCGTAGTTCGACCCGATGAATCCGGCACCGCCGGTCACGAAGAGTTTCACGGGACGACAGCCTAGGGAACTCCCCTGGCCCCGAAGAGATCCGGGCTGGCGGACGTCGAGGCACCCCCGGATAAGGTCGGCCGATCGATGCCCGCGAGAGGAGCAACTGGTGCACGACGGTGACGCGGCCGAGGCCCGCGACGAGCTCAGGGTGGTGTCGTCGCCGTCCGAGAGCGATCGCTTCGGGTTCGGGGTCGGCCGCCTGTCGGTGCCGGCGTGCGTCGACTCGTTCGACGAGGTGGCGCGGGCGCTCGACCGCGCACCCGACCTCGACCTCGTCGTGGTGCGCTACGCGGCGGACCACGTCGGCTGGTTCGCCCATCTCGAGGCGATCGCCGGCCACGCCGCCCTGCACGCCGACACCCTCCAGTACTGGACCAAGCCGGTCACGCCGACGTCGCCGGCCCGGCCGGCCGATGTCGCTCGGGCGAGGCGGGGCACCAGCGAGGACGCAGCACTCCTGGCCGCCCTCGTCGCCGACGTCTTCGCGTCCTACCGGAACCACTACGCCGCCAACCCGCTGATCGCCGCCGACGACGCGCTGGCGGGCTACGTGGAGTGGGCCGGCGGCTTCCTCGACCCGGCGCAGTCCTCGCGGCACGTGCTGTTCGCCGAGCAGGACGGCTCAGCGGTGGGCATCGCCGCCGTGGCCACCGAGGACGACGTCCTCGAGATCGTCCTGGCGGGCGTGGCCAGCGCCGCCCGCCGCTCCGGGGTGTACGCAGCCCTGCTCCGTGACATCGAGGACCTCGCCTCGGACCTGGGGATGCGCACGGTCACGATCTCGACGCAGGCCCACAACACCGCGGTCATGCGGGCCTGGGCTCGCCACGGCTTCCTTCCCGACCACACCATCGAGACCGTCCACCTCGTGCACCGGGCCGCCCTGGAGGCGTGGAACGCCCCGTCGTGATCAGCGGGTGAACGACAGCGTCGCTTCGACGATCCGCTCGAGCTCGTCGGGGCGCAGGCCGGCGTAGAGCGGGAGGCGGACCAGCCGCTCGCTGATGTCGTCCGTGACCGGGCACTCGGCCTTCGGAGCGAGCTGCACGCCCATCGGGGACGAGTGCAACGGGACGTAGTGGAAGACGGCCTTGACGCCGCGCTCCCCGAGGTGCTCGATGAACGCCTGACGCTCGTCCAGGCTCGACATGAGCAGGTAGTACAGGTGCGCCGGGTGCTCGCAGTGCGCCGGGACCTGCGGGCGCCCCACGCCGAGGTCTGCCGCCCAGTCCGCCAGCTCCGTCGAGTACGTCTGCCAGACGCGCATGCGGGCCGCCTGGATGTCGTCGAACGCGTCGAGCTGCGCCGAGAGGAACGCGGCGAGGAGGTCGGACGGCAGATACGACGAGCCGATGTCGACCCAGGTGTACTTGTCGATCTGACCTCGGAAGAACCGTGAGCGGTTGGTGCCCTTCTCGCGGATGATCTCCGCTCGCTCCGCGGTCTCCGGGTCGTTCACGAGGAGGGCGCCGCCCTCGCCGCACTGGATGTTCTTCGTCTCGTGGAACGAGAGCGTGGCCAGCTGACCGATCGAGCCGAGCGGGCGGCCGCGGTAGCTGCCCCCCAGTGCGTGGGCCGCGTCCTCGACGACCGCCAGCCCGTGACGGGCGGCGATGTCCATGATCGTGTCCATCTCGCACGCCACCCCGGCGTAGTGGACGACCACCACCGCCTTCGTGCGGGGCGTGATCAGCTCCTCGAGCAACGACTCGTCCATGTTCAACGTGTCGGGGCGGATGTCGACGAACACCGGCACCGCGCCGCGGAGCGCGAACGCGTTCACCGTCGACACGAAGGTGAACGACGGCACCAGCACCTCGTCGCCCGGCTCGATGTCGAGCAGCAGCGCCGACATCTCCAGGGCGTGGGTGCACGACGTCGTGACGAGCGCCGTCGACACCCCGGTGATGGACTGCAGCAGCTCGCTGCAACGGCGGGTGTACGGCCCGTCGCCCGAGATGTGGCCCTTGCCGATGGCGTCGGCCATCAGCTCGAACTCACGCCCGGTCATGAAGGGGCGATTGAACGGAACCGGGTCCCCCGGACCGGGAGGAGCGGGCGCGCTCATCGGCTCGGGAGGGTGGACTCGGGTGCCGGCACGACCCGGATCCTAGGCCGGGGAGGGGTCCGCCACGGCAACGCTCGGGGCGCCCGTGAGTCCGTTCGGCGGGGCACCGACCACTAGCGTGTGGTCCGTGCTGCCCTCGTTCGTCGATGTCTCGCGCCCCGACGGCCCCCCAGAGGGCGGCGCATGACGGCGACCGCCGTCGACGACCCGACGGACGAGCTCGACCCCGCGGCCGCCCCGGACGAGGCCGAGGCGCCCGACGGTGCGGCCGCCGGCCTCCTCGGAGCGCTGAGGGGAGCCCCCCGGCGGGCGCTCCTCGACGTCGCCTTCGTGCTGAGCGCGCCGGCCCTCTTCTACTTCGCGCTCCGACCCGACTGGTTCTACGTGCAGAACGGGGCCGACCCCTTCATGTACGTGGGCTACTCGCAGAACATGGGCGATCTGCTGCACATGTTCGGGGCGCAGAACTACTTCGCCAGCCGCTGGGGCCTCTACGGGATCAGCCGGATCTTCAACATCGCGCTCGGCGACCACGGCGGCTACTTCGTGCTGCGGTACCTGATGACCCTCGTGCTCATCGCGCCGCTCTTCGAGTTCGCCCGGCGCCGGTGGGGCAGGGCCGCTGCGTGGGCGTCCGTCGTGCTCGTCCTGTGCAACCCGATCGTCGTGCGAGCGCTGCTCGGCGAGTACTCCGACCTGATCTTCGTCCCGTTCCTCACCACGGCGACGGTGCTGCTCTTCTGGGAGCAGCACCGGTGGCGATGGGCCCGCTCGGCGGTCGCCGGGGTCCTGTTCGGCCTGTCGTTCGCCGCCCACGTCTCGACGACCCCCTACATCGCGATGATCCTCGTCGCCTGGGGCGGCTGGCGGCTGGTGACGGCTCGCCGGTACCTCCTGCGGGAGGTGGCGGTCTGCGGTGTGGCGTCGGTGGCGACGATCCTCGCCGGCGTCGTCATCTTCCGCGTCGGCTACGGCATCGACAACATCTACCAGCCCTCGTACGACTTCCTGATCTCCTCCCGGCAGCGCAAGTTCATCGATCCCCTCCGATCGCTGACCCACAGCTGGATGGGCTACCAGCTCTGGATCTACCTCCCCGCCCTGCTCCTCGGAGCCTGGGCCGCGACCAAGCTCGTCAGGCGCGAGCGCCCCAAGGCGTTCGACCTCACCGCCATGGCGCTGCTCGCCGCCTTCTACCTCTTCCAGATCTGGTTCCAGTTCGGCCAGAACGGCAACACCCTGGAGATCCACTACTACTGGGTCTACATCTCACCCGCGTTGATCGTGGGCACGATGGTCGTGGTCGGTACGTTCGCCGACATCAACCCCCGGGCACCCTGGATCCTGGTCCCGCTCCTCCCCGCCATCATCCTGGGCAAAGAGCTCCTCGCCGACGACCTGCGCTACAGCTCATGGGTCCCGGCGCTCGTCGTCGCCGGCGTCACGCTCGTGGTGACCGCCGTGCTCTCGCACCGCCGGCTGGCCCCCGCCGCCTCGCTGTCGGCGCTGATGGTGCTCGGCCTGAGCTCGACGATCTTCGCCCCCCACCTCCCGCCTCCGGACCAGCCCCGCACCGACGCCGACTACGACACGCTGTACGGCTCGGACTCGCAGACCCGCGGCGAGTGGGTGTTCAGCGCGGAGACGAAGCTGATCGACGCCATCGACTCCGTGGACGGCGCGGAGGACGTGCTCCACCTCTGGTACGCGGACGAGGTGTCGTCGCTCGCCGGCTCGTTCCTCTTCGACACCACGGGCTACCTGTTCCATGCGAACGTCCCACCGCCTCCCGGGTCGCCTGCGGGCGTCGACGAGCTGTCGCTCACGGAGGCGAACGTCGCCCATCTCCGGTCGGGTGACGTGAGGTTCCTGCTCCTCATCGGCAGGCCCGCGACGGTGGATCGCATGCTCACCGAGATCCAGGCGGCGCAGCCCCCGGGCTTCGAGGTGGTGCAGGATCGGCGGATCGGCGGGTTCTACGACGGCCGGTTCGCAATCGTGGACGTCAGGAACGGCGCCGGATGAGCGAGCACGCCGTGGCCGGCCCGCCGGACCCGCCCGACGCGAAGCACATGAGGTCGGTCGCCGTCGTCGACGTCCGCGGACGGCGATCGGAGGAACGGCTGAGCCGGTGGGTGCTCGCCGCTGTCGTCACGGTGATGTTCGGCGTCGTGGTGCGGGCTGCGGGGCTGGCCGTCGACCTTCCCGCTCACCTCTCGTTCGCCAGGGAGCTCTCGTCGACCGGCCAGACCGCGCTCCCCTACTACCTGTTCCAGCAGGCGACCGTCGTCGTCCGTGCGCTGATCCCGTTCGGCATGCTCGGCCACCTCCACGGCGACTGGGCCGAACCCGACGCGACGTGGAACATCGCCGGGATCGTGACGATGACGATCTTCCTGGTGGTGCTCGCGGAGTTGATCTACGCACGCCTGCTGACGGTCACCTCGTCGCTCCGGCAGCGGGACCGCTACCTCGTGTGCGGCAGCCTCACCCTGACCGCGATGCTCGTCGCACCCATCTCGATCCTCACCTGGAACGACCAGCAGATGTACTTCGGCTACGTGTCGACGAACGTCTTCCACAACCCCACGAGCATCGTGGCCAAGCCGTTCGCGCTGCTCCTGCTGTGGGTCATCGCCGACCGGATCTTCGCCACCGCGAAGAGCTCGCCGCGGACGCTGGCGGCGGTGGCGCTCCTGTCGGTGATGTCGCTGCACGCGAAGCCCAACTTCACCCTGTGCCTCCTGCCGGCCGTGGGACTCATGGCGCTGTGGGGGCAACGGCGGAGGGAGACCGTCAACTGGTGGCTGGTCGTCGGAGGGTTCGGACTCCCCTCCGTCGCGTACCTCGGCTATCAGTACCTCGGGTTCTCGGACGTCGAGGGCGGCGTCGCCCTGGCGCCGTTCCGCATGGTGCGGGAGTTCGCCGACCGGCACGACACGTCGACCTGGCTGCTGCTCCCGATGCTGGGCATGTCGCTCGTGTTCCCCCTCGTGATGCTGGCCCTGTTCCGTCGGGAGATCGGGCGCAGCCCGTCCAGCATCCTGGCGTGGCTGACCACCGCCGTCGGGATCGGGATGTTCTACCTCCTCGCCGAGACCGGGCCGCGGGCGCACGACGGCAACTTCGCGTGGAGCGCCCAGATCAGCCTGTTCGTGCTGTTCTTCGAGTGCATCCGCCTCCTCTTCACGGAGTACGGCACGGTGGCGCGCGCCGCCCGGGCGGCCTCGGGCTCGGAGGACCGTCACGTGTCGACCGTCGCGTGGGTGCGCTTCGCCCTCACGGAGCGCCGGGTCCAGATCGCCACCGCAGCGCTCGCGCTGCACCTGCTGTGCGGCATCTGGTTCTACGCCCAGGAGATCATCCTCCCGACCGCCTGGTGGTAGCAGGGGCGTCAGCCCTCGCCGGGCGCCCGCCCGGTCGTCGCCCTGATCACGTACTGCGGACGCTGCATCGACCGGAAGTGCATCCGGCCGAGGTACTCGCCGAGCAGCCCGATCGCGAACATCTGCGCCCCGGAGAAGAGGGCGATGATCGACGCGAGGAACGGGAAGCCGGGCACGCTCCCGCCGTCGACGAAGAACCGGATCACCACGTACGCGAAGATCCCCACGCCCAGCAGCGAGCAGGCGAAGCCAAGGTACGAGACGAGTCGGAGCGGCGCCGAGCTGTAGCCGGTCATCATGTTGACGGCGTGGCGGACGAGCTTGCGCAACGTGTAGTTCGACGCCCCGTACTGGCGGAGGTCGAACTGGACCGGAACCGACGTGACCTTGGTGGTCGCCCAGGAGAGCAGGACGTCCAGGGAGACGTAGGGGTCGTTCGACTGGCTGGCGGCATCGCGCAGGTCACGGCGGAACGCTCTGAACGCGCCGGTGTTCCGCGCCATCTCCGCGCCGACCGCCGAGGTCATCGATGCCTTCGCGATCCGGGAGGCGAGGTTCCGCCAGGCCGAGTGCTCCTCGACGGTGGAGAGCCCGTAGACGAGGTCCATGTCGTCCGTGAGCGCGGCGACGAGGGCGGCGATGTCCTCCGGACGGTGCTGCAGGTCGTCGTCCATGGTCACGATGACCGGGTTCGTCGCGGCCCGCACGCCGGCGAGGAGTGCGTTGTGCTGGCCGTAGTTCCGGCTCAGGGTCATGCCCCGGATCCAGGGGTGCGCGGCGGCGAGCTCCGTGACGACCCGCCAGCTGTCGTCCCGGCTCCCGTCGTCGACGAGGATCAGCTCGACCGCCTCGTAGAGGTCGAGCACGCCGGCGAGCCGGTCGACCAGCGGAGGGAGCGACTCCGCGGAGTTGTACACCGGCACGACCACCGAGATCGCTGCGAGCTTCATCGAACACTTCCTTTGCTGATGCCGGCCCCGAACAGGTGCGCGTCCAGCGCGGCGGCCGCCGCCTCGTAGGAGTTGGCGCGGGCGTGGCGGATCGCTGCGGCCTGCTGAGCGCGACGCCGCTCGGGCTGGTCGAGGACGGCCGCGATCGCGTCGGCCAGGTCGGCGGGCCCGACCGTCGGGGGGACGAGCGTCACGCAGTCGGACGGCAGCTCCTCCATCGCGCCCAGGCGGCTGGCGATCATCGGGACGCCGGCGCCGAGGACCTCTGCGGCGGCCCCGGACGACTCGCCGTTGGTCCAGCGCCGGAGCTGCACCGCCACCGTCGCACGCCCCAGCCAGCGCTCGTACTCGTCCCGATCCACCGCCCCCGTGAACGTCACGTGCTCGCCCATGCCGACCTGCGCCGCCACCGCCGTCAGACGCTCACGCTCCTCCGGGCCGATCGGCCCGACGAACGCGAGCGTCGCCAGCGGGTCCCGCAGCCGCACCAGCTCGACCGCCTCGATGATCACCTCGGGGAGCTTGATCCCCGCCACCAACCCGAAGGACACGACGAGGTGATCCTCCCGCTCCGACGGATCCGGCGTCAGCTCCTGGATGGGGACGCCGTGCACGAACGCCGCGTCGACGCCGCTGTCCAGCTGCACCAGCCTCGCGGCGAACTGCGAGTGCACCAGGACCCTGGTGGCGAGCTGCGTCACCTCGCCGCTCATCATGATCCCGAGGCGCACCGCCTCCTCGTGCGGGAGGTGACCGCCACCGGCGACCGTCGAGAGGTACCGGCCGGGGTACATGCGCTGCAGCGCCGCGCCGATCCCCCCGGGCAGGAGGTCCGGCCGGTGGAGCGCGATCTGGCCGTACAGCCCCGTGAGGCGGACGTCGTGGAGCACCACCGTCCCCGGGCGCTGCCGGAGGAACGTCGGCTGGAACAGGTGCATCTCGCTGTTGCCGACGTGGTGGATCACGTCGTCGAACGGGGACTCGAAGCGCTCGAGGTGCTCCAGGGACGAGAGCCGCTCGACCCTCACGTCGGCCTGCAGTCGGACGGCGGACGGGTCGATCGACGTCAGCACCGTGACGTCCCACCGCTCGGACAGCGGTACGAGCAGCTTGTCGAGGTAGTCGGCGATCCCGCTCGCCTCGGGCGGGACCGGGCCCACGATCGCCACCCGAGGTCGCGATCCCCTGGCCGGCCGGCGCACCCGGGCGAGCTCCTCCTCGTACACCGACGCCATCCGCCTCGCCGCGGCCGCCCAGTCGAACTGCGGGGGCACCTCGGCGCGTCGCAGCTCGTCCAGCACCACGGGGTTCGAGAGGACCCGCTCCATGACGGCGGCCATCGAGTCGACCGACGTCGCGTCGAAGCGCGCGTCGGGATCCGGGACCAGCTCGCGGAGGGACGAGTTGTCGCCGCAGATCACCGGGGCGCCGCACCGGCGGGCTTCGAGCACCGGCAGCCCAAGGCCCTCGTAGCGCGACGGGAAGACGACCAGCTCCGCGGCCCGGTACAACGCGGCCAGCGACTCGTCCGAGACGAACCCCGTGAGGAGCACCTGCCCGGCGATCCCGAGGTGGGCGGCGTGCGCTGCGAGGTCCTCGCGCTGGGACTCGGTCACGCTGCACTGCAGAACCAGCTGGAGCCCGGCGCGGGTCGCCGGGGCGAGACGGGAGAACGCCTCGAAGACGCCTGCGACGTTCTTCCGCCACTCGATGCCGCTCGGGACCAGCACGTAGCGGCGCTCGAGCCCGGGCACCGCCACCATCGCGTGCTCGACGAGGAGGTCACTCGCCGTCGACACCGGGTGGAACTGCGGCGACGCGCCGCCGTAGATCGATGTCACGTTGCCCGGCGGCACCCCGAGCACCCTGACCGTGTCGTCCCGGGTGGCGTCGGAGATCGCGACCAGCCGGTCGGACGAGAGCAGGAGCTCGGCCCGCCCCCGGTACCACTCGGTGGTGTCACGCTCCGTCAGGTACACCTCAGGGAAGATCGCCGGGATGATGTCGTACACCGTCGACAGCAGCCGGGTCGACCGGTCCACGAGGCCCTCGGGGAGGATGCGGTCGAGGCTGACGGGCTCGAACGGCGAGGTGATGTGGAAGACGTCGGCACGGCCGACCGAGGGGTCGTCGAGGCGCTTGACCTTGCCGGTCCCGAGGAGGCCGTAGAGGCCGGACATCATCGGCAGGTCGGGATGGACGACGTACGTGTCGACCAGGTCGGGACGGAGCTCCTCGACGGCGCTGGCCAGGTCCAGGGTGTAGCGAGCGATGCCGCGCTCGCCGTGCACCCGGCTCTGCGCCGCCTGCAGGTCGACCACCAGGCGGGTCACCCCGTGCCACCCGCCTCGCCGGGCCGTCGCGCCACGACCATCGCCACCCGGTAGACGTCGTCGGCGACGGGTCCCAGCTCGAGGTCCGTCACCGTCCACTCGGTCGGCGAGACCTGCTCCGCGATCTCGCAGCGCACGATCTCCCACCCGTCGAGGAGGCGACCCAGCCGAACGTGGTCGTAGATCCGTTGGAAGCCGGCGAGGCGCGCCTGGCCATAGGGGGTGGTCAGGAACAAGAAGCCCCCCGGCTTCACGAGCCGGCGGAGCGCCGCCACGAGGTCGATGTCGGAGTCGTCTCCCGCCTCCTGGCCGTAGTGCTCGACCCCGACGTGCTCGATGGTCGACAGGAGCACCGCGGCGTCGAAGGCGTCGGCCTCGGCGTAGTCCTCGAGCCGGCCGTGGAACTCGGTGACCCGAGGATGCGCGAACGCGTAGCCGCGTGGATCGACCGCGGTGACCCGGTGGCCCAACCCGGCGAGGCTGAGCGACACCGTGCTCTCCGACGAGCCCACGTCCAGCACGGCCGAGCCCGGAGCCAGCCGTCCCGACTCCCGGAACACGAACGGGACCTCGAGGATGCGTTCGTTGACGTCGGACACCCGGGCAGCGCCCTCCTCGTAGGCCACGATGACCGGCTCGTTGACGAAGATGCCCGCCTGGGCCGCGAGGCCGCGGTAGCCGGTGGCCCGGTTGAGGAAGTCGGCGGTGGGCCCGTCGAGCGAGGCGAGCTCGGCGGGCGCGCCGGGATCGACCCGGGCCCTGACGTCGCGGGCCAGTGCCCTGAGCTCGTCGGCCAGGAAGCCGACCTCGGACCGGATGGCCCGCACCTCGTCCTGCGACACGGCGGCCTGCCCGGCGGCGGTCTGGACCTCCGACCGGAGCCCCACGAGCGTCCGGGCCAGGTGCTCCTCGGACTCGCGGCTGCGGTTCATCCACGCGCCGAGGGCCGCGTGGAGCCCGTCCAGCTTGGTGTCCTGCGCCGACAGGCGCCGGTCGAGCCAGTTCGTGACCGGCCGCACCAGCGGGCCGGCCATCCGTCGCATCGGTGTCGTCATGACGTGCCCTCCTCAGGGACGAACTGCCAGTGCCCTCGCAGGTCCATCAGCCCGTGCGGGGGCAGGCCCTCGCCGTGGCGGATGATGAACCGCCACTCCCGGTCCCGACGGACGTACATGTGCTGGAGGTGCCGGTCGGCGATCGCGATCGAGATCTCGTACTCCCCCGGATTCAGGGGCAGCGCCGGCACCGCGAACTCGATCACGCCGCGACCCGACACCGTGCCGGTGGACAGCTCGGCGATCTGGGTGTTGGTGCCCGACACGTGGACGCCGTTGAGCGCGTGCAGCGCGAACCCGAAGACGGGCTCCTCCACCGGCTCGGTGGCGTCGTAGTGGACGCGCAGGCGGAACGTCTGCCCGTGGGTCGCCTGGGTCACCTCCTCGCCGGCGTCGTCGGCGAACGTCACGGCGGTCACGGAGATGGGCTCGCCGGAGGTCGTCGCACCCGCCGACGTCCCCGGCGCGGCGCTCGGCGGACCGCCGGCCGCGGCCGCCAGGGCCGCCTCGGCGTCGCGCTCCTCCGCCTCGACCGCGTTGACCTTGCGCAGGTAGGCCGCCGCCACCTCCGGCCCCGAGCCCACGAGCTGCAGCCGCCCGTGATCGAGCCATGCGGCACCGTCGCACATCGTCTCGACGGTCGACATGCCGTGGGTGACCACGACGATCGTCACCCCCTGCTTGCGGAGGGAGTAGAGGTGGTCGAAGCAGCGACGCTGGAACTGCTCGTCGCCGACGGCGATGACCTCGTCGATGATCAGGATCTCGGGTTGCACGTGGACGGCGACCGAGAAGCCGAGCCGCACGTACATGCCGCTCGAGTACACCTTCACGGGCGAGTCGATGAACTGCTCGACCCCGGCGAACGCCACGATGTCGTCGAACTGCCGGTCGATCTCCTTCTTCGACATCCCGAGGATCGTGGCGTTGAGGTACACGTTCTCCCGCCCCGAGAGGTCGGGGTGGAAGCCGGCGCCCAGCTCGAGCAGCGTGGAGATGCGACCCGACACCCGCACCTCGCCGGCGTCGGGCCGGTAGATGCCCGCGATGCACCGCAGGAGCGTCGACTTGCCCGAGCCGTTGTGGCCGACGAGCGCGTACATCGAGCCCTCGGGGATCTCGAGGCTGACGTCGCGCAGCGCCCAGAACTCGTTGCTCGAGCGGTCACGGTCGCGGCGGGTGAAGAACTCCTTCACCGAGCGGGCGCGATCGTGCTGGAGGCTGAACCGCTTCGACACGTCGTCGACGATGATCGGGTGCGGCTGCATCAGATCTCCTCGATGTAGCGGGGCGCCTTGGTCGAGAAGACCCACCATCCGACCAGGACCGCGAAGGTCGGAGCCGCGACCATCATCGCCCAGTTCAGGGCGGTCGGCACGGTCAGCAGGTAGGTCACGTCGCGCATCGCCGCGGTGAAGTGCGTCATCGGGTTGAACCCGAGCACCGTGGACATCCAGTGGACGTCCTCGGGGAGCTGATCGAGCCGGTACACGATCGGCGTGGCGTAGAACATGATCTGCAGCACGATCCCGACGAGGTAGTTGACGTCGCGGAACCTCACGTTGCTCAGGCTGACGAGGAGCCCGAGGCCGAACGAGAACAGGCTGAGGAGCACCATGATCGGGATCACGAGCAGCGTCGTCCACCCGAGGTTGCCGATGACCGCCATGAAGACGATGAGGATCGCCGTCTCGATGGCCGATTGGAGGCTCACGGTGAGCGTCCCGGCGATGACCGGGCACTCGGGCGGGAAGTAGGTGCGCGTGAGCATGTGCCCGCTGTCGATGAACGACGAGATGACCGTCGTGATCCCCCCGCTGAAGGCGCTCCACGACACCAGCGCGGCGAAGAGCCAGAGCGCGAACACGCCCTTGTCGCCGTTGCCGAGGCTGGGCGCCTGACCGTTGAGGAAGAGCCCGAAGACGACCGTGTAGATGCCCAGCGTCACCGCAGGGTTGACGAGGGACCACCCCCAGCCGAGGATGCTCTTCTTGTAGCGGGCCCGGAGGTTTCGCAACACGAGGTTGACGATGAGGTTCCGGTAGTCCCAGACCTTGGCAGGTGCAGTCATCGATGTTTCAGGGGCTCGGGCGGACGCTCGAAGCTAGCAGGGGCATCCTTCACGCCCCCGCACCCGGACGAGCCACGCGTCACTGCGCGGACCACAGCTCGCTCAGGCGGTGGACCATCTGCTCGCCCACCGCCGCGGGGCTGAACTCGGCGATCCGGGCCCGGCCGAGGCGGCTGAGGCGGTCGCGGAGCTCGGCATCGGCACGAACCCGGCGGAGGGCGGCGGCGGCGTCGTCCAGGTCGGGCTCGAACCAATGGGCCTCGGCCGGGTAGTAGCTCCCCGGGCCGATGAGCACCTCCGAACCACCGACGAGCACCGCCGACTGCTCGTCCATGAAGTCGAGGTTGCCCGAGTAGCCGGACGCGACGACGGGGGTCCCGACGGCCATCGCCTCGGCCATCGTGAGGCCGAGCCCCTCGGAGCGGTGCAGGGAGACGTAGCAGTCGGCCAGGGCGACGAGCGAGAGGCGATCGGACGCGTCCACGTACCGGTCCCACAGCTCGATGTCCGCCCGGTCCGCCACCGCGTCGCGGAGTCGTTCCAACTCGCGCGGGAAGAGCTCGCCGTTGATCGACTTGAGCACCAGCCGTTGCGCGCCGACCTCGGGGAACGCGCGCTGGTAGGCCTCGATCGCGCCGAGGGGGTTCTTCCGCTGGGCGACCGACAGGAAGTCGAAGGTGAAGAGAAAGGTGAAGCGGTCGTCGAGCCCGAGCCGGGCCCGGGCCTCGTCGCTGCGGTCCGGCTCGGCGAAGCTGAACGGGAGGGGCACGTGGCGCACGGGCCGATCGGTGTGGGCGCGGAAGACGTCCGCCAGGTAGGTCGTCGCACCCCACACCTCGTCGACGAGGCGGAACGACTGGACGTCCGTGGATCGCATCACGTCCGCCTCCCAGTACCAGAGCCCGATCGCGTAGTGGTCCTCGAGCCAGCGACCTCCGCCGTCGGCGACGAACAGCGGGAGCTGGTCCGCGGTGATCAGCACGAGGCTGAAGTGGTGGTCCGCGGCCTCGTCGGCGCTGCCCCCCACCACCTGCTGCTGACGGCTCGACGTGCGGTGGTACGCCACCGACCGCCACGGCACGTGGGCCGCGTCGAGCGCGAGGCCCACCCTTCGCACCGCCACGCCGAGGCCGGCCTCGGAGCCGTGGTAGCCGATGAGGTTCACCCCGAAGGGCCGAGGCTCGTGGGTGACGGCCACCCGGATCGGGGTGGAGGGAGGGTCGGGCAGCTCGATCGGCGTGGCGAGGCCCTCGGACAGCGCGTGGGTCCACATCCACCGGCGGAAGGCGTTCTGGTGCTCGCCGCGCACCCGGGGGAACGCCAGGGCGAGGTCGGGGCGGGCGTCCCAGAGGCCGTCGCCGACCAGCCCGGCGTTGGTGCGCTGCGGGTCACCGGGACCGGTCCGCCATGCGAGGAACGCCTCGACCTCGCCCGGCACGTAGGGGTTCGCCGGCAGCGGGCGACCGTCCCGGAGCCGGCCGAGGCACTCGGCGCGGTGATCTCGTCGGAGGCGTTCGCCCAGCGGCAGACCGACGACGGCGTCCGATCCGAGCGACCCGTGCACGTCCCGGCGGGAGGCCACGTCCGCGGCGTAGGCCCGGCAGAGCGAGCGGAGTCCGGGGCTCTCGCCCACCGACCGGCGCGGCGCGGCGTCCGGCTCGGCGTACCACCAGGGTGCGGAAGGGTCGAACGAGGGGAACGCGGCGACCACGAGCGGCGAGCCGTCGACCGTCCACCCTCCGTCCGGTGCCGGCTCGACGCCGAGGTGCCCGACGGAGCGCGGGGTCAGCGCCCAGCCCCGATCGGCGAGCGCTCCGGCGGGTCCGCCCAGCGTCACGACGTCGCGCCACGGGTCGACGTCCTCGTGACCCTCGCAGCAGGCCTCGACCATGCCGTCGAGCCAGGCTCGCAGGGCTGGGGTCGCGGCGGATCGGGCGACGAGCACGTCGGGGACCATCGCGCCCGTCACGACGCCCGTCGCGACGTCGACCTGCTCGGGGACGAGGCCGACGGGTGTGACGACGGACGAGACCCCGCCCGAGAGCGCTCCGGTCACCCACGCCGCCTCCGGGAGCACGACGACGGGGTCGTCGTCGGTCGGCTCCAGCGCCTCGACGGCCTCCACCATCGCCGCGAAGGCGGCGACCCGCTCGCCCCACCCGAGGTGGAGATCGGCGTAGCGGAGCCTCGACCCGATCAGCCGGCCCGGCGGCACCACGCGCATCCCGGAGGGGGCGGAGAGCGGCCTCGGCTCCACGACCGCCACGGTGACCGTCGCATCGGGTTGGTGACGAGCCAGTGCGTCGCGCAGCACTTCGAGCCGCGCGCCGACGCCGGACGCGCTGAGGACCATGACCCGCATCCGATCAGTCTGTCAGCCCGCGCACCGCACCCCGGACGACCCGGCACGGTGGCGCCGTCCTCCTACACTCACTCCGTCTCGTCGACGAAGGAGCCCGATGGCCGGTCAACTCATGTCCTCACTGCGGGCGTTGGGCAGCATCGGCAGGCTCCGCGAGCGCGTGGACGTCCTCGGCGATCGGGTCGCCGAGCTCGCCCGGACCACCGAGCACGCCGCAGCGAGCGCGGCGCGGGCGACCACCCTGGCGGAGGCGGCGCACGAGGCGGTGGTGACCTCGGACCCGGCCCAGGCACTGGAGATCGTCACGGCCACCCGCGACGAGCTCCGCCGTCTGAGCGTGGACCTCACCGAGCAGTTGAACCGGCTCGCCGAGGTGCGGGCTCAGGGGTAGTCGAGCGGGACCTCGTAGCCGTCCATGCCGGGCACGTGGCGGGGGCCGTAGTACGGGTCCCGGTGGAGGTCGGCCGACCAGCGGGCCCGGAGGCGCTCCAGCTCGCCGGTGGAGACCGTGGGGTCACGGGTCACCGATTCGAAGTGGAAGAGCTGCGCGTGCGGCGTGACGACGATGCGGTAGCCGGCGTGGCGGACCTTCGCGCAGAGGTCGACGTCGTTGTAGTTGTTCGGGAACGCGGTGCTGAAGCCGCCCACCTCGGCGAAGACCTCCGCTCGCATGGCCAGGCAGGCGGCCGTGACGCCGGCGACCTCCCGGTCGAGCCACAGGGCCAAGCGGTTCTTCTCGCTCCGGGGGTCCTCGCCGAACATGAGGTGCCCGGGGTTGCCCCCGATCAGGACGTGCCCCCCGTGCTGCAGGCGCCGGTCCTCGAAGAGCAGGTGGCAACCGACAGCCCCCACGTCGGGTTCCCGCAGGAACGCCACCATCGTCTCGATCCAGTCGGGGGTGACGACCTCGACGTCGTCGTTCAGGAACAGCAGGACGTCGCCCGTCGCCTGCGCCGCCCCGAGGTTGCACTTGGCCGAGAAGTCGAACGGACGGTCCCACTCCACGACCTCCAGGCGGTCGCCGGCGAGGTCGCGCAGCTCGTCGAGCACCTCGGACGGCGTGACGGTGTCGGCGACGACCACCAGCTCGACGTCGGTGTGGGTCGAGCGCGCGAACACGCTGCGGACGGCCTCGGTGACCATCGTGCGCTCGATGCCCCAGGCCCGGCCGCGCGAGCCCCTGGTGGGGATGATGATCGATACGGACGGCAGCGGCGCCGGCCGACGGTGGACGCGGAAGTGCCCGCGACGCTCCAGCTCCTCCACGTCGGCGTCGATGCCGACGCGCTCGCAGTGGTCCTCGAGGGCACGCTTCGCCGCCTCGTAGGCGTACGGCTTCACCTCGTCGCCGGAGAGGACCGACGAGGGGACGATCCGCCAGTGGTAGAGCACGTGCGGCAGGTGGACGACCCGCCGCGCCAGCTCCGTGACGCGCAGCACGAGGTCCCAGTCCTGGCTTCCGTCGTAGCCCTCGCGGAAGCCGCCCACCCGGTCCACCAGCGAGCGGCGCATCGCACCGAGGTGGCACGTGAACATCTGGCCGCGGAACCGCTCCGGTGACCAGTCCGGCTTGAAGAACGGGGCGAAGCGCTTCCCGTCGGGGTCGAGGAGGTCCTCGTCGCTGTAGACGTAGTCGACCTCGGGCTCGCGGAAGGCCTCGGCCACCATCGCCAGGGCACGCGGGTGGAGCATGTCGTCGTGGTCGAGCAGGGCGACGACCTCGCCGCCGGCCATCGCGAGTGCGTCGTTGGACGCCGCGACGATGCCGCCGTTCCGCTCGCGGCGGGCGACGCGGATCCGGGGGTCGCGGGTGGCGAGCTGCTGGAGCAGCGGCCACACGTGCGGCGCCGGGGAGCCGTCGTCGACGAGGCACAGCTCCCACCTGTCGTACGTCTGACCCAGGACCGACTCGACGCACTCGGTGAGCACGTCGGCGCCCGTGTCGTAGACCGGCGTGATGACCGAGATCAGGACGTCACGCGCCATCGGTCACGTCCGCATCGGCCAGCTGGGTCGCCGCGCCGGGTCGAGGTCGGCCCTGCGCGAGTTGGCGGCGTCCCGCTCGGAGAGCATGGGCTCCGACACACCCCAGTCCCCGGCGATCTCCGGGTCGTCCCACGCCACCCCCAGCTCGTCGGCCGGGTTGTAGTAGCCGTCGACGAGGTAGGTGATCGTCATGTCGGTGACCGACGCGAACCCGTGTGCCACGCCCGGCGGGATGTAGAGGCCGAGGTGGCGGTTCTCGCCGTCGACGTCGCCCAGGTCGACCATCTCGGTCGCCCCGTCGGTCGGGCCACCCTCCCGGAGGTCGTGGAGCACGACGCGGGCGTGGCCGCTCGGGACGTACCAGTAGTCGGCCTGGTGCAGGTGGTAGTGCAGGCCCACCACGCAGCCGGCCCGGCGATCGCCGCGGTTGCCCTGGATCATCTCCCGCCCGCCTGGGAACCACTGCCGCCGGTAGGTCTCGACGAAGAAGCCGCGCTCATCGCCGAAGACCTTCGGGGTGACGTGGAAGACGCCGGCGATCAGCTCGCTCTCTCGGATGTCGGCCATGAGGGGTTCCTTCGCAGCTACTGCAGATCGATGAGACAGTGGTCGCCGACCATGAGCCGGGTGGCCGCCGGGCGTTGGGCCGACCGGTGGATCTCGGCGTCACGACCGATCAGCGAGTCCACGAGGCGCGGCACGTCGTGGATGATCGATCGCTCGAGGACCACGGAGTTCTCGATCTCGCTGGCCCGGATCTCGCAGTCGGACGCGATCGAGGTGTACGGCCCGACGTAGCTGTCGATCAGGCGGGTGCCCGCGCCGATGATGGCCGGACCCCGCACCCGTGAGTTCTGCAGGACCGCGCCGGGCTCGATGACCACGCGGCCGTCGATCTCGCTGCGCTCGTCGACCTCGCCCTCGACCCGCGAGCGGAGCTCGTCGAGCACGCGCCGGTTGGACTCCAGCAGCGGGTCCTTCTTGCCGGTGTCGAGCCACCACCCCTCGAGGAGGTCGTGGCGGACCCGGCGCCCGTCGTCGATCAGCCACTGGATGGCGTCGGTGATCTCCAGCTCGCCGCGGGGGGACGGCTGGATCGCCGCCACCGCCTCGTGGATCGCCTTGGTGAACAGGTAGACGCCCACGAGGGCGAGGTTCGACGGCGGATCGGCGGGCTTCTCGACGAGCCGGCGCACGTGGCCGGCCTCGTCCACCTCGGCGACGCCGAACCGGTGGGGGTCGGGCACGGGGCAGAGGAGGATCTGCGCGACCGGAGGCTCCTGCCCGCCCTCGAGCGTGGGACGTCCCGCCGCGGCGTGGTCCTCCTGGAAGCGCTGGACGAACCCGACCAGCCCCTGCTGGAGCATGTTGTCGCCGAGGTACATCACGAAGTCGTCGTCGCCGAGGAAGTCACGGGCGATGAGCACGCAGTGGGCGAGGCCGAGGGGCGCGTCCTGGGGGATGTAGGTGATCTTGGCGCCGAACCGGCTGCCGTCGCCGACCGCCTCGACGACCTCGGGACCCGTCTCGCCGGTCACGATCCCGATCTCGGTGATGCCGGCGTCGACCATGTCCTCGATGCCGTAGAAGAGGATGGGCTTGTTCGCCACCGGCACGAGCTGCTTGGCGCTGGTGTGCGTGATCGGGCGCAGGCGAGTGCCCGCGCCACCGGAGAGAATCAGTCCCTTCACGGCGACCGTTCTAGCAGCAGGGGTCCGGCACCCCCGGATCCTGCCCGTTCTGTGT
>JAEZFI010000220.1 GCA_023437745.1 Actinomycetes bacterium
CGTCGCCCGGACTTGCCCATGCCGATCTCGATCTCTGCCACGTCCACCTCGGGTCGGCCGCAGGGTCACGGCCGGTTTCGGGAAAGCGACGAGTCTACGCGCCCCGTCAACCCCTCCCGGGGAACCGGCCCGCCCGGCGGCGTCGCACCCCGACGGCGACGGGGGCTCAGCTGCGCAGCGAGCGCAGCAGCTGTCGGGCCACCGTCGCGTTCATCTGGTAGGCGACCTTCCCGGCGGCCTTGGTGGCCTGGCGCACGACGCCGCCGCCGGTCGCCTCCTCGATCGAGTCGAGGCCGGACACGACGGCGTCCTTGGTGGCGTCGGTGACCTTGTAGCCCATGTTCGTCAGGCCCTTGACGACGTCGGACTGGGCGATGGGCTCGGGGGCGGAGCCGGCGATGATCCGCAGCGCCTCCTTGGTCAGCTCGGCGCCCTGGTTGACCGCCTCGACGGTGGTCAGGGTGCCGGCCTCCTCGCCCTCGACGGAGGCGAGCCAGCGACGCACCTTGACGAGGATCTCTCCATGGGTCTCGCCGTCGAAGGTCAGGCTGGGCATCGGTACCTCGCAGAGGGGAGCGGCTGGCGGCCTCCCACGCTAGTTGGCGAAACCTCCGTCCTCCGTGCTGTCGGCGCTCGAGCGTCGGCGACCCCGTGCGGGCGACGGCAGCTCGTCGTGGTGGCCCACCGAGGACGGCGGGTCGAGGATCAACCGGGAGGCGCGGTCGTAGGTCAGGTAGCTCCAGGCCCAGTTGACCAGCACGTTCACCCGGTTGCGGAAGCCGACGAGCATCACCAGGTGCAGCGCCAGCCAGGCCAGCCAACCGGGCGTGCCACCCAGGCGGATGCCGCCGGGCAGCTGGGCGACCGCCGCGTGACGACCGATCGTCGCCATCGACCCCTTGTCGCGGTAGCGGAACGGCGCCGTCCCCTCCCCCGCCAGCCGGGCGCGGATGGACCGGGCGGTGTGCACGCCGGCCTGCATCGCCACCGGCGCGACCTGCGGCAGGAGCTGCCCGTCCGCGTCGGTCGCTGCGGCCAGGTCACCGATGACGAAGACCTCGGGGTGGCCGGGCAGCGACAGGTCGGCCTCGACCACGACGCGCCCGCCACGGGTGAGCGCCTCGTCGCCCAGCTGGTCGGCCACGACCCGGGCGAGCGGGCTGGCGGTGACACCCGCGGTCCACACGAGGGTGCCGGCGGGGATGCGCGAGCCGTCGGTCAGCTCGACGACCTTGCCGTCGGTGCCGGCGACTCCGACGCCGAGGACCACCTCGACCCGGCGGCTCGAGAGCGTGCGCAGCGCCAGGCCCGAGAGGCGGGGCGAGAAGGTGGCGAGCAGGCGGTCGGTCGGCTCGACGAGCACGACCCGGGCGCGACGCACGTCCAGCGTCGGGAAGTCGCGGGTCAGCACGCGGTCGAACAGCTCGATCATGCCGCCCGCCAGCTCGACCCCCGTCGGGCCGCCCCCGGCGATCACCACGTTGAGCGCGCCGTCGTCGACGAGCGACGGGTCCACCGTCACCCGCTCGAACTGGCTCAGCACGTGGGCCCGCAGCGCGAGCGCGTCGTCCAGGTGCTTCAGGCCGAAGGCGTGCTCGTCCACGCCCGGCACGCCGTAGGTCGCGGTGACCGCTCCCGCGGCCAGGACCAGGTGGTCGTACTCGAGGGGCGGGCCGTCCGCGAAGCCGATGCGGCGGGCCTCCAGGTCGACGTCCACGACCCTGCCCATGCGCACGTCCACGTTGTGCTTGCCGGCGACGATGCCGCGCACCGGGTGAGCGATGTCGTCGGAGTCCAGACCGGCTGTCGCCACCTGGTAGAGCAGCGGCTGGAAGGTGTGGAAGTTGTTGGCGTCCACCAGCACGACGTCCACCGGCGTGTCGGAGAGGGCCTTGACCAGCTCCAGCCCGCCGAACCCGGCACCGACCACCACCACCCTGTGACGTCGTTCCATGCCGTCGAAACTACGGCCCGGACCGGATCCATCCCAGGGGGTTTCGGCGTGCGATCCTCCGGGGCGGCCATCGACCGCCCAGGAGGCCCGATGACACAACCGGCCCGCCGAGGAGGCGTCCAGAGGCGGGCGCTAAGATCGGCCGATGGCGACCCTCCCCCGTGACACCGACGGCCACGACACGAGCGGAGGGGCCGGGTCACCGGTCGCCGATCCCCTGTCGCGCTTCGGCACGATGGGCCTCACGTTCGACGACGTGTGCCTGGTCCCGGCCGCGTCCGACGTCGTGCCCGCACAGGTCTCCACCGCCACCCGGCTGACCTCCGAGATCGAGCTGGCCATCCCGTTGATGTCCGCCGCCATGGACACCGTGACCGAGGCCCGCCTCGCCATCGCCATCGCCCGCGAAGGCGGCCTCGGCGTGATCCACCGGAACCTGTCGATCGAGGACCAGGTCACCGAGGTGGACAAGGTCAAGCGCTCCGAGTCCGGCATGATCGTCGACCCGGTCACGCTCGGCCCGGACGACGTGGTCGGCGCCGCACTCGACCTGATGTCGAAGTACCGCATCTCGGGCGTCCCGATCGTCGAGGGCGACCGCCGCCTCGTCGGAATCCTCACCAACCGCGACCTGCGCTTCGAGAACGACCCCAAGCGGCCCATCCGGGAGGTCATGACCTCCGAGGGGCTGGTGACCGCGCCGCTGGGCACCACCCTCGAGGACGCGCAGGCGATCCTCGGCACGCACCGGATCGAGAAGCTGCCCGTGGTGGACGCCGAGGGACGCATCACCGGCCTCATCACGGTCAAGGACATCAACAAGAAGATCAAGTACCCCAACGCCACCAAGGACGACCAGGGCCGCCTGCGCTGCGCCGCTGCGGTCGGCGTCGGTGACGACTCGATGGAGCGTGCACAGGCACTCGTCGAGTCCGGGGTGGACCTGCTGGTCGTCGACACGGCGCACGGGCACTCCGCCGGCGTGCTCGAGGTGGTCCACAAGATCAAGGCGAACTTCTCGGTCGCGGTCGCCGGCGGCAACATCGCGACGGGTGCGGCAGCGCAGGCGCTCATCGACGCCGGAGCCGACGCCATCAAGGTCGGCGTCGGCCCGGGCTCCATCTGCACCACCCGCATCGTCGCCGGGGTCGGCGTGCCGCAGCTGACCGCGGTGCAGGAGTGCGC
>JAEZFI010000237.1 GCA_023437745.1 Actinomycetes bacterium
GGCCAGCACCAGTCCCTGCGAGGTGGCGGAACGGGTGGCGTGGAGTCGACGGTCGACGGTGCTCACGTGGAGTCCACTCTGTCACCGAGAACGGGGGTGCGGGGCAATGGCGCGGGCGGCCGACTCTGCAAAGCTGACGGGTCATGGATGCGTACCCGTGCCTGAGCGTCGTGATGCCCGCCTACAACGAGGCGGCCACCCTCGAGGAGTGCGTGACGCGGGTGCTCGAGTCGCCGTGGACGGCCGAGATCGTCATCGTGGACGACGGGTCCACCGACGCCACCGTGGACATCGCCCACAAGCTCGCCGAGTCGAACGACAAGGTCCGCGTCGTCAGCCAGCCGCACAACATGGGGAAGGGTGCGGCGTTGCGTCGAGGGTTCGCCGAGGCCACCGCCGACTACGTCGTCGTGCAGGACGCCGACCTCGAGTACGACCCGGTGGAGTTCGGCGTGCTGCTCCACCCGCTGCTGTCGATGCAGGCCGACGTCGTGTACGGCTCCCGCTTCCTCGCCGGCCGCCCGCACCGGGTCCTCTACTTCTGGCACTCGGTCGGCAACAAGTTCCTCACCCTCATGTCGAACATGTTCACCAACCTGAACCTGACCGACATGGAGACCTGCTACAAGGCGTTCCGGCGCGAGGTCATCCAGTCCATCCGGATCGAGGAGAACCGGTTCGGCTTCGAGCCCGAGATCACCGCGAAGCTCGCTGCCCAGGAGCTGGTGATCTACGAGGTGGGGATCAGCTACGCCGGGCGCACCTACGACGAGGGCAAGAAGATCGGCTGGAAGGACGGCGTCCGTGCCGTGATCTGCATCGTGAAGTACTCACGCGTCGGTTCGAGGTTCCGCAGCCGGACGTGAAAAGGTAACGCCGTGCTCCTCGCGATCGACGTCGGCAACACCCAGACCGTGATCGGCCTCTACGGCGACGGGACGGCCAGCCACGAGCTCCTCGACCACTGGCGCATCGCCACGAACGCGGAGCGCACCTCGGACGAGCACGCGCTGCTCTTCCAGGAGTTCCTGAGCTTCGCCGGCCACGACTGGCAGAGCGACGTGCGCGGCGTGGCGATCAGCTCGGGCGTGCCGATGGTGACCTACGAGCTGCGGCGGATGTGCGAGCGCTACCTCGGCATCGATCCCGTGGTGCTGGGTGCCGGGGTGAAGACCGGCATGCCGGTGCTCTACGACAACCCCAAGGAGGTCGGCGCCGACCGGATCGCGAACGCCGTCGGCGCGTACGACCTGTACGGCGGACCGACGATCGTCGTGGACTTCGGGACCGCCACGACCTTCGACGTGATCTCCAGCGCCGGCGAGTACCTCGGCGGGGCGATCATCCCCGGCATCGAGATCAGCCTCGACGCGCTGTTCGGCCGCGCCGCCGCCCTCCGGCGGGTCGAGCTGGTCGAGCCGCGCTCGGTCATCGGCAAGACCACCGTCGAGTCGATCCAGTCGGGAGTCATCTACGGCTACTCGGCGATGATCGACGGCATGTGCGACCGCATCGAGGAGACGATCGGCGTGCCGACCGTGATCGCCACGGGCGGCCTGGCCGACCTGATCAGCCCCGTGTCCGAGTCGATCGAGCACACCGAGCCGTGGCTCACCCTCCACGGCCTGCGCCTCATCTGGGAGAAGAACGCCACATGACCGAGCGTCCCTACGAGGCCGAGGTCACCCACCATGCTGCCGAGCTGACCGGGCGCTTCGGCCACCTCGAGCCGGGCACCGAGACGGGCGAGGTGGTCTCGGTCGCCGGGCGCCTGATGCTGCGCCGGGTGCAGGGGAAGCTCGCCTTTGGCACGTTGGCGGACCAGACCGGGCGCATCCAGCTGTTCGCACCCTCCGCGTCGACGAAGGACTTCGAGGCGTTCTGCGACCTGAACCTCGGCGACTGGATCCGGGTGACCGGCCAGGTCATGACGACACGCCGGGGCGAGCTGTCGGTGCAGGTCGACACCTGGGAGCTGCTCGCCCCCACCCGCCGGCCGTTCCCCGACAAGTGGCACGGCATCAGCGACCCCGACCTCCGTTTCCGCCAGCGGTACGTGGACCTCTGGGTCACCGAGGAGGCGCGCTCGACGTTGACGATGCGGTCGCAGATCCTCTCGCTCACCCGTCGGTTCATGGAGGATCGCGGCTACCTCGAGGTCGAGACCCCCGTCTTCCACCCGATCCCCGGGGGCGCGCTGGCTCGGCCGTTCACCACGCACCACAACGCGCTCGACCTGGAGCTCTACCTGCGCATCGCCCCGGAGCTCTACCTCAAGCGTCTCGTGGTCGGAGGGTTCGAGCGGGTGTTCGAGATCGCCCGGGTCTTCCGCAACGAGGGTCTGTCGCCCCGCCACAACCCCGAGTTCACGATGCTCGAGTGCTACGAGGCGTACGGCGACTACCACGTCCACATGGAGCTGACCGAGACGCTGGTCGCCCACCTCTGCACCGAGCTGCTCGGCACCACGACGGTCGTGCACGGGGACCGCGAGATCGACCTGTCGGCGCCGTGGCGGCGTGCGACCCTCTCCGACCTGACGAGCGCACAGGTCGGCGAGGAGGTCTCGATCGACACCCCGGTCGAGCGGCTCCGGGCGCTGTGCGACGAGCACGGCGTGCCGCACAAGCCGTCGTACGGTCCCGGCAAGCTGCTGCTCGAGCTGTACGAGAAGACCACCGAGGCCACCCTGTGGGATCCGACGTTCGTCATGGACTACCCGAAGGAGGTCTCGCCGCTGTCGCGTGACCACCGGAGCGCGCCGGGCCTCACCGAGCGGTTCGAGGGCATCGTCGCCGGGCGCGAGCTGTGCAACGGGTTCAGCGAGCTGGTCGACCCCGACGAGCAGCGCCTGCGGTTCGAGGACCAGGTCCGGGCCGGCGCCGAGGGCGACGACGAGGCGATGGTCGTCGACGAGGACTACCTGCGGGCGCTCGACTACGGCCTGCCGCCGACGGTCGGCCTCGGCATCGGGATGGACCGCCTGGTCATGCTGCTCACGAACACGACGACCATCCGCGACGTCATCCTCTTCCCCACGCTGCGCCCCGAGGCCTGACAGTTCGATGTGCTTCCTCCGGGGGCTCGCGGCGGCCGTGACGGTGCTGGCCCTCGCCGGTTGCGGGGGCGAGTCGACGGACGTGACGACCGACGACCAGCCGGGCTCGCGGAGCGAGGCTCCGGTGGTCGCCCTTCCGTTCGGGCTCGAGCAGGTCGAGGGCACGAGGCCGATCGGCCGCCCGGTCGTCTACGAGCAGACGGCGTTCAACGTCAATGATCAGGCGGTACCGACTCGCTCGCTCCGAGCGGCCTTCCGGGTGACGGGCGACCCGGGAGACGTGTTCGAGCGGTGGATCGCGCAGCTCTCGCGCCTTCGCCTCGGTGAGGTGGCCCTGCGTCCCGAGACCTGTGGCGGCGGGTCCGTCGACGGTCTGATGTGCTCGTTGTCCGTGTACGCCCCGCCGACACCGGAGGGGATCGGGGGCGACACGGTCGGTCTCCAGATGTGGGCGACCGATGACCTCCCGGTCCTGCTCGTCTGGGCCAGCCGACGCTCGGATCCGGGTCCGGAGACGGTGGTCGGCGGCGAGTTCAGAGGCCCGACGGCGGTCTCCAGCCCGACGATCAGCTGGGAGGACCTCGAGGACCCGGTCCTCTTCGTCGAGCAGGGATCCAGCATCGACGTCCCCGATGGGGCAGAGCGCCTCATGCCCACGATTCCCGTGTCGGCCGGGACCGGAGGCTCGTACTCGGTGCTGTCGACCGACGATGCCGAGGGTGCGATCGCCGCGCTGCTCAGCGCGGCACGGTCCTCGAGGAGCGGTGAGTACGCACAGGTTGACGGACCGACGCGTTCCACGGTCGATGGCCTGACGGCCGTCGCCGCGAGCTTCAACATCCCGGCCGGCGGATGGGGCTTCAGCGCGATCGCCGTCGAGGGCGAAGGCGACGACCTCGCCACCCTGTACGTCGAGACCTACGCCGACTGAGGCGAGCTGCTCGGTCGAACTGTCACCGTGCGGACCGGAAAACCGGGCTGGATGGTGACAGTTCGCGGAAGGGGCGTTGGTGGTGGGCGAAACTGTCACCGCGCGCCCGGCATTTGCCCGCCGGTGGTGACAGTTCGGGCAGGGCGCAGCCGGGTCAGCTGGGGATGCGGCCGGCAGCGGCCTCGACCGAGGTGACGAGGTACTCCGCGGCGGCGGACAGGCCGCGCACCCCGGGGGAGGGCTCGAACTCGGCGACGACGTCGACGGCCTCGGCCGCGAGGCGACGTGCCACCGAGATGGCCTCGTCGATGCCCTCCGACGAGCGGACGATCTCCACGGCGCGGTCGCGCTGATCATCCGTCAGGTCGGGTGACAGGAGCGATGCCAGCTCGTCGCCACCCGGGCCGCGCAGGGCGTGGATCACGGGCAGCGTGTAGACGCCCTCGGTGAGGTCGTGGCCCGCGGGCTTGCCGAGGTCGGCGTCGGTGGCGACCAGGTCGAGCACGTCGTCGACGATCTGGAAGGCGATGCCGTAGGTGCGTCCGAAGAGGGTGAGGGCGTCGATCCGGTCCCGGTCGAGACCCGCCACGATGGCTCCTGTCCGGCACGACGTGGCGAGCAGGGCGGCGGTCTTGCCCTCGATCGAGCCGAAGTAGAGGTCCTCGTCCCGGCTCGTGTCGTAGAGGGACTGCAGCTCGAGGATCTGGCCCTCGACCAGCTGGCTGATCGTGGCCCCGAGCAGGCCCGCCACCTCGACGCCCAGCGACGCCGCGATCTCCGACGCCCGGGCCAGGAGGAAGTCGCCGGCGAGGATGGCCTTGTGGTTGCCCCACAGGGTGTTGACGCTGTCGACGAAGTGCCGGCTCACGGCGTCGTCGATGACGTCGTCGTGGTAGAGGGAGCCGAGGTGCACGAGCTCCACCGCGGCGCCGCCCCGGATCACGTCGTCGTCCGCCGGCCGGTCCTCGGCGAGCATCGTGGCGCCCGAGGCGATGGCGAAGCCGGGGCGGATGCGCTTGCCGCCGGCCGTGATGAGGTGGCTCGCGATCTCGGTGAGGAAGGCGTTCGGGGTCTGCACGACCAGCTCGAGCTCGGCCTGCACCCGTTCGAGGTCGCCCGCCATGGTCGGCACCACGGTCAATGGGTTCGATCCGGCCACGGAGCGGACGATACCGCCGCCCTCGCCAACCTCCCAGCCGGGACCCCCCGTGTGACATGCGGCGGACGTCCCGCCGGAACACGGGGCCCGGTCGCGGAGTTGATACGCCTCGACTCAAGTCTGGGGAACGTCCCCGGGGGGCGCCGGTCGGCCGACGCCGCTTGTCGGAGGGCACCGATAGACTTGGGAGTCGAAGCCGATGGGAGGCACACACGTGTTTGAACGCTTCACAGATCGAGCCCGCCGGGTGGTCGTCCTCGCACAGGAAGAGGCGCGGCTGCTCAACCACAACTACATCGGCACCGAGCACATCCTCCTCGGCCTCATCCACGAGGGTGAGGGCGTGGCCGCCAAGGCGCTCGAGTCGCTGGGGATCTCGCTGGAGGCCGTTCGCCAGCAGGTCGAGGAGATCATCGGCCAGGGCGGCTCCTCGCCGTCCGGGCACATCCCCTTCACCCCGCGTGCCAAGAAGGTCCTCGAGCTGTCGCTCCGCGAGGCGCTGCAGCTGGGCCACAACTACATCGGCACCGAGCACATCCTCCTCGGCCTCATCCGCGAGGGCGAGGGCGTGGCGGCGCAGGTGCTCGTGAAGCTCGGCGCGGACCTGTCCCGCGTCCGCCAGCAGGTCATCCAGCTGCTGAGCGGCTACCCCGGCCCCTCCGGCTCGGGCCAGCAGGGCCAGCCCGGCGACAAGACCACGACCGGCGGCGGCTCGGGCGACACCCCGTCGGGCTCGCTCGTCCTCGACCAGTTCGGCCGCAACTTCACCCAGCTCGCCCGCGAGAAGAAGCTCGACCCCGTCATCGGCCGAGCGCGTGAGACCGAGCGCACGATGCAGGTCCTCAGCCGCCGCACCAAGAACAACCCGGTGCTCGTCGGCGAGCCCGGCGTCGGCAAGACGGCCATCGTCGAGGGCCTCGCCCAGGCGATCGCCGCCGGCCACGTGCCCGAGACGCTGCAGAACAAGCAGCTGTACACGCTCGACCTCGGTGCCCTCGTGGCGGGCTCCCGCTACCGCGGCGACTTCGAGGAGCGCCTGAAGAAGGTGCTGAAGGAGATCAAGACCCGCGGCGACATCATCCTCTTCATCGACGAGATCCACACCCTCGTCGGCGCGGGTGCGGCCGAGGGTGCGATCGACGCTGCGTCGATCCTCAAGCCCATGCTCGCCCGCGGCGAGCTGCAGACCATCGGCGCCACCACGCTCGACGAGTACCGCAAGCACCTCGAGAAGGACGCGGCACTCGAGCGCCGGTTCCAGAAGGTCGTCGTGGACGAGCCCTCCGTGGCGCACACGATCGAGATCCTGAAGGGCCTCCGCGAGCGCTACGAGAACCACCACCGGGTCACCATCACGGACCAGGCGCTGGTCGCGGCGGCCAACCTCGCCGACCGCTACATCTCCGACCGCCAGCTGCCGGACAAGGCCATCGACCTCATCGACGAGGCCGGCTCCCGGCTGCGCATCCGGCGGATGCAGACGCCGCCCGACTACCGCGAGCTCGAGAACGAGATCGCCGAGGTCACGCGCAAGAAGAAGGAAGCCGTCGAGAGCCAGGACTTCGAGGAAGCGGGTCGCCTCCGCGACCGCGAGAAGGAGCTGCTCGGCCAGAAGGAGACCAAGGACGCCGAGATGAAGGCGTCCGGCGTGGACCTCTTCGACGAGGTCGACGAGGAAGCCATCGCCGAGGTGCTCTCGCTGTGGACGGGCATCCCCGTCTACAAGCTCACCGAGGAGGAGACGGCCAAGCTCCTCCGCATGGAGGACGAGCTGCACAAGCGGGTCATCGGCCAGGAGGAGGCCATCAAGGCCGTCAGCCAGGCCATCCGCCGCACGCGTGCCGGCCTCAAGGACCCCAAGCGCCCGTCGGGCTCGTTCATCTTCCTGGGCCCCTCCGGCGTGGGCAAGACCGAGCTGGCCAAGACGCTCGCCGAGTTCCTGTTCGGTGACGAGCAGGCGATGATCACGCTCGACATGTCGGAGTACATGGAGAAGCACACGGTCAGCCGGCTCGTGGGCTCGCCCCCCGGCTACGTCGGCTACGAGGAGGGCGGTCAGCTCACCGAGGCCGTCCGCCGCAAGCCGTTCTCCGTCGTGCTCTTCGACGAGATCGAGAAGGCCCACCCCGACGTCTTCAACACGCTGTTGCAGATCCTCGAGGAAGGCCGCCTCACGGACGCCCAGGGTCGCTCGGTCGACTTCCGGAACACCGTCCTGATCATGACGTCGAACCTCGGCAC
>JAEZFI010000060.1 GCA_023437745.1 Actinomycetes bacterium
GGTGCCACCGGCGTTGTCGGTCACGGTCAGGACCGCCACGTAGGTGCCGGCGACGCTGTACGACTTCGACGGGTTCGCCGTGTTCGCGCTGGTGCCGTCGGCGAAGTCCCAGTGGTAGCTGGCGATCATGCCGTCGGTGTCAGCGGAGCCGGCCGACGAGAACGCGATCGGGAGTCCGACGCGCCGGGTGGTCGGCGTCGCTGCGGCGACCGCGGTCGGCGCCTCGTTCGGGATCGCGTCGACTTGGATCGAGATGGTCGACGAGCTCGTCGCGCCCTCGGCGTCGGCCACGGTCAGCGTCGCGGTGTAGGTGCCCGGCGTGCCGTAGGTGTAGCTGGGGTTGGCAGCGGACGAGCCGTTGCCGTCACCGAAGGTCCATGCGGTGGACACGATGCCGCCGTCGGTGTCCGTCGAGCCGGCCGAGCTGAAGTGCACCGTGAGCGGGGCCTGGCCGCCGGTCACGTTGGAGTTCGCGACCGCGGTCGGTGCGACGTTGGCGGCGGCGGTGACCGACACGGTGGTCGAGTCGGTGGCGCCGGAGTCGTCGGTCACCGTCAGCGTGGCGGTGTACGAACCGGCCGCTGCGTAGACGTGGTTCGGGTTGGCGGCGCTGGACGTGCCACCGTCGCCGAAGGTCCACGAGTAGCCCGCGATCGAGCCGTCCTCGTCGGCCGAACCGGCCGAGGAGAAGGCGACGTCGAGCGGCGCCTTGCCAGAGGTGGGCGTGGCGGACGCAGCGGCGACCGGCGCGACGTTCGGCACCACGTCGATCGTCGTCGTCTCGGTCGCGGTGGCGCCGCCGTTGTCGGTCACGGTGAGCGTGACCACGTGCGGGCCGGCCGCGGTGAAGACGTGCGTCGGGGTCGGGTCGGCAGAGGTGACCCCGCCGCCGAAGTCCCAGGCGTACGACACGATCGTGCCGTCGGAGTCGGTCGAGCCGGTGCCGTCGAAGTCGACCGTGAGCGGCGACTTGCCGCTGGTCGGGTCGGCCGAGATGACTGCGGTCGGCGAGGCGTTCACGCCGGCGACGCTGATGATCGCGGTCGCGGTGCCGGAGGCTCCTGCGTTGTCGGTGACCTTCAACGTCGCGGTGAACGTGCCCGCAGCGGTGTAGGTGTGGGTCGCATCGGCGCTGGTCTCGACGGGCGAGCCGTCACCGAAGTTCCACTCGTACGACGCGATGCTGCCGTCGGGGTCGACGGACCCTGCGGAGGAGAACTCCACCTCGAGCGGCGCCGCACCCGAGTCGGGTGTCGTGCTGATGCTCGCGGTCGGGGCGAGGTTGTTGCCGCCCCCCGGAGTGGTGGGTGGTTGCGTGCACGCCGCAGCCACGAGGGCAAGTGTTCCTACGAGGCACAGCAGTGCCCCACGAGACCAACGCATCGATTCGTCCCCCTCCAGGGTCCCCATTTCACCCCTCGCCTAGGGGTGACCTCAGGAGTCTGACCAGAATTCACCGGCAAGGCAAGCAAATGAGCCCGCCCGCCGGATCGATGATTATTCGGCCAGCTCCGCCGGAAGGTCGGCCGGTTCGGCCGGACAGTCGGCCATCTCCGCCGGCGCGACCGAGCGGGGTCGCTTCACGTCCCACACCACGTGCAGCCGTTCGAGCACCACGAGCACGTACCAGGTGACGTCGATCTCCCACCAGCGCAGTCCCTGTCGTGCGACGTGCGCGGCACGGTGGTGGTTGTTGTGCCACCCCTCACCGAGGGTCAGCACCGCGAGCAGCGGGTTGTTGCGGCTGGTGTCGTCGGTCTCGAAGCGGCGACTTCCGAACACGTGGGCGAGCGAGTTGATGAGGAAGGTCGAGTGCCACAGCACGACCGTCGACAGGAAGAACCCGATGAGCAGTCCGGGCAGGCCGCCGATCAGGAAGCAGGCGATGCCGAGCAGCCACGGCGGCAGCCAGTCGTGGCGGGAGATGAAGCGGATCTCCGGGAACTTCGCGAAGTCCTTCATCGTCCCGTCGGGCACCGGCGACGTCTCGTCGGAGAGGATCCAGCCCACGTGGCTCCACCAGAACCCCTTCCGGGGGGTGTGCGGATCGTCGATGGTGTCGGTGTAGCGGTGGTGGATGCGGTGGTGGCCCGCCCACCACAGCGGGCTCTTCTGCGCGGCCGCCGCGCCGCCGAAGGCCAGGACGAACTGGAACGCCCGGCTGGTCTTGTACGAGCGGTGCGAGAAGTAGCGGTGGTAGCCGGCGGTGATGAAGAACATCCGGCACCAGTACGTCGCCGCGAACAGGATCCACACGCCGGCGGGCACGCCGGTGAAGATCGCCAACAGCGGGAGTGCGTGCACCACGAAGAACGGGATCGAGCTCCGGGGGTTGATCCGACCGTGCGGAAGCGGGCCGCTGTCGGGGACGGGACTCGTGTCGAGGGTGGCAGTGATGGTCGTGATCCTCCGGGATGGCGGCGACCGATCGCACCGCCTCGCGGTGGGCCCTCGACCCGCATGCCGCGTGGCGAAGCGCAGGACGCTACCGGCGGGCCTCGACGCGCACGCAAACCCGACGACGCCGTCCTGAAAGGACCCTCACTCGCGTGACGCGGCGCCCGACGGCTCGCAGACGTCACCGCTGATCAACTCGGCGACCACGCACGCCCGGCTGAGCGCCCGGGCGAACTCGTCGCCCAGACGGTCGTCGACCGCGGAGCGCGGATCGGCGTCGACGGTCACGACCGCCACACCCAGCTCGGCGTCGACGTGCACCGCGACGCTCGCCGCGGCGACGAGCTCGGCCGACGCCCGACCCTGCTCGATGAGATCGATCGCGGCGTCGCCCAGGACCGTCGGCAGGCTGGTCCCCCGCAGCAACGTCGGCCACCACCAGCGCGGCATGTCGGGACGATCGACCGCAACGACGCCGTCGCCGACGTGGCGCACGCCGATGCCCTCGACGGTGAGGTCCTCGGTGTCGAGGATCCACGAGAGCCCCGGCGGCAGCGAGGCGCCGGTGACCGAGGACAGGACGAGGCGCCGGAACTCGCACGCCGAGATGTCCGGGTGGTTGCGGGCATCGCGGGACACGACCATGGCCGGCCCGCTGCGGGGCCACACGGTCAGTGCGACCGGCGGCAGCTGGTGGGTCAGCGCGGCGGCGAGGCGCAGCATCTCGTTCATTCGGTGGCGCCTCCGGTGGCGAGGGGTTCGGGGTGCACGAGGATCCGCTCGGCAGTGGCTCCGGCCAGGGCGAGCGGCCGGCGGGTGTCGCCGTCCTCGACGATCTCGACCGCGAACGAACCGTCGGGTGACGTGCTGACGAGACGACCACGCACCTCGGGCTGCAGCCCGGCGAGCTCGAGCGCCTCGAGCATCCCCGGCACGAACTCGAGCTGCTCGGTGATGCGCACGACCCGGAACGAGCCCCCGATGGCGACCTCGTCGAGCGGCACGGCGTTGGGATCGGTCCACGCCGAGCCCGGGATCGGGTTGCCGTGCGGGCAGGTCGTCGGATCCCCGAGCACGGCCGACATGGCCGACTCGGTCCGTGCGTTCATCACGCGCTCCCAGGCCTCGGCCTCGGCGTGGGCCTGCGCCCAACCGAGACCGAGCACGTCGGTGAGGAAGCGCTCTGCGATCCGGTGACGACGCACGCGGCGCTCGGCGTGCTCCAGCCCGTCGGCGGTCAGCCGGACCTGGCCCGCCTCGACCACCACCAGGCCCCGGCGACGGAGCTTGCGGACCATCTCCGACACCGCGGGGCGGCTCACGCCCATGCGCTCGGCGATGCGGACCTGCACCGCGGTGATGTCGTCCTCGTCGAGCTCGAAGATGGCCTCGAGGTACGCCGCGACCGCCGCGGGCAGGTCCTCCGCCCCCGTGCTGTCGGGGGTGCTGCTGTCGGGGGTGCTGCTGTCGGCAGCGAGTCCGTCGCCGGCGAGGCCGTCGGAGTGGGTGGGGATCGTGCTTCCGGAACTGTGACCGCTCATTGTCAGGTATGCCTAACAAAGTGGGTGAAGTCAGTCAAGCGCTGGACGTCAGCGATTCGTACGTCGTGGCGCCTCAGGGGTCCGGAGTCAGCGCCGACACGATCTCGGGCCGAAGTCGCGCCGCAGGGATGACGGCATCGAGCGAGCCCACCTCGACGGCCCGTTCGACGGTGTGCACCGCGTCGAACTCGGCGGCGACCTCGGCACGGGCGGTCGCCTGCGCTGCGGCCCTCGCGGCGTCCAGCGCCTCGAGGCGCCGCATGCGTTCGTCGGGGCCGACGGCGGCCTCGAGCTGCTCCGCCGCGGCGACGACCGCTGGGTCGGCGGCGACGCGGGCACGCACGTCGCGGGTGAGCACCACCGCGGCCGCAGGGGCACCGCCGATGACCGAGGCGTAGCTGCCCTCGACCGCGAGCGCGACCAGGCCCTCGCTGAGCCGCTTCGAGAACACGACGTAGGCGCCGCCGTGGTACCGGCCGATCACGACGAACACGATGCGGCCCTCGAAGTCGACCACCGCTCGTGCGATCTCCGCGCCGTACTCCAGCTGCAGTCGCCGCAGCGACTCGGGGCTGCCGTCGAAGCCCGACAGGTTCGCGAGCACGACCACCGGCCGGGTGCCCGACGCGGCCCGCAGCGCTCGGGCGACCTTCTTCGAGGCGGCCGGGTACAGCGTGCCGCCCGCCCACTCCGCAGGTCCGTCGACCGGCGCGGACCCACCGCGTGGGCGGCCCCGCGACTCGATCCCGATGACCGTCGCGGCCCGACCGTCCAGGCGGGTCTCCCACACCACCGCGCCGTCCGCGTCCTCCATCGCGCGCCACCGTTCGAGCCGGGGCGCGTCCCGGTCGACGACCGCGTCCATGACCGCCCTGACCGAGAAGGGCCGCTTGCGTCCGGGGTTCGTCGACTCGTCGAAGATCTCGCCGACCGTCGCGAAGTCCTCGACCCCGTCGTAGGGGTCGTTCCTGACGTCGCGGTCGACCGGGTCCGAGCTGCGCAGTCGGGTCCCCGCGCCGCTGCTGAGCGTGTGGTGGTCCATGAGGATCGCCATCGCGCCGGCCAGGTCGGGGGCCCGGTACTGGGCCTGCCCGTTGGGACCCATGATGCGGTCGTGCCCGCCGATGCCGATCTCGTCGAGCGCGCCGACCGAGCCCGACAGCTCGAGCGCACGCCGGCCGGTGAGCACCATCGACGACGCCGGCGTCATGATCAGCACACCGCGGGTGTGCATCAGCATGGTCGCCTCGGCGTTCCAGTACGACTGGGCGCCGACGTTGACGCCCGCGACGACGACGTCGATCTCGCCGCCCGCGCCGGTGAACTCGACGATCCGGCGCAGCACCGCGGCGGTCCAGTCCAGGTTCTCCGTGCCGGAGTCCCAGGCGATGCGGGCCCCCGAGGACAGCGAGATCCACTCGACGGGCAGGCCGCGCTCCTCGGCCAGGTCGATCGCGGCGATGACGCGACGGCACTCCGGCTCCCCCAGCGAGCCCATCGAGCGGAGCGGGTCACCGGCGATCCAGACCCGCTCCATCCAGCTCGTCGTGTCCGGCAACGGGTTGGCGACCACACCGACGATCACCGAGCACGTGTGCGCGGCCGGCGGCCGGTCCACGGGAACCAGGCGGTCCACGGGAACCAGGCGGTCGGCGCCGTCGTCGGCGGGGGCCAGGTCGTGCTCCACGAACTGGCCCTTCGCGAGCGACGGGTGCGGCAGCTCGTCGGGGCTCACCCGCCCCTCGAGCAGGCCGATCAGCTCCCACGGGTCGACCACCCCGAGACGCTTCGCGGTGAGGGCCCGGCGATCGAGCGCTGTGCGCGTGCGGGCCGGCGCGACACCCTCGACGACGTCGACCTCGAGGCGGGCGTGTCCCCGTCGACGCAGCGAGAACTCGACGGTGCCCGGACCGCTGGGGTCGCCGTCGGGCAGCAGGGCCACCGTGAAGTCCGACAGCGCCAGGCCGCGCGTGCCCGGCTCGAAGCGGCGCGACAGCCCCATCAACGTCGCGGCGTCACCGCCCGACGTGCCCGACAGCACCATGTGGACCGCGGCCCACCACGCGTCCCGATCGGCCGTCGGAGCACTCCGTTCGCGGTGGCGCCGCAGCATCGCGACGCCGGCGCCGAAGAGCTGCTCGGCGGCGTCCAGGTGCGCCTCGGTGGCGTCCGCGAGGGAGCGCGGCACGTCCAGCAGTTCCACCGCGAGCACCGAGCGCAGGTCCGACGGCTCCTCACAGGACTGCACGACGACCACCGCGACACGGCCCGCCGGCGACTCGGCGGCGTCGAGCACCTCGAAGGTCACGGCCGCGGACGACGCGTAGCGGGCGAGGGGACGCAGCGACCACGGGTCCACCGTCGCCGCGGCGACCGGTGCGACGGTGTCGGTCGCCGTGTCGAGCTCGGCGCGGACCAGCGCCGCGATGCCCGCGAGCGTGCCCATCGACCCGATCGCGACCTGCTCCAGTCGACCGAGCAGTTCGCGCAGCTCGTCGTGGTCGGCGCCGGACCCTCCGACCATCCCGCGGTCGTGGGCCGCATGGCTCGCGAGCCGGCGGACCACCGCCGTCATCAGGCGTTCGCGCTCGGCCAGACGCGACCTCGTCGAGGCCAGGCGCCACAGCGCCCGGCGCAGCGCCGGGGTGTCCGACCACTCCCCCACGGGCCGGCCGAGCGCCTCGGCCAGCAGCGGCTCCAGCTCGGGTCGCGGGTCGACCGGCAACGGGGTGCCGTCGACGTCGGCGCTGCGCTGGCCGAGCCGACCGCACAGCTCGTGGAACGCGGACTCCGCGCTGACCGCGCCGGAGTGGTCGTCGAGCAGCAGGAGGTTCCGTTCGAAGAGCGCCTCGATGTCGACGAAGGCGCGCAGTCGTCGGCGCAGGGCCACGTCGAGCTCGTCGGTGCCACCCGAGGGATCCGGCCGCTCCAGGACGTCGTGCACCAGGTCCAGGTCCGCGGCGGTCACCTCGCGGCCGTGCACGACCGCGTCGACGACGTCGAGCAACGGTGCTCCGGCGGTCGCGTCGTCGGTGGGCCACGACCAGTCCTGCGGGTGCTCGGCCTCCTCGGCGGCGCCCACGCCGTCGCGCAGCGACAGCAGCGGCTGACCAGCGGCGACGTGGTCACCGGGCCGCACGAGGACCCGATCGACGACCCCCGCGCGCTCGGCGAGGATCGGCGACTCGGTCTTCATGGACTCGAGCGTCCCGAGACGCTGACCGGCCTGGATCTCGTCACCGACGTCCACGGCGACCGAGACGACGAGAGCAGGGCCGGGCGCGGCGACGACTCCGACGGCGGATTCGGCGACGCGGTGCACGGTGCCCTCGACGTCGACCACCACCGCGCCACGGCCGCGGTGCACCAGCACCCGGGACGACCGACCGGCGACGGTCACGACGACGGCGGTCGCGTCGAGCGGCTCGACGACCACGTCGACCTGTTCACCGCTGCGCAGCGAGCACACCGACCACCGCTCGTCACCGCGCGACGACACCGCGACCCGGTGCACGACGCCACGCAGCGACAGCTCCAGCTCGACCGGCGTCCCTGCGTGGTCGTCGGGGGCGCGCCCCCCGCGGGCCCCCCCCCCCGACCGTGCGAGGGTGGGTGGATGGACCACATCCGCCGCCTCCGTCCCGAGGGGCTCGTCGTCAGCCCCGCGTTCAGCCACGTCGCCGTCGTGCCACCGGGCGCGACGACGGTGTACGTCGGCGGCCAGAACGCCGTGGGTGCCGACGGCGCGCTCGTGGGGGAGGGCGACGTCGCCGCCCAGTCCCGTCGTGCCCTCGAGAACGCTCGCATCGCGCTGGCCGCCGGTGGAGCGACGCTCGAGGACGTGATCCAGTGGACCGTGCTGCTGGTCGAGGGTGCCGACCTCGCCGCGGGCTATGGCGCGATCGCCGCCGAGCTGGCGTCCGACGAGCCGCCCCTCGTGACGGCGGCCATCGTCGCCGGACTCGGTGTGCCGGGCGCACTGGTCGAGATCGCGGCCGTCGCGGCCGTGGTGCGCTGAGCCCGCAGGTGCGCACCGCACCCCCGTCGGGCGTTCAGGTGTCGTCGGGCTGCGGGTGCACCGCGGGGTCGTACGTGCCGAACTCGGCGGGCCCCTCGACGGCGTAGGTCTGCACCGCGAGGCCGAGTGGGGTGGTCGTGGCGTCGACCAGTCGGAGGCCCGTCGCATGGTCGGAGGGCTCGAACAGCCGGCGGCCGTCGCCGACCACGACGGGCGCGACGACGAGGCGGAGCTCGTCGACGAGTCCGGCGTCGAGCAGCGACCGTCCGAGTGTGGTGCTGCCGTGGATCTGCAGCTCTCGACCGTCCTGAGCCTTCAGCTCGGCGACGGCTGCCGTGATGTCGCCCCGGAGCACCGTCGTCGGCGCCCAGGTCGCCTCGGACTCGGCCAGCGTGTTCGAGGCGACGTACTTCGGGAGCGTGTTCAGGCTCTTCGCGACCGGGTCGTCGAGGTCGGGCATGTTCGGCCAGTCGCGGGCGAACGCGGTGTAGGTGCGCCGCCCGAACAGGTAGGCGTCGCACGGCTCCACCCAGCCCTGGATGATCCCGAGGAAGCCCTCCTCGAGGTACGGGACGAACCAGCCGCCTCGACCGAACCCGTCGGAGGAGTCCTCGTCGGGTGCGCCCGGGCCCTGGGTGACGCCGTCGAGCGAGATGAACTGCATCAGCACGAGGCGCATCGGCGGCCTCCTCCCGTCACGTGACCCACGGTGCTCGGTGAGCTGCTGAACCTGGCCGGAAGTCGGGAGCCGGCCACCCTCATCCGGCCGGGTTCGGCGGTGAGCACGGTGGTCACGCGAGCGCCTGCATCAGCTCGATCCGGTTGCCGAACGGATCGCTCACGTAGACCCGGTCGAAGCCGTCGAGCGGCTCGTCCTCCACGACGGCGACGCCGGCGGCCGACAGCCTCGCGGCGAGCTCCCGGACGTCGTCGACGACGAACGCAGGGTGCGCCTTGGTCGCCGCTCGGAAGTTCCCGTCCACGCCGAGGTGGACCTTGAGCGACCCCCGCTCGAACCAGCAACCACCGCGAACGGCGAGGTGCGCCGGCTTGGGGACGTGCGGGATCCCGAGCACGCCCTCGTAGAAGGCGACCGCCTCGGCCTCGCCGCCGGCCGGCATGGCGAGCTGCACGTGGTCGAGCCGGAGGACGGTCATCGCAGCCGACCCGGACCCGCGAGCCACGCCCGGTCCGACGTGGCGTCGCCGACGGCGGTGATGGCAGCGACGGGTGACGGCACCCGGGCAGCATGCCGCATCGGCGCTCGCCCCGCACCTGGTCACGGCGGACGACCTGCCTGGCGCACGTCACCCGCGAGGTCGGCGCCCCGGCCGGCGGTAGCTTGGCTGCCGTGAGCGAGCTCCTGGCGCCCGAGCCGTCCGGCGATGCCGTGGACGGCGAGCTGGGTGAGGTCGTCTTCCGCCGGGTCCTGCATGCGCTGCGCCTCGGTGGATTCGTCGATGCGCCCGAGGTCTCGCGGCGCGCCGGCCTCCCCGCCGACGTCGTCGAGGCGGCGTTGACGGACGCGGTCCGCCGTGGGTGGGCGATCCACCGCTCGGGACGACTCGTCGGGTGGAACCTCACCGCCGAGGGGCGTGCCGAGGGCGAGCGCCTCCTGTCCGTGCAGCTCGACCGCACGGACACCCGCGCCCTGGTGGAGGCCCGGTACCGCGAGTTCCGCGCGCTCAACGACGGCTTCCTCGCGCTGTGCACCGACTGGCAGCTGCGGGAGGTCGACGGCGAGACCCGCATCAACGACCACACGGATCCGCAGCACGACGCCGACGCCCTTCGGCGGCTCGACGCCACGCACGTCGCGATCACGCCGATCGTCGAGGCCCTGGCTGGTGCCCTCGACCGGTTCGGCACCTACAGTGACCGGTTCGGGGCCGCCGTCGAGCGGGTTCACGCCGGTCACACGGAGTGGTTCACGAAGCCCGTGATCGACTCGTTCCACACCGTGTGGTTCGAGTTGCACGAAGACCTCCTGGCCACGCTCGGCATCGAGCGCGCCACGGAGCGCTCGCAGTGAGCCCGACGGACGGCAGCAGAAGATCGAGGAAAGGCACATCCACATGACGCCGAGGTTCGGACGGGTCGTCACCGCCATGGTCACCCCCTTCGACGCGGACGGGGCGCTCGACCTCGACGCGGCCGCCACGCTGGCCGACTGGCTGGTGACGAACGGGAGCGACGGGCTGGTGCTGTGCGGGAGCACGGGTGAGAGCCCCGTGCTCAGCGACAGCGAGGAGGTCGCCTTCACGAAGGCGGTGCGCCAGGCCACGTCGGTGCCGATCCTCCTCGGCACCGGGTCCAACGACACGGCGTACGCGGTCGAGGCCTCGCGCCGAGCGGCCGAGCTGGGGGTCGACGGGATCCTCGTGGTCACCCCGTACTACAACCGACCACCGCAGTACGGCCTGGACGCCCACTTCCGCCAGATCGCCGCGGCGACCGACCTCCCCGTCGTGCTGTACGACGTCCCGGTCCGCACGGGCCGCAAGCTCGGCACCGAGACCATCGTCCGGCTGCTCACCGAGGTGGACAACATCGTCGGGCTCAAGGACGCTGCGGGCAACCCGGCGGAGACGGCCCGCGTCATCGCCGAGGTCGGCGAGTCGATCGAGGTGTACTCGGGTGACGACGCCCTCACGCTCCCGCTCCTCGCCGTCGGCGCGGTCGGGGTCGTCTCGGTGGCGTCGCACTGGGTCGGCCGTCAGCTGGGCGAGATGATCGATGCGTACAGCAAGGGCGACGTCGTGCAGGCCCGACGCATCAACGCCAGCCTGATCCCGAGCTTCGACTTCGAGAGCGGCGAGGAATCGCCCAACCCGATCCCCACCAAGGCCATGCTCAGGGTCCTCGGCCTCCCGGTCGGCCAGTGCCGGATGCCGCTCGGCCCCGCGCCCGACTGGGTCGAGGCCGCAGCTCGCACCGTGCTCGACGGGCTCGCCTGATGCCGGCGCCGGTCACCATCACGTTCCTCGGCGGGCTCGGGGAGATCGGGAGGAACTGCGCGGCGTTCGAGGCACACGGGCGGATCGTCCTCCTCGACTGCGGCCTCATGTTCCCGGACACCGACATGCTGGGCGTCGACCTCGTGCTGCCGGACTTCGGCTGGCTGATCGACCGCGCCGAGGACATCGACGGGATCATCCTCACCCACGGACACGAGGACCACGTCGGGTCGCTGCAGTACCTCCTGGCCGAGGTGATGGTGCCGGTCTACGCCTCGGAGCTCACCCTCGGGCTCGCCCGCGGTCGCCTCGAGGAGGCCGGCCTCAAGAACCTCCAGCTCATCCCGGTCAAGGACGGCGAGCGTCGGCAGATCGGCCCGTTCGACTGCGAGTTCCTGCCCGTCACCCACTCGGTGCCGCACGGGTTCGCCACGGCGTTCCACACCGAGCAGGGGACGATCCTGCACAGCGGCGACTTCAAGCTCGACCTCACGCCGGTCGACGGCCGCCTCACCGATCTCGCCCGCATCGGCGCCCTGGCCTCGGGGGAGGGGATCCGCCTCCTGCTGAGCGACTCCACCAACGCCGACCAGCACGGCCACGCCCGCTCGGAGACGTCCATCGGCACGGTCCTCTACGACCTGATGCACGACAACATCGGCCGGCGGGTCATCACGGCGTGCTTCGCCAGCCACATCCACCGGGTGCAGCAGATCGCCGACGCCGCGGTGGCCTTCAACCGGGTGATCGCCCCGCTCGGGCGGTCGATGCGACGCAACATCGGGCTCGCCCGCGAGATGGGCGTGCTGAACATCCCCGAGCGGTCGTTGATCGACATCGAGGACATCGACGACTTCGAGCCCGGCCAGGTGTGCATCGTCTCGACGGGGTCGCAGGGCGAACCCATGTCCGCCCTCACCCTCATGTCGGGCAACGAGAACCGATGGCTGAAGATCACGCCGGACGACACGGTGATCCTCTCCAGCCACCCCATCCCGGGCAACGAGAACGCCGTCACCAAGGTGATCGACAACCTCGTGCGGCTCGGTGCCGAGGTCGTGCACTCCGGGATCTCCGACGTGCACGCCACCGGCCACGCCAAGTCGGAGGACCTGAAGCTCTTCCTGTCCGTCGCCCGACCCGACTGGTTCACACCGGTGCACGGCGAGTACCGGCACCTCATCGCCCACGGCCGCCTCGCACGTCTCATGGGCGTGGCCGACGACCACGTCGTGATCGCCGAGGACGGCGACACGCTGGTGCTCGACGACCAGGGAACGCACCTGGGCGAGCGCGTCCCGGCCGAGTACATCTACGTGCACGGCACCGTCGGCGACATCAGCCACGGGACCCTGGGGGAGCGGAGGATCCTCGGTGACGAGGGCGTCGTCGCGGTGATCGTGTGCGTCGACCTCCAGACACGCGACCTGATCGCAGGGCCCGAGGTGGCCACCCGCGGCTGGGTCGCCCAGGAGGACGCGGGCGACCTCGCCAAGCGAGTGGTCGAGCGGGTCCGGACCAACGTCGTGGCGGCGCTCACCGAGAAGCAGGGCCTCGACGTCGCAGGGCTGGAGAAGGTGGTGCGACGCGCTGCCGGGTCGACGGTCAGCGAGCTGACCCGGCGCCGTCCCATGATCGTCCCGGTGGTCGTCCAGGCCTGATCTCGTGTTCTGCGGGACCCATTCGACCACTTTCATGACGAACATGGTCGATCTGGTCCCGCGGAACGTGGGGGTGCTCCACCACGCTGTCGGAGGCGGCCGGTAGCCTCGCTGGCACCGTGGCCACCTCTCAACGCCCCTCCCCGCGAGCCAAGTCCGGCTCGTCGCGCTCGACCGCCGGTCGGGAGCCCGCGTCGCGCCCCGCCAAGGGCGCGAGGAGCACACCGAAGTCCGCGGCCACACCCACTCGCGGGCGTCCCGTCCCGACGCCGGCCGACGAGCGCACGCCGCTGCTGGACGGCTACGGCCTCGACATCGCCGCCATCGTGCTCATCGCCGTCGGCATCGTCGGCGGGCTCGGCGTCTATGCGGCGTCGGCCGGTCCGGTGGGCAAGGGCCTCTCCAGCGGGTTCGGGATCCTCGTCGGGACGCTGCGCTACCTCGTGCCCCCGGCGCTCGTCGCCGGCGCCGTGATGATGCTCGTCGCCCGTCACCGCCAGCCCGACGAGGAGGACCTCGACTCGCGCCCCGTCGTCCGGCGGGCGATCGGGGGCGGGCTGCTCGCGCTGGTCGTCGCGGGACTCCTGCACCTCGCGCTCCTCGACGAGGCGAAGGAGGGGCTGGACCAGGTCCGTGACGCGGGCGGCCTCCTCGGCGCGGTGGTGGGGACCCCCCTCGGCGCGCTGCTCAGCCCGTGGGGCGCCGCCGCGGTCCTCGTGCTGATCGGGATCCTCGGTGTGTCCCTCGTGAGCGGCAAGTCGCTCCACGAGCTCGCCGGCCTCGTCGCCCGCGGGGCGCGACCGGCCGTCGCGGCGATGCGCGCCTGGCTCGACGACCTGTTCCGGGTGGGCGACCAGCCCCCGGAGGAAGGTGTCGATCCGACCACCCCGTTCTTCGACCAGGACGCCGACGGCCAGGGGCTCCCGGCCAAGCGCACCCGCAAGCCGAAGGCGCCCGGCGGCGCTCCTGCGGCACCTCCCGCTCCGTCCGAGCCGACGGTGTTCCTGCCGTCCAACGTCGAGCCCACCCAGCTCGAGATGGACCTCGGCGGCACCACGCCGCACGGCTCCCAGTGGACGCTGCCCCCGATGAGCCTGCTGTCGCGCTCGGGGGCGCAGGAGGTCGACACCGACGCCGTCGCCGAGCGCGGCCGACAGCTCGAGGCCACCCTCGCCGAGCACGGCGTCCAGACCCGCCTGTCCGGCATGGTGGTGGGCCCGACCGTCACCCGCTACGAGCTCGAGCTGGGGATCGGGGTCAAGGTCAACTCGGTCATCAACCTGCAGAAGGACATCGCGTACTCGATGGCCTCGCCCGACGTCCGCATCATGGCGCCCATCCCGGGCAAGCAGGCCATCGGCGTCGAGGTCCCCAACGCCAAGCGGCAGGTCGTCGCGGTGGGCGACATCCTCACCTCATCCGAGGCGCAGCGCTCGTCCCACCCGCTCGAGGTGGCGGTGGGTCGCGACATCGAGGGTCGCAACATCCTCGTGAACCTGGCCACGATGCCGCACGTCCTGATCGCCGGTCAGACCGGCGCCGGCAAGAGCTCGTGCATCAACTCGATCATGACGTCGATCCTGATGCGGGCCACCCCGGATCAGGTGCGCCTGATCCTCGTCGACCCCAAGCGCGTCGAGCTGACCCAGTACAACCGCGTGCCGCACCTGCTCACGCAGGTGGTGACGAACCCCAAGAAGGCGGCGAACGCGCTGTCCTGGGCGGTCAAGGAGATGGAACGCCGATACGAGCTGCTCGAGAAGGTCGGCTTCCGTGACATCGGTGGCTACAACGCCGCGTTCGACCGCGGGGAGCTGCAGCCGGAGCTCGGCGAGGAGATCGAGTACTCGCGCCTGCCGTTCATCCTCGTGGTGGTCGACGAGCTGGCGGACCTGATGATGGTCGCCGCCCGTGACGTCGAGGAGTCGATCAACCGCATCGCTGCCAAGGCTCGTGCCGTCGGGGTGCACCTCGTGATCGCGACGCAGCGCCCGTCGGTCGACGTCATCACCGGCGTGATCAAGGCGAACATCCCGGCCCGGTTCGCGTTCTCGGTCGCGACCACGACGGACTCGAAGGTCATCCTCGGCTACGGCGGGGCGGAGAAGCTGGTCGGCAAGGGCGACATGCTGCTCCTCGGGCCGGGCTCGGGCACCGGCGACCGCCTCCAGGGTTGCTGGGTGGAGGAGGCCGAGGCGGCCAAGGTCGTCTCCCACTGGCGCCGCCAGGTCAAGGAGCTCGACTTCGTCGACGACGTGCAGGGCGAGGACACGCCGTCCCTCCCGGCCGGCATGGCGGGCAGCGGCGACGCCGAGGACGACGACCTCCTGCTGCAGGCCATGGAGCTCGTCGTCCGGTCCGGGTTCGGGTCCACCTCGATGCTGCAGCGGAAGCTGAAGGTGGGCTTCGCCCGCGCCGGTCGCCTGATGGACCTCCTCGAGCAGCGGGGCGTCGTCGGGCCGACGACCGGCTCCAAGGCCCGTGAGGTCCTGATGACCGTCCCCGAGCTGGACATGATGATGGGGCGCGCCCCGTCGGAGACGTCCGACGGGGAGGGCGACGGGGACGACTTCGAGGACGACACGCCGCACGCTGCCGCACCGGGCGGGTTCGGGATCCCCCTCGACGACGACTGACCTCGGACGAGGGTCAGGCCCCGCCCTCGCCGAACTCGATCGTGACGTCGGTGAACCCGAGGCCCTCGAGCAACGCCGTGAGCAGCTCGGTGGCCGAGTCTCGTGCCATCTCCAGCAGCTCCGGTCGGCGCTGGGCGATCTGGTCGGCGAGCGACGACTGGAGGTCCTTGATGAGCTCGCTGTCTTCGGCGGCACCCGAGCTGAGGACGTCGTCGAGGCGTGTGAACAGCCCCTCGCTCTCGTCCAGCACGCGGACCGAGTCGACGTCGAGGACGGGATCGCCGAGGCGGGGCTGCGGCACGCGGAGCGTGACGCGGTCGTCCTCCACCGTGACGTCCCGGGGCCGGAGGTTCCGCAGGTCGACGTAGCCGTCGATGGTCACCGTGCCGGCCAGGGTGGCGTTGTCACCGACGAAGAACTCGCCGATCTTCTCCCACCAGGCGCCCGCCGACTTCCCGAACGACGCCGTGCCCGTGGTGGTGAGGCGGGCGGTGCGCAGCTCGGCGATCTCCTCGAGCCTCGTCTCGAGGGTGAGCGGGCTCGGCGGGTCGTCGTCGCCGAAGAACGTCACCTTCACGGCGACGACGGCGATGACCAGCAGGAACACCGCCAGGGCGAGGTCGAGGAGACGTGATCGCGTTCTCGGCACGAGGACAGCGGAGCACAGGACCGGTGGGCGAGCAACCAGGCCCGCACCTGACCCGGTTCTGTCCCGCTCCGAGTGACAGTCCTGTCGCACGGAGCGGGACAGAACGGTGATGGGTAGCGTCACGCCTCGTCGCACCGAGGAGATCGCATGGACCGGACACCGTTGAGCACGAGCGTGGTGGCGGAGGGGCTCCGGTTCCCGGAGGGGCCGATCGCCATGGAGGACGGTTCCGTCCTGCTGGTCGAGATCGCCCGCCGGACGCTCAGCCGGGTGCACCCCGACGGCTCCGTCGAGGTGGTCGCCGACTGCGGGGGCGGTCCGAACGGCGCGGCGATCGGCCCCGACGGTGCGGTCTACGTGTGCAACAACGGCGAGGCGTTCGAGTGGGTCGACCTCGGTGGCCTCACGCTCCCCGGGCCGCCTCCGGCGAGCTGGCGACCCGGCTCGATCCAGCGCGTCGACCTCGACAGCGGCGCCGTCGAGACCCTGTACACCGAGTGCGACGGTCGTGAGCTGCGTGCCCCCAACGACCTCGTGTTCGACCGTCACGGCGGCTTCTACTTCACCGACCACGGGCTCCGGATGGAGCGATCGAGCGATCGGACCGGCGTCCACTACGCCCTGGCCGACGGCTCCTCGATCCGCGAGGTCGTGTTCCCGCTCGACGCACCGAACGGCGTGGGCCTGTCGCCCGACGGCACGACCCTCTACGTGGCGGAGACGCACACCGGCCGGGTCTGGTCCTGGGCGGTGACCGGCCCGGGTGAGGTGGCGTCGCACACGGGCCTGCACGCCGGTGGGCAGCTGCTGTACGGCGCTCCCGGGCTCGCGATGTTCGACTCGCTCGCCGTCGACGGCGACGGATGGGTGTGCGTGGGGACGCTCGGGCTGGAGGACGCCGGGATCACGGCGATCTCGCCGGACGGCGCGACGATCGAGCACACACCGATCGACGATCCGCTCGTGACGAACGTCTGCTTCGGTGGGCCGGACCTCCGCACGGCGTTGATCACCTCGTCCGGCACGGGCCGCCTGCTGCGGGCCGAGTGGCCCCGCCCCGGACTCGCGCCGGCGCATGCGCGCTGACGGCGCCCGGCGGCGCGCCTAGGGCTCCATCACGACCCAGCCGCGCCGCTGCAGCTCCGCGGCGAGCTGCTGGTCCGACAGCTTGCGGACCGCCTGCTCGGCGGCCGACAACCGTGGCGCCGGCGTGACCGGCTCGTGCGCCGCCGCGTCGGGGTCCAGCTCGGCCTGGAGCTGCTCGATGAAGGCCGTGACCTCGTCGCGCGTGAACTTCCCCGCGGCCTGCCGCTGGGTGAAGCCCATCGGGCCCCGTGCGTCGCGGAAGTCCTCGTGACCTGCTGCCTGCAGGAGCGCGAGCAGCTCCTGCACCTGACGCGCCGGGGCGGGCGGTCCTGACGCCTGTCCGAAAGCCATGCCCGACTGTTGCACGCCGCGGTGACAGGCCGCCTGCCGCCGTGGAGTGACGCTCGTCCACCGACCCCGTTCGAGGTCCGACGAGCGTTCCCGCCTACGCTGTGAGGGCGATGACGGACACCTCCCACGGGTCTCGCTACTGGGTCGAGACCCTGGGCTGCCCGAAGAACCAGGTCGACTCCGACAAGCTGGTCGGCACGTTCGCGTCCGACGGGCTGACCGAGGCGGCCTCGATCGAGGACGCCGACCTCGTCGTCATCAACACGTGCGCGTTCGTCGAGAGCGCCCGGCAGGAGTCGATCGACACGATCCTCGCCGCCGCCGAGGCCCGCTCCGACGGCTCCAAGCTGGTGGTCACGGGCTGCATGGCCGAGCGATACGGCGACGAGCTCGCGTCCGCCGTCCCCGAGATCGACCTCGTCGCGCCGTTCGGGCACTCCGTGACCGCGCCGCTGTCCGCGCCCCTGGCGCCGACGCGAGCCCGCATCCCCGTCGCTGCGGCGCCGCTGCCGGACTTCGACCTCCTGAACCTGCCGCGGCCGGCGTCGACGTCGACGTGGGCCTACGTGAAGGTCGCCGAGGGCTGCGACCGGGCATGCGGCTTCTGCGCCATCCCGTCGTTCCGGGGCCCGCAGCGCTCGCGCACGGTCGAGTCGATCCTCGAGGAGGTCGAGGCCCTCGCCGCCCAGGAGATCGTGCTCGTCGCGCAGGATCTGGCCGCCTACGGGCGTGATCAGGGGGTCGGCGAGCGCTCGATCGTGCCCCTCGTGGAGGCCGTCGCCGAGCGGACACCGCGAGTTCGTCTGCTGTACCTGTATCCATCCGACCTCACCGACGGTCTGATCGATGTGATGTGCCGCACGGGGATGCCCTACTTCGACCTCTCGCTCCAGCACGTGTCGCGGCCGCTGCTGCGGCGGATGCGCCGATGGGGCGACGGCGAGCGCTTCCTCGACCGCATCGAGGTGATCCGGCGACGGGAACCGGACGCCGCCTTCCGGTCCAACTTCATCGTGGGCTATCCCGGCGAGACCGAGGCGGACCACGACGCGCTCCTGCGCTTCGTGGAGGAGGCCCAGCTCGACTGGTGCGGGTTCTTCTCGTACTCCGCGGAGGACGGCACGTACGCGGCGGGCCTCGACGGTGCCGTCGACCCGTCCCTCGTCGACGATCGCCTCGCCGAGCTGCGCGAGCTGCAGGACGACATCACCGCGGCGCGCAGCGACGCGTGGGTGGGCCGCACGGTCGAGGTGCTCGTCGACGCGCCCGGCGTCGGCCGGTCCCACCGCGAGGCGCCCGAGATCGACGGCATCGTCGAGCTCCCCGCGGACGTCGTGCCGGGCACGTTCGCCAAGGTGACGATCACCGCGGCCGCCGGCCCGGACCTGGTCGGTGCACCGTGACCGGCGAGGCGCTCGGCCGTGAGGCGCTCGGCGGTGACGCGCTGAGCGGGGAGCCCCTGGCGGGGACGAGGGTCGGCCGGCAGGCCTCGTACGGCCCCGGCGCGATCTGGACGCCGGCGAACGCCGTCACGATCGCCCGCATCGCGTTCGCGCCCTTCGCCTTCGCCATGATGCTCGCCGACCCCGACCAGAGCTCGTGGCCGCTCGTGGGCGTGTGGTTCGTGCTGGCCACCTCGGACCTCCTCGACGGCACGCTGGCCCGCCGGTACGGCACGACCCGTTCGGGCGCGTTCCTCGACCCGCTGGCCGACAAGGTCCTCGTGCTGGGCGGGGTCGGCATCATGTGCTCGCAGGGCCAGTTCCTCCTGGGCTGGTTCGCGCTGCTCCTCATCGTCGTGAGGGAGATCGCCGTGAGCTGGCTCCGGGCGCGGTTCGTCCGCCAGGGCCTCGCCATCCCCGCGTCGAAGCTCGCCAAGTGGAAGACCTTCCTGCAGCTCGGGTCGGTCGGGTGGATCACGCTGCCGCCCACCACCGAGCTCGACTGGCTCTCGTCGGGCACGCTGTGGCTCGGCGTCGTGGTCGGACTGGTGTCGGGGGCCCAGTACCTCCGGGCGGCGGCCTCGTACGCCACCACCATGGCGCGCTAGTTCTCACGGGCCCGGCCAGCTCCGCTCCGTTTCGCTCGCAGGCTCGCTTCGTCGACTGCGCGACCGGGCCTCATCCTTCCGGCCCCGGGGGGGGCCGTCGGCGCCGCTACCGTGCGCCGATGCGCTGTGAGGTCGTCGCCATCGGGACGGAGCTGCTCCTCGGGCAGATCGTCGACACCAACTCCGCCTGGATCGGCGAGCAGCTCGCCCTCTCGGGCATCGACTCGCTCCTCCAGACGAAGGTGGGGGACAACATCGACCGGATCGTCGCCGCGATCACCGGTGCCCTGGAGCGCTCGGACGCGGTGATCTGCTGCGGCGGCCTGGGTCCCACCCAGGACGACCTCACCCGGCTGGCGCTGGCCCAGGTGATGGGCACCGAGCTGGTGTTCGACGAGGACCGCGCCGACCTCATCCGCTGGATGTTCCGGGGACGTGACCGGCACATGCCCGAGAACAACCTGACCCAGGCGATGCTCCCGGACGGAGCGAGCTTCCTCGAGACCCAGCCCGGGACCGCGCCAGGACTCCGGTGCCCGATCACGTTCGGCGGCGTCGACAAGGTCGTGTACGCCGTGCCGGGCGTGCCGTGGGAGATGAAGGAGATGATGACCGGCGAGATCCTCCCGGAGCTGCGCGAGCGGTCGGGTGAGGCGTCGGTGATCAGGAGCCGCACGCTCCGCACCTGGGGGGAGAGCGAGTCGGGGCTGGGGGAGCGGCTGGCACCCCGCATCATCGAGCTGGACGCGCTGGGGAACCCGACGCTGGCCTTCCTGGCGTCGGGCATCGAGGGGATGAAGGTCCGCATCACGGCCAAGGCCGCGACCGATGCCGAGGCCGAGGCGATCCTCGCCGACGAAGAGGCGAGGTTGCGTGGCGTCCTCGGCGACGAGCTGATCTTCGGCGTCGACGACGAGACCATGGAGTCGGTGGTCCTCGACCTCTGCCGAGCGCGGGGCTGGTCGCTGGCCGTGGCCGAGTCGCTCACCGGCGGGCTCATGGGGGCTCGCCTGTGCGGCGTCCCGGGCGCCTCCGACGTGTTCCGGGGTGGGGTGATCGCCTACGACCCCGAGGTGAAGTTCGGGGTCCTCGGGGTGCCCGAGGGTCCGGTCGTCACCACCGAGGCGGCCGAGCAGATGGCCCTCGGTGCGGCGCGGGTGTGCGGCGCGGACGTCGCGGTGGCGACGACCGGGGTCGCCGGGCCCGACGAGAGCGAGGGGCGGCCGGTGGGCACGGTGTGCATCGGGGTGGTCGTAGGGGACCGGCCCCCCGTGTCGGCCGAGCTGAGGCTGCCGGGGCGCCGGAACCAGGTGCGCGAGTTCTCGGTGATCTCGGCCCTCGCTCTGGTGCGGCGGGAGCTCCTGGCGTCGGGCGGGGAGAAATCCACCGAGGGTCGTTGATCGAACGAGTGTTCGCAATTACGCTGGTGTGACGCCGCTCCACGTCGGTGTCACACCCCCTTCGTAGGGTGACCCTCATCAGACGCAGGCCGACTGGGCCCGCCTCGAGAACCGCATCCACGACCCAGGAAGGCAGTCCCCCATGAGCACCCCAGACCGCAACGCAAACGACCGCGACAAGGCGCTCGACATGGCCCTCGGCCAGATCGAGAAGCAGTTCGGCAAGGGCTCCGTCATGCGGATGGGCGAGAAGGGGTCGATGAAGGTCGGCACCGTGTCCACCGGCGCCCTCCCGCTCGACATCGCCCTCGGTGTCGGTGGCCTGCCCCGTGGGCGGGTCACCGAGATCTACGGTCCGGAGTCGTCCGGCAAGACCACCCTCGCCATGCACGTGGTGGCCGAGGCGCAGCGCAACGGTGGGGCGTGCGCCTACATCGACGCCGAGCACGCCGTCGACCCCGTCTACGCCGCCAAGATCGGCGTCGACGTGGACCAGTTGCTCATCTCGCAGCCCGACACCGGTGAGCAGGCGCTGGAGATCACGGACATGCTGGTCCGGTCGGGGGCGCTCGACGTGGTGGTCATCGACTCGGTGGCGGCGCTCACCCCCAAGGCCGAGATCGAGGGCGACATGGGCGACACGCACGTCGGCCTCCAGGCCCGGCTCATGTCCCAGGCGCTCCGGAAGCTCACGGCGAACCTGAACCGCACGGACACCATCTGCATCTTCATCAACCAGCTGCGGGAGAAGATCGGTGTGATGTTCGGTTCGCCCGAGACCACGCCGGGCGGTCGGGCGCTCAAGTTCTACAGCTCGGTCCGGCTCGACATCCGCCGCATCGAGGCGATCAAGGACGGTGTCGAGGTCGTCGGCAACCGCACCCGGGTCAAGGTCGTGAAGAACAAGGTGGCGCCGCCGTTCCGCCAGGCCGAGTTCGACATCATGTACGGCCACGGCATCAGCCGGGAAGGTGCCGTGCTCGACCTGGCGGTGGACCAGTCGCTCGTGAAGAAGTCGGGCGCCTGGTACACGTACGAGGGCGAGCAGCTCGGGCAGGGTCGGGAGAACGCCAAGAGCTTCCTGATCCAGAACCCCGAGGTGATGGTCGAGATCTCCGAGAAGGTGCGCACGGCTGCCGGGATCGGCGTCGACGCCGAGGGCGAGGACGAGTCGGCGATCGACCTCATGGACCCGGACGACCTTCCGATCTCACTCGACTGAGAGGGGGCGTCCCCTCGACACGGCGTTCGGGCGGCGGAACCCGAAAAGGGCTGGTGGCCGTCAGGCCACCAGCCCTCGTGTTCGGGTCGTTCGACGGGTCAGCGGACGATGAACGGCAGCAGGACCTGGTCGACGACGTGGATGACGCCGTTGGACGCCTCGAGGTCGGCGGTGGTGACGGTCGAGTAGCCGTTGATCTGCACGCCCTTGGGGCCCTTGATGACGAGCATCGGGGGACCGGCCAGGGTGGTGGGTCCGTTGAAGGTGCTGAGGTCACCGGAGCGGATCGCGCCGGCGACGACGTGGTACTTCAGGACGAAGGCCAGGAGCGGCTTGTTCGCGAGCAGCTGCTCGGCGGTGAGGCCGGCCTTGGTCAGGAACGCCGTGAACGCAGCGTCGGTCGGGGCGAACACGGTGATCGGGCCGGGGGCCTTCAACGCGTCGACCAGACCGGCGGCCTGGGCTGCGGCGAGCAGCGTCGTGAACTGGCCCGCACCCGCCGCGGTGTCGACGACGTCGGCCGTGGCGAGGGCTGCAGCGGGCGCCGCGCCGGCGGGGACCGTCGTGCTCACGCCGACGAGACCGGCGCTCGCGACGAGGGCAAGGCCCAGCGCGGCGGCTCCGCTCCGGATGGGCCGTCGGGTTCGTGGTGTCATCGTTGCCTCCAGTGGTGTGGGATGGGGGGCTCCCCTGGAAGCGTTCGGGCTCGGCGCCCGAGCGGATTGGGCGGCTCCCGTAGCATGGCGCCGTGACGAAGCGGTACCTGGTGCGCACCTTCGGGTGCCAGATGAACGAGAACGATTCCGAGCGGATCGCCGGGCTGCTCGAGGCGGACGGGATGACGCCGGCCTCGTCTCTCGACGACGCCGACGTCGTCGTCCTCAACACCTGCTGCATCCGCGAGAACGCCGACAACAAGCTCTACGGGACGCTCGGCCACCTGAAGTCCCTAAAGGACCGTCGCCCCGAGCTGGAGATCATGGTCGGCGGCTGCCTCGCGCAGAAGGACCGGGAGCTCGTGCAGCAGCGGGCGGGTCACGTCGACGTGGTGTTCGGGACCCACAACGTCGGCCGGGCGGTGGAGCTGCTCCACGAGTCCCGCGCCTCGGGCCCCCTGACCGAGATCCTCGAGGCGACCGTGCTCGAGGACCACGACGCGTTCCCGACCGCCCTGCCGACACGCCGTGAGGTGTCCTACGCCGCGTGGGTCACGATCCAGATCGGCTGCGACAACTCGTGCGCCTTCTGCATCGTCCCCGCCGTGAGGGGCCCGGAGGCCAGCCGGTCGTTCGGGGAGCTGGTCGACGAGGTGCGGAGCCTGGCGGAGGAGGGGGTCACCGAGGTGACGCTCCTCGGTCAGAACGTGAACTCCTACGGACGCGACCTGGCGCTGTCCCTGCGCGACGCCCACGACGACGTCGCCCGCCTCCGTGCCGGCGACGCCTGGGTCGAGGAGGGTCGCCGGGCTCGGCCGCTGTTCGCCGACCTGCTGCGTGCCGTGGGTCTCGTCGAGGGGATCCGCCGGGTCCGCTACACCAGCCCCCACCCGAAGGACCTCCGAAGCGAGACGATCGCCGCGATGGCCGAGACCGAGGCGGTGTGCGAGCACCTCCACCTGCCACTCCAGTCGGGGAGCGATCGTGTGCTCGCCCGGATGCACCGCGGGTACACCGGGGCGCGCTACCTGGAGCGGCTGGCCGCTGCCCGATCGGGCATCGACGACCTGGCCGTCTCGACGGACATCATCGTCGGGTTCCCGGGCGAGACCGACGCCGACTTCGAGGCCACCCTCGAGCTGGCCGCCGAGGCGGCGTTCGACTCGGCGTTCACGTTCGTGTACTCGCCGCGGCCCGGCACCGAGGCCGCCGAGATGGTCGCCGAGCAGGTCGACCACGCGGTCGCCGTCGGGCGGATGGAACGCCTCCGCGCGGTCGTCGAGCGGTCCTCCCACCGCAGGAACCAGGACCGCATCGGCCGTGTCGAGGAAGTCGTCGTCGAAGGTCCCTCGAAGCGGGACCCCCAGCAGCTCACCGGTCGGACCCGACAGAACAAGCTCGTCCACTTCCGGGCGGACCAGGCGATCCGATGGGGCTCGTACGCCACGGTGCTGGTCACGGACGCCGGCCTGTCGAGTCTCCGCGGCGAGCTCCAGGAGGTCACGCACGTCGCGACGCACCGGACACGCATCCCCGTCGCCGTGGCGTGACGGCCGCTCCGCCCGCGCCGCTGGCCGTCGTCGGTCCCACGGCGTCGGGGAAGTCCGCCCTCGCCATGGAGCTCGCCCGGCGCACGGGCGCGGAGCTGGTGTCGGTCGATTCGATGCAGGTCTACCGGGGCATGGACATCGGCACCGCCAAGCCCAGCCGGCAGGACCGCGCCGAGGTCCCGCACCACCTCCTCGACCTGCTCGACCCGGAGGAGGAGGGCTCGGCGAGCTGGTTCCAGGAGCAGGCGAGGCAGGTCCTCGATGACCTCGCCGATCGGGGGCGGCCTGCGATCCTGGTCGGCGGGACCGGCCTCTACCACCGGGCGGTGGTCGACGCGCTGACGATCCCACCGCGGTTCCCCGAGGTCACCGAAGCATTGGAGGCGGAGCCCGACACGGCGGCCCTCCACGCGCGTCTGCGCAGCCTCGACCCGGAGGGGGCGAGTCGCATGGAGGCGACGAACCGGCGCCGCGTCCTCCGGGCGCTCGAGGTCACGATCGGGACGGGACGTCCCTTCTCGTCGTTCGGACCGGGACTGACCGTCTACCCCGACAGCGGCGTGCTCCAGGTCGGGCTCCGGATCGACCGTCCGGCGTTGCGTGCCCGGATCGCCGAGCGCTTCGACGAGCAGATGGCGGCGGGGTTCCTCGACGAGGTGCGGGCGCTCGACGCGCGCCCCGGCGGTTGGTCCCGCACCGCCGCGCAGGCGCTGGGCTACCGGGAGCTCCTGGCGCACGTGCGAGACGAGCGCCCGCTGCAGGCGTGCGTCGACGAGGCGGTCATGAGGACGCGCCGCTTCGCGGTCCGCCAGGACCGCTGGTTCCGGCGCGACCCACGCGTGGTGTGGCTCGACGTGGACGGGCTCGCGGGCGTGGACGCCCTGGCGGACGCAGTCCTGGAACGGTGGGGCGTCGCCTGAGGCACCGAGCGGGTCGGGTAATGCGGTTCGAGTGACCGCGTCCGGTCGATAGCGTGGGTGGACCGACGATCGACGCGATCGACGAGACGATGGACGACACGAACCGGATGGCACGTTGCGGTTGACCAAGCACCACGGACTGGGCAACGACTTCCTCGTCGTGCTCGCCTCCCGGAACCCGGGCCTGTCGGTCGACCCCGCCGTGGCCGTCGCGCTCTGCGATCGGCACCGTGGCATCGGCGCGGACGGGCTCCTGTGGGGCCTGCCCGCCGAGCGGTCCGGCGCCGACCTGCGCATGGTGCTGCACAACGCCGACGGCAGCGAGGCGGAGATCTCCGGCAACGGCATCCGCTGCCTCGTCCAAGCCGACGCACGGGCCCGTCAGATCGACCGGGGGGAGACCGTCGTCGACACCCCGGCAGGGCGCCGGGTGCTCGCGTTCGAGGCCACCGAGGATCCGCTGACCTCGTGGGTCCGGGTCGACATGGGCGCCGTCAGCAGCGGTCCAGAGGTGCCCGACGTCGTCGCCGGAGCGATCGGTCGCCACGCCACGTTCTCGATCGGCAACCCGCACATCGTGATCGAGGTGCCGTCGGTCGACGAGGTCGACATCGCCCGGGTCGGCCCGGAGGTGGAGCGCGTCTTCCCCGGCGGGATCAACGTCCACGCGCTGGAGGCCGTCGGGCCCGACGCCATCCGGCTCGTCCACTGGGAGCGCGGGGTGGGCGTCACGCAGGCCTGCGGTTCCGGCGCATCCGTCGCGGCCGTGGCCGCCCGGGACTGGGGGCTCGCCGGCGACATCGTGACCGTCGAGGTGCCGGGCGGTGTCGCCGAGGTGCGGATCGGCGAGACGATCGAGCTGCGTGGCCCGGCGACGTACATCGGGGAGGTGGTGGTTCCGTGACCGACAGGGACGACACCACCACCCAGCAGCAGAGCGACCACCGCGGCGCCTTCGGAGAGTTCGGCGGCGACGGCGGGGGGCTCATCGACCGGTCCTTCCGGGAGCGGATCGTGCTGGTCGGCGTGGCCACCCAGGAGAACCGGGGCGACGACGTCGAGGCGAACCTCGACGAGCTGGAGCGCCTCGTGGACACGGCGGGGGCGGACGCGGTCGGACGGCTCGTCCAGCGACGCAACGCCCCCGACCCGGCGACCTACGTCGGCAAGGGCAAGGCGCTCGAGATCCGCGACGTCGCCGTGGCGACCGACTGCGACACCGTGGTCTTCGACGACGAGCTCGCCCCGGCCCAGCAGTTCAACCTCGAGAAGCTGCTGAAGCGGACGGCGATCGACCGCACCGCCGTCATCCTCGACATCTTCGCCCAGAACGCCTCCAGCCAGGAGGGCAAGGTCCAGGTCGAGCTGGCCCAGCTGCGGTACCGACTGCCCAGGATGCGGGGCAAGGGCCGGCAGATGAGCCAGCAGGGTGCCGGCATCAACACCCGGGGCCCCGGTGAGACGCAGCTCGAGGTGGACCGACGGCGGATCGTCCGGCGCATCCACAAGCTGGAGAGCGAGCTGCGGGAGATCTCCCAGCACCGCGACACCCAGCGAAAGGGCCGCCGCCGCTCCGGGCTCCACCACGTGGCGATCGTCGGCTACACGAACGCGGGCAAGTCGACGCTCCTCAACCGGCTCACCGACGCCGGCGTCCTGGTCGAGGACCGCCTCTTCGCCACGCTGGACGCGACGACGCGGCGGCTCCAGCTGCCCGGGGGCGAGTCCGTGCTCGTCACCGACACCGTCGGCTTCGTGCGGAAGCTGCCCCACCACCTGGTCGAGGCGTTCACGTCCACGCTGCAGGTGACCGCGGAAGCCGATCTCGTCCTGCACGTCGTCGACGCGTCGGCGCCGGACCCCGACGTCCAGTTCGAGGCAGTGCGCAGCGTGCTGTCCGAGATCGGCGCCGGGGACATCACGGAGCTCGTCGTCGTGAACAAGGCGGACATCGCCCCCAACTCGGCGGCGCGGCTGGTCGCGCAGCACCCGGGCGCGGTGGCGGTGTCGGCCGCTACCGGGGAGAACCTGGACCAGCTGCTCCAGGTGGTCGGCGATCGCCTGCGGGCGATGGTGCCGGTGGTCGAGCTGCTGGTGCCGTTCGAACGGGGCGACGTCCTCGCCGCCATCCACCGTGGCGGCGAGGTGCTGTCGGAGACGCAGGGGGAGACGGGGATGGTGATCCGGGCTCGCCTCGGGGCATCGGAGCGGTCGAAGGTCGAGGAGTTCGTCCGCCGCTCGGACGGCCCCGGCTTCGAGGCTGCTTCGTGACGGGCGACCGCGCCGGCTTCGTGCCGCCGCCCTATCCGTACGACCGACTCCGCGAGATCGTCGCCCTCGCCGCGGAGCACCACGACGAGGTCATCGACCTCTCGATCGGCACGCCGTGCGACGCGCCGCCGCCGTCGGTCGTCGACGCGCTGGCGTCGTCGGGCACCGAGCGCGGCTACCCGCCGTCGATCGGCACGCTGCCGCTGCGCACGGCCATCAGCCGCTGGTTCCTCCACCGGTTGGGGGTGACGGTCGACCCCGACACCGAGGTCGCGGCGTGCGTCGGGACGAAGGAGCTGGTCGCCGGGTTGCCGCATCTGCTCCGGCTCCGTGACCCCCGGCGCGACACGGTGCTGTACCCGGCGGTGTCGTACCCGACCTACGAGATGGGCGCCCTGCTCGCCGGGTGCCGCGCCGTGCCCGTCGACGTCGACGAGGGCTGGCGGCTCCGCCTCGACACCGTCGATCCGGCCGACGCTGCCCGGGCGCTCTGCCTCTGGGTGAACACGCCGGGCAACCCCGCGGGCGCGCTGGACGACCTCGACGCGGCCGCCGCGTGGGGTCGTGAGCGCGGCGTGGTGGTCTGCTCCGACGAGTGCTACGTCGAGTTCACGTGGGCCGGCGATCCGGTGGGCGCCGTGGCCCGGCCGGGGCGCTCCATCCTCCGGAGCGGCTCCTCGGGCGTCCTGGCCGTGCACTCCCTCTCGAAGCGCTCGAACCTGGCCGGCGTGCGGGTCGGCTTCTACGCCGGCGACGCCGAGCTGGTGCGGTACTGCTCCGAGATCCGCAAGCACCAGGGCCTCATGGTGCCGGGGCCCGCCCAGGCCGCAGGCGTCGCGGCGCTCTCCGACGACGTCCACGTCGTCGCGCAACGAGAGCGCTACCTCGGGCGCCTCGGTCGCCTGGCAGCGGCGTTCGAGTGGGCGGGCATCGACGTGGAGCTCCCCGAGGGGGGCTTCTACCTCTGGGTTCCGGCGCCGCGGGGCGACGCATGGGGGCTCACCCGCGCCATGGCCCGTGCCGCCGGCGTCGTCGCCAGCCCCGGGGAGTTCTACGGCGAGGCGGCTGCGTCGCACGTGCGCCTCGCCGTCGTGCAGCCGGACGACAAGGTCGAGCTGGCGGCGGCCCGCATCTCGCGCGATCTCGCGGCCGCACTCTGGACACCTGATACGGAGGACGCGTGAGCGACCTGTTCGAACGGACCGCCGAGCTGGTCGACATCGCCTCCGAGAGCTTCGCCGAAGGCCCGCTGGTCGATCGCATCCACGCCGAGCTGGAGCAGCACCGCCACCTGGACGTGGTCCGCATCGGCGACAACGTGGTGGCTCGCACCACCGGCGACCGGCCCACCCGGGTGGTCCTCGGCGGTCACACCGACACGGTCCCTGCGAACGGCAACGCCACGGCGCGCATCGAGGGCGACTGGCTCTGGGGTGTGGGGTCGGCGGACATGAAGGGCGGGCTCGCCGTGATGCTCGAATCGGCGGCTCGCCACGTGGATCCCGCCGTCGAGGTCACCTACGTGTTCTACGCACGGGAGGAGGTGGCCTCCGTCCACTCCGGGCTGGGGGAGCTGTTCGAGGCGGCGCCGGACCTGCTGGCGGGCGACCTCGCGGTGCTCGGTGAGCCGACCGACGGCGGCATCGAGGCGGGTTGCCAAGGGTCCATCCGGGCCGAGGTGGTCCTGACCGGGGCGCGGGCCCACATCGCCCGGGCCTGGATGGGACGCAACGCGATCCACCGCCTCGGCGGACTGCTGTCGGCGCTCGACGCCTACGAGCCGCGTCGCCCCGTGCTCAGCGGCTGCCAGTTCCACGAGGCGTTGCTGGCGGTCGACGTCCGGGGCGGGGTCTCGGGCAACGTCGTGCCCGACCGGGTCGAGCTGACGGTGGCGCACCGGTTCGCGCCGGACCGCGGCACCGAGGAGGCCGAGGCGCAGCTCCGCGGGTTCGTGGCCCCCTTCCTCGAGGACGGCGACAGCGTGGAGGTGGTCGACGTCGCGCCGGCCGCTGCACCCGCGGTCGACCACCCTCTGGTCGCTGCGCTGATCGAACGCCACCGGCTTCCCGTCACCGGGAAGCTCGGCTGGACCGACGTCGCCCGGTTCGCGAGCCGTGGCATCCCCGCAGTGAACCTCGGGCCCGGTGCCGCGCTCCTGGCGCACACCGCCGAGGAGCGGCTCCACCGCGACAGCCTGGAGCGCACGTGGGCTGTGGTCGACGACCTCGTCGCCCGCGGCGCCGGCGTGGCCGGTTGACGCGTCGGCTCAGGTCGCCGCGGGCTGCGGTCCGGGTCGTTCCACCCTCGAGGACAGCTCCTGGGCATCGCACAGGACGAGCAGGTAGCCGTGGTCGTCGGCCAGTTCGACGGCTCGGTCGAGCTCGGCGAGGGCGCCGGCCGTGTCATCCGGGCCGCTGCGCTCGAGCAGGAGGCGCGCCCGGCCGAGGCGGGTGAGCGCCGTCATGTACGGATCCCCGGTCCGCCCCTCCAGCTCGAGGGCCGTGTCGAAGTGACGCTGCGCCGCCTCCAGGTCACCGAGCAGGACGGCCAGCTCGCCGAGGTAGTGCGCGAACGGTCCGATGTCGGTCAACCCGGTGAAGGCCACCTGCGAGTCGAACGGTGCCAGCATCGGTGAGAGCACCTCGGCGACGGCGCGATGGCCGGCCCGGACCGCAGTCATCGCCCACAGCACGGTGGCGGTGGACCACTGCATGTCGTGCGGCGCGTCGAAGCCCTCCGAGAGCGCGTCGTCGAGCAGGCGGGCTGCGACCTCGAGGCGTCCCGACTCCGCGCACGCGTGGGCGTAGACGGACCGGAACACCGGGAGACCGGGGTTCTCGGCGACCAGGTCCTCGAGGAGCGGCAGCAGCTCGTCGAACCGCCCCTGCATCTCGCGGACGCGGACGAGCTGCCCGCCGTAGAACGTCGCGGCGTCGGGCTGGCCGCTGCCGGCGCCGATCTCGAGCGCCTCGGTCGCCAAGCACTCCGACTCCACGGGGTCGCCGCCCATCGCCGCCCGCATCGCCGCCGAGTACGTGGCGAGCCACCGGAGCGTCGCCTGGCCCGTCTCCTCTGCGATGGCGTGCATCGTCGCGAGCTCCCGGTCCACCGTGTCGCGGTCGCCGATCTCGGCCGACGCCCACAGCAGCGCCTGCGCGGCGTGGAAGATCAGCGCCGGATCGTCGAGCTCGTCGGCCAGCCGCCGCGACTCGCGGTCGATCTCGACGCGTTGCCGCGCGGTCTCGGGAAAGCCCACGGCCACCCGGGTTCGGCTGGTGACCTCGACGATCGTGCGGGGATCGCCGATGCGTCGGGCGATGGCGAGGGCCTCGTCGAAGAGCGCCTGGAGGCGAGCCGGTTCGGCGCTGAAGGCGAGCTCGGCGCAGACGGTGGCGAGGAGGAGCGCTCGCTCGATGCCGTCGTCGGGCCCGACGGCGGCGAGCGCCGCCTCCAGCACCTCGACCCGTTCGGTGTCGATGTGTCCCGACGAGCTGTGGTAGCCGCGGTTGTTCGCCAGCGCCGCCGCCACGAGCGAGGGGGTGTCGCCGAGGCGTTGCGCCAGCGCCGCCGCGTCGAGGAGCGTGGCCCGGTAGCTCGGCTCGCCGACCTGTCGCTCCGCGACGCCGACCGACACGAGGAGGCCGACGCGGGTGCCGTCGTCGCCGGGATCCACCACGTCGAGCGCCGTGCGGAACCAGCGCAGGGCGTCGTCGGGGGCGAGGCAGGACAGCGCCCGCTCGCCCGCGAGGCGCGCGTAGTGCAGGGCCTTCGCGCTGTCGACGGGTGCGGTCGCCGCCAGCCAGTGCCCGGCGAGCTCGCCGACACGAGCTCCCGGGTCGGGACCGGCGACGGCCTCGATCGCCTCCGCGACGCGGCGGTGGAGCCGGCGCTGCCGAGCGACGGGGAGCTCGGACGACATGGTGTGCTGCACCAGCGCGTGGGTGAACGTGAACCGGTCGACCTTCCCCTCGACCTCCTCCACCACGGACGCCGCCAGCGCCGTCTCGATCACGGCGAGCACGTCGTCCTCGGGCTCCTCGAGCACCTGGGACAGGAGTGCGAGGTCGAAGTCGCGCCCGATGATGCTCGCCGCGCTGAGGACCCGATGGGCGTCGGGACCCATCCGACCGACGCGCTGCGCGATCACGTCGCGCACGCTCTCGGGGAGCCGGACGGAGTCGAAGGCGTCGGCTGGGCGCCAACGCTGATCGTCCCCCTGCACCAGGCCGCCCGACTCGGCGAGGTCGCGCAGGAGCTCCTCGGTGAAGAACGGGTTGCCGGCGGTCTCACGGCGGAGCGCCCTCGCCAGGCCGATCCCGTCGACGTCCATCTCGTGGCCGACGCGGTCCTCTACCAGCGCGAGCATCCCCGCGTCGTCGAGCCCGCCGAGCTGGATGCGCTCGCACCCGGGGGTGCGCCAGAGGGTGGCGAGCGTGTCGGTGAGGAGGTGGCGGCGATCCACCTCGGTGTCCCGGTAGGTGCCGACCAGCATGAGCGGTGCGTGGGCGGATGCGGTGACCACGTGGCGGAGCAGGGCGAGGGTCGGTGCGTCGGCCCAGTGGAGATCGTCCAGGACCACGACGAGGGGCGGCGACTCCTCGGCCAGCGACCCGAGCGTCGCCCACACCGCCTGGAACAGGAGGTAGCGGTCGGTCTCGGGATCGCTCGTGCCCCCGTCGGCGTCCGCCAGGTGCCGCTCGAGGCCGCGCAGCACGCGGGACAGCTGGGGCGCCGACTCCCGGAAGTGCTCGGCGACGTACCCCTCGGGAGCCCGCTCGATGAGGTCGCCGAATGCCTCGACCCACGGGCCGTACGGGACGCCGAGATCCTCGTCGCAGCGCCCGTAGACGATCACGGAGCCGTCGTCGTGGGCGGCTCGTGCGAACTGGGTGACGAGGGTGGTCTTCCCGACGCCGGGTTCGCCGGCCACCAGGACGATGCCGCGTTCGCCCGCGGCCGCACGGGTCCGGTGCCGCAGCAGCTGCTCGAGCTCCGCCTCGCGCCCGACGACGGCTCGCTCGGCGCCGCCGGCGACCTCCAGCCTCGACGGGAGCGGCACCGGGGCCGTGCGGGGAGCCGGCTCCCATCGCACCTGGACCGCTCGGACCGCCGCCGGCAGCCCCTTCAGGACGACCTCGCCCACGGGCTCGTACCGGTCGGGCGGGATCCGGCCGACCAGCGCCGCCACCTCCGTCGCCAGGATCGCGCCGCCGTCCGCGAGCGCGCAGAGGCGCGCCGCCTCCACGACGGTGTCGCCGAAGTAGTCACCGTCCTCCTCGACGGCGTCACCGGTGCTCAGGCCGATGCGAACCCCGAGCGACTCGGCCGCCGTGCGGTTGTGGACCTCGACCTGCTGCTGCATCAGCACCGCACCCTCGAAGGCGCTGCTCACGCTCCGGAAGACGACCATGAGGCCGTCGCCGAGGTTCTTCACCTCCGTCCCGCCTGACGCGGCGATGGCCGTGCGGAGCAGGTGGAAGTGGACCAGCCGCAGCTTCTCGGATTCTGCAGGGCCGAGCCGGGCCGACGTCTCGGTCGACCCGACCAGGTCGGTGAAGACGACCGAGATCGAGACCGTCGAGGGCATGGACGCCTCCGATCACTCGACGACTGACGTCAGGCTATCCACCCAGCTCCGCCCGGGATCCGGGTTTCGCGTGCCGGGCTAGGTTCTCCGTCCGACCCGGAGGAGCCCCCATGACCGTCACCGCCGACTCGTTCCGAGCCCACATCGCCGAGCTGCAGGGCCGCCCGGACTGGGCCGCCCCCGCGGCCTACGGCCTCGGACTGCGGACCCGCTCCCTTCGAGGCGACGGCACGAAGGTCCTCGACACCCGCTTCCCGTTCCCGAACCTCGGCGAGAACCTGGGGTTCGCCGCGCTCCTCGCCGACCTGGCGGGCGTGGCGCCGGTGGGGACCCACGTGCTCACCGGGGAGGTGCTCGACCGCGGGCTCGAGTGGTGCGAGCCGATCCTCGCCGACGGTGGCGAGCACCCGAACGCCCGCATCCTCGCGACGTTGCGCAGCCTCACGGGCGAGCCCACGCAGCTCGACACCGTGGTCGAGCCCGTCGTCGTCTTCCTCGGCTCCCTCGACGACGCGCCGCGGGATGCGAGCGACGTCTACCTCCGCCTTCACCTGCTCTCGCACCGCAAGGTCGTGCCCCACGGCCTCAGCCTGGAGGGGCAGTTCGGTCTGCTGGCGAACGTGGTCTGGACCGACCTCGGCCCCGCCGACCCCGACGGCTTCGAGACCCTGCGGGCGACGCTGCTCGCCGCCGGGCGCCCCGTCTCGGTGCGGAGCCTCGACAAGTTCCCGCCGCTCGTGGACTACGTGGTGCCCAGCGGTGTTCGGATCGCCGACGCGTCACGGGTGCGCCTCGGGGCGCACCTCGCCGACGGCACGACGGTGATGCACGAGGGCTTCGTGAACTTCAACTCCGGCACGCTCGGCAGCTCGATGGTCGAGGGTCGGATCAGCGCCGGGGTCGTGGTCGGCGCCAACAGCGACGTCGGTGGCGGCGCGTCGATCATGGGCACGCTCTCGGGGGGCGGCAAGGAGGTCATCTCGATCGGTGAGGGGTGCCTGCTCGGGGCGAACGCCGGCATCGGCATCTCGCTGGGCGACCGCTGCACCGTGGAGGCCGGGCTCTACGTGACCGCGGGGACCCGGGTCACCCTGCCCGACGGTCAGGTCGTGAAGGCGGCGGAGCTGTCCGGTCGCAGCGATCTGCTGTATCGGCGCAACTCGGTCTCGGGGGCCGTCGAGGCCCTCGGGGTCAACGTCGACTGGAAGGGCCTCAACGCCGACCTCCACGCCAACGACTGAGCTCGTCGGCGCTCGGCGTCAGAGCTTGCGCAGGACCGTGACCACCCGGCCGTAGATCGCGACGTCGTCCGCCGGGAACTGCAGCGGCTCCATCGTGGCGTTGTGGGGGACCAGCGTGACGACCGCGCCCTTGCGCCGGTAGGTCTTCACGGTGGCCTCCTCGCCCGGGATGCCGGCCACCACGACGTCGCCGTTGTCGGCGGTCTGCTGGGAGCGCACGACCACGAAGTCGCCGTCGAAGATGCCCATCTCGATCATCGAGTCGCCGCGCACCCGCAGCATGAACAGCTCGCCGTCACCGGTGAGGTCGGCCGGCAGGGGGACCAGCTCCTCCACGTGCTCGTTCGCCAGGACGCCGGTGCCGGCCGCCACGTCCCCGAGGAGCGGGACGTGCCGCACGGGTCGGCGCTCGCCCATCGAGCCGCTCGCCGCATCCCACCGGACCTCGATCGCACGCGGCTTGGACGGATCCTTCCGGAGGTAGCCGAGGCGCTGGAGCGTCTCGAGGTGGCTGTGCACGGTGGACGGGGACGTGAGCCCGACGGCCTGCCCGATCTCCCGGACCGACGGCGGGTAGCCACGATCGCCCACCGTGCGCTCGATGAACTTGAGGATCTCTGCCTGCCGGTCGGTCAGCGGGATCTCGTGCGCGGGGGGAGTGGGCAGGTCCCGGCGGCGGCGGGGTGACGGGTTCTCGGACATGCGGTTCCTCCGGGGACGACTCGACCGATGGTCGAACAGGTGTTTGCAAGGGTAGCACGGCGGGGGCGTCACGGGAACGCATGTTCGCCCTTGACGCCGAACGTGCGTTCGTGTTGGATGGCGAACACCTGTTCGGAGCGCCCGCTCCACCGGGCCCGGGGTGCGAGCTCCGACCCGCTCCGGAACCCACTGTCACACCCCGTCGTCAGGATGGAACACATGGCTGCGATCATCGCTCTCCACCACGCTCCGACACCCCGATCCGGCTCGGCCGCCGCCGCGCCCGGTCGTCCCTCGCTCCCGGTGGGGCGCCCCGGGCTCCGGGTCATCGAGGGCGGGCGGTCGAGGCGTGGCCTCGCCCTTCGGCGCATGTACGTCCAGCGGCGGATCGCTGCGGCGCTCACACTCCTCGTCGTCGGGTGGGTGCTGGTCTCGCTCGGTGCAGCCGCGCTCGACGCGGCCTTCGGCTCGCCGGCCGGGGCATCGGCCTCCGCCGGTGCCCCGGCTGCTGCCACCCACGTGGTGCGCAGCGGTGACACGCTCTGGTCGATCGCCTCCGGACTGGGCGTCGGCGGCGACGTCCGCGACGTGGTCGACGCGCTGGCCGAGGCCAACCACGTCGAGGTGCTGGTTCCCGGTCAGGTGCTGGTCATCCCCGCGGAGCTCGGCCGGTGAGGGGGCGACGATGCCGGAGGAACAGCACGCCTTCGTGACCCCACACGTGCACGAGGTCGAGCGCCCGCACCTGCTCGACCCGCGCCGACATCAGCCGTGGGGCGGGCCCTGCGCTCACGAGCGGACCCACGGTGACGAACCAGTCGTCGAGGAGGTCCGCGTCGTGGAACTGCGCGAGCAGCGCCGGCCCGCCCTCGCAGAGGATGTGGCGGTGGCCCCGCTCGGCCAGGTCCGCCACGACCTCGGCGGCAGCGACCCGTGGACTCGCGCCCTGTACGACCTCGGCGGTCCGCCGCAGGTCCGCCAGGGCGGCCTCCGGCGTGTCGGACCCGCAGTAGACGAGCGGAGTCGGCGGCTCGACCGCGAGGGCCGGGTCGGGCTGGAGCAGCGGCACGTCGCCCAAGCGTCCGCTCGCGGTCACCACGGCGACCGTCGGGATGGCCCGGCGCCCGTGGGCGACCCGCCACTCCTGGACCTCGGGGGACGGAACGGCTGCTCGGTAGCGCTCGGTGCGCACCGTGCCCGCCCCGACGACGATCACGTCGGCCAGCGCCCGGATCGCCGTGAACACGGCACGGTCGCCCGGCCCGCCGATCCCTCCCGAGCGTCCGTCCAGCGTGGCCGCCCCGTCCAGGGTCGCGACCATGTTGGTGGCGACCCAGGGTCGATCGGAGGTGTCGGGGCGCTCCTGGGCCAGCGTGGTCGCCAGCGTGATCGGGTCGAGGCTCAGGGGAGCGGTCGCGGTCGGGGACTCGTCGAAGTAGCGCTCCACCGCCGCGACCCTACCGGCGCACCGGGACGGGCCCCGGGTGACCGGGGGAGGCTCGACCCGCGGTCGGGATCTCCGCGAAAGAATCGGATCCACCGTTCGTCCACAGGCCAGTGGGCCGATGTGGACACCGGCGTGCGCTCGAACGCCCCGTGGTGCCGTCAGGAATACCGAGAGGGGGTCGGTGTGTTGACACCGAGGGTGAACGCCGGCACGCAGAGAGGTCGCGCACCCGGGTCCTGTCCCCAGCATTGTGGACAAGTCGCCCGCAATTCACATGTTCGTCCCCTTTTCGCCCACAGGGCGCTGTCCGTAGTGTCGACCTCCGGAGGCCGTGGCGCCGACCGCTGGAATTGGCGGTGCGTCTCTTCTCACACGGGAAGTCAACCGGGGCCGGCTGAAGGCCCTCCCTGGCGGTCGTCGCCACGGCTCCTCCACACCTCGGCTCCGCCGCATCCACCCACGTCGACTGGAACCTCTCATGATGACCGATGAACCCGTCCGGCTCGGCCTGCGCCGCCACTTCAGCCGGCCCGGGGTCCATCCGTACGACACCGTCCAGTGGGAGCGGCGCGATGCTCGGCTCGTCGACCACCGTGACGGCTCCGTCGCGTTCGAGCAGCTCGGCGTGGAGTTCCCCTCGCACTGGTCGGTCAACGCGTCGAACATCGTCGCCCAGAAGTACTTCCGTGGGCACCTCGGCACGCCCGAGCGCGAGTCGTCGCTCCGGCAGCTGATCGACCGGATCGTCGACACGATCACCGGCTGGGGCGACAAGGACGGCTACTTCGCCGACGCCGACGAGCGCGAGACCTTCCGGGCCGAGCTCTGCACGCTGCTGCTCGAGCAGCGCATGGCGTTCAACAGCCCGGTGTGGTTCAACATCGGGGTCGACGGCGTGCCCAACCAGAGCTCGGCGTGCTTCATCCTCAGCGTCGAGGACTCGATGAGCTCGATCCTCGACTGGTACCGGGAGGAGGGCGTGATCTTCAAGGGCGGCTCCGGTGCCGGGGTGAACCTGTCGCGCATCCGCTCGTCGAAGGAACGGCTCTCCGGGGGCGGCACCCCGTCCGGTCCCGTCAGCTTCATGCGTGGCGCCGACGCGTCGGCCGGCACGATCAAGAGCGGCGGGAAGACCCGGCGCGCCGCGAAGATGGTGATCCTCGATGTCGAGCACCCCGACGTCCTCGAGTTCGTCCGCTGCAAGGCCCGCGAGGAGCGCAAGATCCGCGCCCTGCGCGACGCCGGCTTCGACATGGACCTCGACGGCCAGGACTCGTACTCCGCGCAGTACCAGAACGCCAACAACTCGGTCCGTGTCACCGACGACTTCATGGCGGCCGTGGTCGCGGACGGCACGTGGGACCTCCGCTCGGTGACCGGTGGCGACGTGGTCGAGACGGTGTCGGCCCGCGAGCTGATGCGTGAGATCGCCACGGCGGCCTGGGAGTGCGCCGATCCCGGCATCCAGTACGACACCACGATCAACCGCTGGCACACCACGCCGCGGTCGGGGCGGATCAACGCCTCGAACCCGTGCTCGGAGTACATGCACGTCGACGACTCCGCCTGCAACCTCGCCAGCCTGAACCTGCTGTCGTTCCTCGACGAGGACGGCGTGTTCGACGTGGAGGGCTACCGGCAGGCCATCGGCATCACGTTCCTCGCCCAGGAGATCCTGGTCGGCAACTCCGACTACCCGACGGAGAAGATCGGCGGTAACGCCCGCCGGTTCCGCCAGCTGGGGATCGGCTACGCGAACCTCGGCGCGCTGCTGATGGCGCTCGGCGCCGCGTACGACAGCGACGTCGGTCGGTCGTGGGCCGGCGCGCTCACGGCGCTGATGACGGGCGAGGCCTACGCCACCTCGGCTCGGGTCGCCGCGCGGATGGGCGCCTTCGAGGCCTACGAGGAGAACGCGGAGCACACGCTCGACGTCCTCGCCCAGCACCGGGCCGCCCTGGCGGGCATCGACGGTGCCGGGACGCAGACCGACCTCGTCGAGGCCGCGCACGACGCCTGGGAGACGGCCTGCTCGGACGCCCACGTCTGGGGTGTCCGGAACGCGCAGGCGTCGGTCCTCGCCCCGACCGGGACGATCTCGTTCCTCATGGACTGCGACACCACCGGGATCGAGCCCGACCTCGGGCTGGTCAAGACCAAGAAGCTCGTCGGCGGCGGGACGATGAGCATCGTCAACCAGACGGTGCCGCGCTCGCTCCGACGCCTCGGGTACACGGGCGAGCAGGTCGCCGAGATCGAGGCGTGGATCGCGGAGCACCGCTCGGTGATCGGGGCGCCTCACCTGGCACCCGAGCACGTCCCGGTGTTCGCCTGCTCGATGGGTGACAACGTCATCTCGCCGATGGGCCACATCTCGATGATGGCGGCGGCGCAGCCCTTCCTCTCCGGCGCGATCTCCAAGACCGTCAACCTCCCCGAGACGGCGACGGTCGACGAGGTGTTCGACCTCTACGTCGATGCGTGGCGGCTCGGTCTGAAGGCGCTCGCGATCTACCGCGACAACTGCAAGGTCGGCCAGCCGCTCTCGACCACCTCGTCGGTGACGGCGCACGCCGGGCTCGCCGGCTCGGTCGCCGGGGCCGTCGCCGAGGTGCACGCGCCCACGCCGGTGCGGGAGCGGCTTCCCCGCCAGCGCACCTCGCGCACGCTCGAGTTCCGCGTGGCCGACTGCAAGGGCTTCGTCACCATCGGCGAGTACCCCGACGGTCGGCCCGGCGAGCTGTTCATCCGGGTGTCCAAGCAGGGCTCCACCCTGGCCGGGATCATGGACGCGTTCGCCATCGCCGTGTCGCACGGCCTCCAGTACGGCGTGCCGCTCCGTGCCTACGTCGATGCGTTCGTCGGCATGCGGTTCGAGCCGGCCGGCATGACCGACGACCCCGACCTGCGGATCGCCAACTCGCTCATGGACTACCTCTTCCGTCGCCTGGCGCTCGAGTACCTCCCGGTCGAGGAGCGCTCGCAGATGGGCATCTTCAGCGTCGACGAGCGGATCCAGCCGACGCTGCCCGGTGTCGAGGAGGCCGTCGCCGAGACGTCCCCTGGGATCGACCTGCGACCCGATCCGCCCACGTCGATCCCGGTCGCCGAGCGTCATCCGGCTCCCGCCACCTCGGTCGACGCGCCGCTCTGCATGCAGTGCGGCGTCCAGATGCAGCGGGCCGGCTCGTGCTACGCCTGCACCGAGTGCGGGGCCACCTCCGGCTGCAGCTGACCAGACGGGCTCCCGCCACCGCCCGCTCGTTCTGTTCCTGTCAGCGCGACACATGTGTCGCTCTGACAGGAACAGAAGCGGCGCGCGAAGTCGGTTGACCTGCTCGCGTGCGGCCACCAGCATCGTGGCGCTCGCCGACCGGTGAGCGGGAGGGGTCCGAGATCGTGGTGAGCAGCCCTGCGTCACTCGACGTCGCCCTGGCGTCGTGGTGCCGACTGAACCACCTGGAGTTCTGCCGGGAGATGGCCCGATGGTCCGGCTCCGGAGGCGAGATCGTCGAGCGTGACGGCGTCGTGATGTTCGCGACCGCGACCGAGTTCCCCGTCCTCTGCAACGGCGCCATGCGCGTCGACGACGCGACCCCCGCTGATCAGGTGCTGGTCCTGGCCGACGAGTGGTTCGCCGAGCGTGGCCGCGGTTGGTCGCTGGTCACCAGCGACCTCGGCGCCGACGCCGAGGCGGACCTCGTCGCGGCGGCCATGGCGCAGGGTCTGCTGCCGGTCGGCGCCTCGCCGGGGATGGTGTGCGAGTCGCCCCTCGCTCGCGCGGTGGTGCCCGACGGGATCGGTGTGCGCTGGCTCGGCGAGGACGGACGGGTCGAGGACTTCGTCGCGGTGTGCGACTCGGCCTACCAGTCGCTCGGGATGCCGCCGCAGGTGATCGTCGAGATGGTGCGTGACCCGGCTCGGGTCGTCGGGCCCCACCTCCGGACCGTCGTCCTGCACCGTGCAGGCGAGCCCGTGGCCTGCGCACAGCTGCTGCTCAGCCACGGCGCGGCGGGCGTCTACTTCGTCGGCACCGTCGACGGCGCCCGGGGCCAGGGACTGGCAGAGCTCGCCACGCGGCTCGTCACCAACCTCGCGTTCGAGCTGGGAGCATCATGGGTCACGCTGCAGGCCTCCTCGATGGGGGAGTCGATCTACCGGCGGATGGGATATCGCGAGGTCTACGGCACGGCGACGTTCGCCCGCTTCGTCCCCGAGGTGGCCGCGTGAGGCGCCTCGTGACATCAGCGGTGCTCGCAGTGCTGTGCTGCGGCGTGGTCGGCTGCTCCGACGCCGACGACCCGGTCCAGGCCGAAGCCACCTCGACCACCGCCGGCCCGTCGGTGTCGACCACCACCGTCGCCGACGACCCGGACACCGGCTACCAGGTCGGACGACGGTCGATCACCGTCGTGGACGACTCCCGGGGAGGCCGCACCCTCCCGGTCGAGGTCTGGTACCCGGTGGCCCCCGACGCCGACCTCGAAGGCCTGACGGTCAGCGCGTACCCGCTGCTCGGTGAGTCGAGGCACCCCTCGGCCGTGTCGCACGACGACGCACCCGCGGCCCGGGGACCGTTCCCGCTGGTCGTCTTCTCGCACGGCAACGGCGGCAACCGGATGCAGTCCGTCTTCCTGACCGAGGCGCTCGCTGCCGCGGGGTTCGTGGTCGCCTCGCCCGACCACGTCGGGAACACCACGGCGGAGGTAGGCCTCGGGGCGGGGATCGGCCCGGCCCAGGTGCAGTCCGCGGTCGACCGCCCGCTCGACATCGAGCTGGTGATCGACCGGCTCCTCGCAGTGTCCGCGGATCCGGCCGACCCGCTGTCGGGCCGGGTGGATCCGGAGCGGATCGGCGTGACCGGGCACTCGTTCGGCGGGCTCACGTCGCTGCTGGTCGCGCTGGCCACCGGCGGCGAGCCCTACGACGCCCGCATCGATGCGATCGCTCCGCTCGCGCCGGCGTCGGGGACCATCGACGACAAGGCCCTCGGGACGATCACGGTCCCGATGCTGGTGATGGGTGGCACCCTCGACACCACGACGCCGGTCGATCCCAACGTCGACCGCCCCTTCGACCTCGTCGGGTCCCGGATCGCGTACCGGGCGGTGCTCCGGGACGCCAACCACCTCTCGTTCTCGGACGTGTGCGCGCACGTCGACGGCTACCGGGAGCGCCCCGACGCCGATCCCGGCGTCGCTGCGTACGTCGACGCGCTGTTCGAGGGCGCCTGCGCCGACGAGTACCTCGACGTCGAGGTCGCCCACCGCCTGATCGTGCGCTACGTCGTCGGGTTCTTCCGCTCGGTGCTCGCCGGGGACGAGCACGCCGCCGACGCCCTGGTGTCGACCGGCGAGGCGGAGGTCAGCGCACGCTGACCCTCAGGACAGCGCGTCGAGGGTGTGCTCGAGGAGCTGCACGAGGATGGGGCCGTTGCTCGCCGGCTCGCCGCCGGTCACGACGATGGCGACGAGCTTCCCGCCCTTCGCCGCGCCGATCGCGCCCTTGCCGCCGTCGAGGGCGAGGTAGCCCGGCTGTCCCGCCACGGTCACGTCCTCGATTGCTGTGCCGACGGAGGCCTGCGCCGCCGAGCGGGCCTCGGCCAGGCCCCGTCCGGTCGCGTCGGTCGTGACGGTGACGAGGGGGTAGAGGCTCGCTGCCGAGGCACCGGCGTAGACGCACCCGCCGGTCGGTGCGGGTTGGGGCGTGACCTCCTCGCCGAGGATGCTCCCGACGGTCTCGGCGTTCAACAGGTTGCACACCTCGACGTCCTCGCCGACCGGGCCCGTCGTCGTCGTGCCGTCGCGGGGTGCGGGGGCGCTGCTCGTGGGGCCGCGATCCCCGGAGTCGGCGTCCTTCTCGGCGCCGCAGCCGACGACGAGGAGCACGCTGCAGGCCAGCAGGACGCCGAGGCGTCGGGACGTCGGGATGGGCATCGCTGCTCCTTCGATGGGGTCGCGGCGGGCCGGTCGGCCCACGGT
>JAEZFI010000131.1 GCA_023437745.1 Actinomycetes bacterium
CCGCACGGCCGCGAACGCGGCCCACGGCCAGTGGACCCGTGCGGTCGAGCGCTCCCGAGGGTGGGCCACCGACGCCGACGTCGGCTGACGACGGCCGACCGGCGGCGAGCGCTCAGCCCGCCGCCAACTCCAGGCGGCGCTGCGAGGCGAGCCACGACAGCTCCTCGAGCACCTCTCGCTCGACGGCACGCAGCGGGAGGCGACCTCGCGACAGGACCGCCCAGTCGTCGGGGCCGTCGAGCCGGCAGAACGCCAGCTCGTCCACGGCACCGCGCTGGTCGATCGAGCCGGGGCCGTCCGAGCCGTCCTCGGCGGCCCCGCCGGCCACTCCGAGGATGAAGGCCGCCAGCCAGCCCGGAGGAGGGGGCTCCGAGCCTGCGCTGGCGACCAGCTCGCCGGCCCCGGCATCGAGCACCGCCACCCAGTCCGCGCCGAGGAGGTTGTTGGCCTCCTCGCAGAACACCTGGTGGACGAGCTGCGGATCGGGGACCATCGCGACCTTGGTGGCAGCCCGCAGCGCGGCGACACCACGGTCCACCGTGGTCTCGCCGTGACGACGGACGTCCTCGACGTCCACGCCGTCCACTTGACCGATCTCGGTGACGAGCAGATCGATCAGCTCCTCGTCGGCCAGCGACACGGTGAGCTCGTCGACCGCTCGGCCGCCACCGCGCTCCAGCACGTCGATGGCGATCACGTCGCCGCGGACCGCGCCGATGCGGCTCGCCACGGCGCCCAACGCGCCGGGCCGGTCAGGGAGCCAGACCCGTACGACGACGGTGGCGGGGGTCAGCGTGGCGGCCGACCGGCCCAGCGCGGTCGGCGTCGGAGGCTGGGTCGAGTCCACGACCGGCACGGTACCGACGACGTGTGTCAGCGGTGTTTCGAGACGGGGAACGCCGTATGGCGAGCGACCCGCTGGCTCGGCCCGACAAGGCGGGTAGCGCAGCCGAAGCAGCGAGCCCGCGAGCGAAACTGAGGCGGAGCTGGCCCGGCCCATCGACATTGACCGGTCGGTCAAGTTCGCCGTAGCGTCCTGTGTCGTGTCCACCCGCCGACTCACCCCTCGGGGCAAGGAACGCCGGTCGCAGCTGATCTCGGCGGCGACCACGCTGTTCGCCACGAAGGGGTACCACCCGACGTCCGTCGCGGACATCGTGGACGCCCTCGGCGTGGGCAAGGGCGTCTTCTACTGGTACTTCACGTCGAAGGAAGAGCTCTTCATCGAGATCCTCCGCACCTCCCAGAAGGACCTGCGCCGCCGCCAGCAGAAGGTGATCGTCGACATCGAGGACCCGGTCGAACGGATCGCCGCGGGGATCCGGGCCGCCGTCGCCTGGTCGGCGGAGCACCGCGAGCTGTTCCAGCTCTTCGAGTTCGCCCAGACCGACGAGCGGTTCGCGGCGTCGATGCGGGCCGGGCGCGCCGTGCTGGTGCAGGACGCGGTCGCCCACCTCAAGACCGCCATCGGGGAGGGGCTCATCCCCGACACCGACCCCGAGCAGCTCGCCCACGCGATCCTCGGCGTGTCGTCACTCCTCACGGCCGAGTACATCTTCCACCGGGAGGCCGACCCCGAGGAGATCGCCTCGACGGTCGCCGACTTCTGCCTCCGCGGCATCGGCGCGCGTTCCTAGGGCGAACGAGGCCGGGCCAGCACTAGCCCAACTTGGTGAGGCCCCGCTTCAGGTTGCGGATCGCCTGCGTGGTCCGCTGCTCGTTCTCGATCATGGCGAAGCGCACGTGACCGTCGCCGTCGGGGCCGAACCCGACGCCGGGTGACACCGCCACCTGCGCGTCGGTGACCAACAGCTTGGCGAACTCGATCGAGCCCAGTTCCCGGTAGGGCTCGGGGATCGGCGCCCAGGCGAACATCGTGCCCTTGGGCGGCTCCATCTCCCAGCCGATCCGGTTCAGCCCGTCGCACAGGGCGTCGCGGCGGGCCTGGTACACCTGGTTCACCTCGACCGGGAAGTCCTGCATCTCGTTGATCGTGACGGTGGCGGCGATCTGGATGGGCTGGAAGGTGCCGTAGTCGAGGTAGCTCTTGAGCTTGGCGAGGGCCGCGACCACCTCGCGGTTCCCGAGCATGAAGGCGACGCGCCAGCCGGCCATCGAGAAGCTCTTGGTCATCGAGTACAGCTCGACGGCGCAGTCCTTGGCGCCCTCGGCCTGGAGGATGGACGGCGGACGGAAGCCGTCGAAGCCGAGGTCGGCGTACGCGTTGTCGTGGACGACGACGACGTCCTTCTCGCGGGCGAAGTCGACGACACGCTGGAAGAAGTCCAGCTCCACGCAATGGGTGGTCGGGTTGTGCGGGAAGCTGAGGACGATCACGCGCGGCTTGGGCCAGCTGTACTGCCAGCGGTCGACCATGGCGTCGAAGAACTGCTCGGCGCCGCCGATCATCGGCAGCTCGACGACCTGGGCACCGGCGAACAGCGGCCCGTAGATGTGGATCGGGTAGCTGGGCGACGGGACGAGCGCCACGTCGCCGGCCTCGAGCAGCACCCACATCAGGTGGCTGAAGCCCTCCTTCGCACCGATCGTGCTGATCACCTCGGTGTCGGGGTCGAGCGTCACGCCGAAGCGGTGCTCGTAGTACCCGGCGATCGCCTGGCGCAGCTTCGGCAGGCCCCGGGACGCGGAGTACCGGTGGTTCCGCGTGTTGTGGGCGGCCTCGGCCAGCTTCTCGACGGCGATGGACGGCGACGGCAGGTCGGGGTTGCCGAACCCGAGGTCGATGACGTCCTCACCTGCGCGACGCGCCTCGATCTTCAGCGAATCGATGATCGTGAAGACGTAGGGCGGCAGCGAGGTGATGCGACGGAACTCCATCGGCTCAATCTACGCCCGCTCCGGCGACGGCTCTCGCCAGTAACACCGCCCCGAGGGCTCCGGCGGTGTGACCCATGCCGCTCGCCACCACCGGGGTGTGCCGTCCCTGGGTGATGGTCGGGTACGAGCGGAGGGCGGCCTCGATGCGGTCGGTGAGCGCACGGCCCTCCCTGACCACTCCCCCGCCCAGCACGATCACGTCGGGATCCACCAGGTTGATCAGGTTGACGATGCCGATCGCCACCCACCCGGCGAAGACGTCGAAGATGGCCGAGGCGGCGGCGTCGCCCTCGGAGGAGAGCCGGGCGACGAGCGGGCCGTCGACGGCATCGATGCCGCCCGCGGCGGCCAGGACGGTGGGGGCCGTGCCCTCCGCGACCGCCGCCCGACCGAGCCGGCCGAGACCGGACCCGGAGGCGAGGACCTCCCAGCACCCCCGCTGGCCGCAGGGGCACGGCGGGCCGTTCACGTCCACGATCATGTGGCCGGGCTCGGAGGCGAAGCCGTGGGCACCGCGCATCACCTCGTCGTCCACCACGACCCCGCCGCCGATGCCGGTGCCGAGCGTGACCGCGACGACGACCTTCGCCTCGGGCGCGTCCCACCGCGAGGCGGCCCGGGCCGCGCAGTTGGCATCGTTGTCGACGGCGCACGGCACGCCGAAGTGGGCGCGCACGATGGCCTCGAGGTCCACGCCGATGGCGGCAGGGGCGTTGGGGGCCTGGCGGGCGATGCCGTCCAGTCCGATGAAGCCGGGCACGCCGATCCCGACCGCAGCGATCGGCGCACCCGCCGCGGCGTTGGTCACCGCCGTGGTCACGGCGTCGTCGAAGAGGTCGGGGTCGGTCGGGGTCGGCACCTCGAAGACACCGACCGGCTCCGGTGGGACGTCACCCTCGTGGGTCGTGCCCGCCACGTCCGCGGCGGCGATCGCCATGGCGAGGATCTTCGTGCCGCCCACGTCCACGCCGATCAGGACCGCCCCGTCACCGCGTTGGTCGCTCACCGGCCCGTCTCCACGGCGAGCGACGATATCTGCTGGGCCCAGGAGGCCGAGCCAGCGAGGTCAGCCCGCGTCGATGACGGCAGCGCTCGCGCCGAGGCCGAGCGCCCAGCGGGCGACGTCCTCGTCGTCGGAGACCATGATCACCTGCACCACGTCGCTCATCCGGGCGAGCCGGTGGTACACCGATGCGAGGCGCTCGGTGCTCCAGCCGCCGAACGCGTCGTCGATGGCGATGGGCATCGAGCCCACGTAGGACACGGACCGCTGCGCCGCCAGGCGAGCCAGGAGGTACCACTCGATGGCGTCGACGTCGAGGTCCGCACCCCGTGCCTCGCGGGCGGCGCGCCGGGTGGCGATCCGCTCGGCCTCGACGAGCCGCCAGCGCTGCTCGGCCTCCGTCAGCTCCTCGACCGCTGCATCCAGGCGAGCGACCGTCAGGGACACGTCGCGCTCGGCGGCGGCGACCTCGTCGGTCAGGCGCCCGATCTCGGCGACCAGCTCGGCCAGGCGCGCCCGCAGGCGACCGACGCGGTCGAGGGCGACCCGGTGGGCGTCGACCCGCACCGTGGCGGCGTCGAGGCGGGCCCGCAGCTCGAGGAGCTCGGGATCGTCGTCGGCGACGTCGGCGGCCGGGTGCTCGACCGACAGCAGCTCCAGCTCCCGCGAGGTGGCGGCGATCGTCGCCTCGACCTGGTCGTAGCGGGTCTGCAGCTCGGTCAGCTCGCGCTCACGGTCACCCAGGCCGTCGAGCCACGCCTGCGCCCGGTCACGCAGCGCGGTGGCCGACTCGTCCGCCGGGACGTGCTCGCCAGCCTCGGCCAGCGCGACCCGGAGCGCGCTCCCGGCGGAGGTGAGGGACCCGCGCAGCGAACCCGCCGGCACCGTGTGCTCGCGGAGCTCGGCGACGGGGTCGGGTCCGGGTGAGCGTCCGAGCAGGCGTGCGGCCTGCTCGCGCAGCTCGCTGACGCGACGCTCGGCGGCGCGCAGGTCGGGCGAGTCGTGGGCGGGCTGGGCGGCGGCCCGGGCCAGCTCGTCCTCGGCGAACTCGTAGGTGGCCTTCGCCACCTCGTAGCGACGCTGGCGCTCCGCCTCCGCCTCGGGCGAGGCGACGCCCATGACGTACTCGGACCACGTCTCGAAGCCGAGCTGCTTCAGGAGTGTGGTCTCGCGGAGGCGCAGCGTGCTCGCCCGGCGCCGCAGCCGGGCGGCGGACAGGCGGGACACCCGGGCGTCCATCTCGAAGATCTCGTCGTGGACGCGCTCCAGCTCGGCGAGCACCGCGGGGTCCAGGTCGGGGGTGCGCAGGTTCAGCTCGGCCGTGACGAACGCGTCGTAGGCGGCATCTCGTCGAGCGGTCAGCTCCATCAGCTGGGATCGGCCGCCCACGAGCTTGTCCTGGATCGACGCGAGGTCCTCCGTGGCGGAGGCCAGCATCGCAGCGAGGGAACGGGCTTCGGGGACCGGCACCGGCGTCGGATCGCTGACGGCGTCGAGGTGCTCGATCGCGGCCCGGACCGGCTCGGACGGGTCCGACGTCGGGCGGCGAAGGCGGCGTCGCAGCTCCTCGGCCTGGGCAGCGAGCTCGTCCAGGCGCGTGGACACCTCCAGGCGCAGCGCGGCCCGTCGTGACTCGGCCTCGGCGGCACGCGCCGACCGCAGCCGTTCCAGCGCGTCGTTGGCCGCGCTGAGGTCGGTGGGCGCCCCCTCGTCCAGGCCGGCGCGCTCCGCCTCGACCTGCGCGTCGAGGTCCGACCGCGCCGCCTGCCGCTCGGCCAGGCGCTCGTTCAGCTCGTGCAGGTGCGTCACGGCGGCGTCGTTGGCGATCCGGGCGTCGTCGACGGCACGGCCCAGCGAGGCCAGCTCGGCGTCACGCTCAGGATCGAGCTGGTCGGGGCGCTCGTCCTCGTTCCCCGGGATGTCCCAGCGCCGGAGGACCACGTCGAGGTCCTCGTCCAGCTCCAGGAGCTCCAGGGTCTCGGCGTTGAGGTCCAGCGTCACGCCGTGGACCGAGATCGTCCCGTGCCCGCAGAGCGGGCCGCCACGGGGGACGGCCGCGAGGTCGGCCAGGAACCGCCCGCGCGCGTCGGGCGAGAGGCCCCGGACGACGTTCACCTGCGGGTGGAGTTGGAGGTCCGACCCCTGCTCGGGGTCGATGTAGCGGACGAGCTTCATCGGAGCACCTATCGGCGCCGATGCGCGAGGCGTGAGGCTTCCGCCACCGTCACTCCACGACGATCCGCTCGACGCGGTCCTCCGGGGGCGCCGCGTGCGACGTGTGCTGCGTGGCGGGCCGTGCGATGCCGCGCACCGCCTCCGACACGGTGCGGAACGCCTCGGTGACCCCGTCGGCGACGCCGCGGACCCGGTCGTCATCCGCCAGGACCTCCTCGACGGCGTCGAGGAGCCCCCGGGTCGCCTGGATCACGTCGCGAGCCGCACCCCGCAGCCGCTCCAGGTCGCCGTCCAGCGGCGCCTCGGGCGGCGGTTCGGCAGCGTCGTTCGGGTCGGCCATGGCCCTGCCATCATGCCCGATCACCCGCTGAAGCGGATCCGCAACCACCCGTCGACGAGTCCCGCGCCGACGACCTGGTGGTGGCGCATCGAGTCGGGCAGCTCGACGATCCGGCGGTGCGGCCCCACGGTCAGCACCATCTCGTCGGCCACCCGGGCGACGTCGACCTCGCCCCGCTCCGCGCCCGCGACCCGCACGCCCAGGATGCGCTCGTCCCCCTCGGTCTCCCAGACCAGGGTCTGCTCGACCGCCATGGCGGCGGCGGGATCGGCGTCGCCGTAGGCCACCGAGGCCAGCTCCGACAGGAGCTCCGGTCCGATCACCTCGCGGTTCCGCAGCGGCACCCTGAGGATGGGCAGCGGGGCGAACGAGGCCTCGATCACCTCGAGGTTCGTGCGCTGGATCTCCCGCCAGTGGTCGAACCAGTCGTCGGTGATCTCGTCGGGGAGGATCCGGTTGACGACGACCGCGTCGGTCCCGAACCCGAACAGGGAGAGATAGGTGTGGGTGCGCCGGGCCTCGGCCACGACCATCTTCTCCGGGTTCACGACGAGGCGGACCGACGACCGCTGGGGGTCGGCGAGGAGGCGCCGCACGTCGACGAGGCGCTGGTGCAGCCGCTCGGTGGCACCGAAGACCCCGTCCCCGGCGATCGGGAGCCCACCGGCGAGCCTCGACACGACCGGCCCGAGGGTCTTCGTCAGGCGCCGGCTCATCGGGAAGAGCCGCTCCATGTACCACGAGGCGACGTCGGGCAGGGACAGCAGGCGGATGGTCTCGGCGGTGGGGGCGCAGTCGACGACGAGCACGTCGACGTCGCCCGAGTGGTCGAGCTCGACGATGTCCCCGAGCGAGAACAGCTCGTCGAGGCCGGGGATGACCGTCAACTCCTCGGCGGCGATGTCGTCGACGCCCGCCCAGTCGAGGACCGCGACGAGGTAGTCCCGGATCTCCGCCCAGTGCGTCTCCATGCGGGCACGCGCGTCCATCTGGCGAGCCCGCAGGTTCGGGGCGACCTCGCTCAGCTCGTCGTCGAGGGCCACGCCCAGCGAGTCGGCCAGGGAGTGCGCCGGGTCGGTGGAGATGAGCGCGGTGCGGTGGCCCAGCTCGGCGCACCGCACCGCGGTGGCCGCAGCGACGGTGGTCTTGCCGACGCCGCCCTTGCCGGTGAAGACCAGCGTCCTCACGGACGCTCCGCGAACTCGCCGTGCAGGGCGCCCCACCAGCCGCAGATCCCAAGCCCGTAGACCCAGCAGAGGGTCGAGAACGCCAGGGGCGAGAACGGACGCACCGACGCGGCCACGATCCCGATGACCACCTGCGCGCCGACGGCACCGAGGAGCTGCCAGCGCACCCGGTTCGGCGCGGAACCCGCCAGGAAGAACCAGCCGCCGATCCCGAGGACGTGGGTGCGGCTGCGCTGGGCGCCGGCCCAGATGGCGGCGAGGAACGCCACGCACCCGGCGGCGAACAGGCCCAGGGAGACGACCGTCGAGCCGATCAGGCCCCCGGTCAGCTCGTGCTCGTCGAAGTCCACGATCCCCCACACGCACCCGGCGAGGAGGAGGGCCGTCCCCAGCCACGAGGCCCGGAGGAGGCGGGCACCGGGCGTGGCCTCGCGGAAGCGCTCGTCGAGCGTGGCGGCCTTGGCCTGACGCTCCTCGCGGCGACGGGCCTCGACCTCGGCCCGGGCCTCGGCGGCGGTCTTGCGGGGCTGCGCCATCAGCGGCGGCTGCACCCGTCGAGGGCCGCCTGGAGTCGGGCGGCGAGGTGGTCGTAGGAGAACTCGGCGACGCAGCGCTCACGGGCCGCCTCCCCCATCTTCCGGCGGAGGTCGTCGTCGGTCACGAGCGTGCGGATCCGGTCGGCGACGGCACCGACGTCGGTCGGGTCGTCGACGACGAAGCCGCTCTCGCCGTCGGTCACCGCCTCGTGGGAGCCACCGCTCCGACCGGCGACCTGCGGCACGGCGGTGGCCGCGGCCTCGAGGAACACGATGCCGAAGCCCTCCTGCTCCAGCCCCGCCCAGCGGCTGCGGCAGAGCATCGCGAACACGTCGGCGCTGGCGTAGAGGCCGGGGAGGTCGGCGTCGTCGACCCTGCCGAGGAACCGCACCGGCGCCTTCTTCTCCTTGGCCAGGCGGCGGAGGCGCACCTCGTCCCGTCCGCCGCCGGCGATGGCCAGAGTCACGTCGACGCCTTCCCGAGCGAGGCGTCCCACGGCGCGGATCGTGACGTCCATCCCCTTGCGGGGCACCAGGCGGCTGACGCTCAGCACGAGGGCCCCGTCGACGGGGAGGCCGAGGCGAGCCCGGACCTCGCGGCGGGCGTCGTCGTCCAGGGGGACGAATCGCTCGACGTCCACGCCCGGCGGCACGACGACCGACGGCAGCGACCGGCCGGCTGCTCGCTCCGCCTCGGCCAGCGGGTAGCCGCCCGCGGCCACGACCAGCTCCGACGCGCGCAGCACCCGGCGCAGCGCCGCGGACGCCACGGGCAGGCGCCCCGGCACAGTGATCTCGGCGCCGTGGAGCACGACGCCGCAGCGCCGGCCGAGCACGGGGGCGAGCGCACCGAGGGGCAGTGCCGGGTCGAGGAGCACCATCTCGGCGCGGTGGTCGTCGGCGAGGCGGCGGATCTGCGCCGCGAGGCGCGGCTGCGGGAGGAGCACCGGCTCGCGGGTGCGCTCGATCCGGTACGCCTGCGTGCGGTCCCACGCCGCCGCCGCGGGGTGCGGCGAGGTCAGGATCGCCACGTCCTCCGGGGGCAGCCGGCGCCAGAGCTCCCAGAGGTACGACTGGATGCCACCGTGCTTGGGCGGGAAGTCGTTGGTGACGAGCAGGTGCCTCACGGCGCCCCATCATGTTGGAGCGCGGCCGGTGCCGTCACGTTCTGGAGGGCCCAGCGGGCGTGCTCGGCCACCACCGGGTCCGGGTGGTCGAGGTGCGACTCGACGGCGGCGAAGCCTGCAGGGTCCCCGGTGGCGCCGGCGTTGCCCAGGACGACGAGCAGGTTGCGGCGCAGGATCGCGGGGTCGTGTCCGGCGACGTACCACCGTCCGGCGGCGGCGATCAGGTCGGCGTCGTCCATCGCCAGCCAGGCGGCCGCGTCGATCCACGGCCCGGTCGCGTCGGGCGCCGCGTGCACCTCGCCCGGGGCTCGGCGGCTGGGCGGGCACACCTCCTGGCAGTCGTCGCAGCCGTAGATGCGGTCGCCCACGGCGGCGCGGAGCTCGACGGGGATGGTGCCGGGCGCCTGCAGCACCCAGGAGAGGCAGCGTCGGGCGTCGACCACGCCCGGCGCCACGATCGCGCCGGTCGGGCAGCTGTCGAGGCAGCGGCGGCACGTGCCGCACTCCTCGGGGGCGGGAGGGCGCAGCGTCGCGAGATGGGCGGTGGTCACGACGGCGCCGAGGACGACCCAGCTGCCGCCGCCGTCCCGGAGCAGGAGGTTGCTGTTCTTCCCGTAGAAGCCGAGCCCGGCCCGGAAGGCGGCCTCCCGGTCGACCAGCGCGTTGTCGTCGGCGATGACGACGGCACGGTGGCCGTCGGCCTTCAGCGTCGCGGCGACCGCGTCGAGCCCGGCGCGCAGCGCGGCGTGGCTGTCCTGCGCGGCGTAGCGGGCGACCCGGGCGGCGGTGGCTGAGGGCGACGGCGGTGCCGGTTCTCCGGCCGAGTAGCGCCAGGCGCCGACGACCAGGGACCGGGCGCCGGGCAGGATCCGCCCGGGCTCGGTCGAGCGGGGCGGGTTGCGGTACGTGAAGGCCATGCTGCCCGCCCGGCCCTCGTGGCGCCGCTCCTCGAGCGTGCCCCTCGACCAGGTCCACGCCCCGACGTGCGCGACCCCGACGTCGGCGAGCCCCGCCGCCCGGCCGACACCGGCCAGGCGCTCGGAGTAGTCACGCGGCTCCACCCCTCGATGGTGGCACGAACCCGTTCAGCCCCGGGAGGCGGCCGTGTACCGGTCGGCGGGCAGCAGGCCGCCCTGCTGGAGGGCCTTGATCGCACGCAGCTCGTCGAGCTGGACGACGACCGGGCCGCACAGGTGCGTCACGACGCAGTCGCCGCAGGCCGAGGTGTTGGTCATGACGCAACCGTCGCAGCCGAAGCTGAAGGGCTCGTCGCGTCGTTCGGGGATGAGTCGCTGATCCACTCCCCCAGCATGACCAGGGGGTGTGACAGCCGGTCCGTCAGCGGGTGCCGATCAGGGCGACGAGCTCCGTCGACCCGACCACGTTCGCCCCTCGCTCCATCGCGCCCTCCCGGACGCGGCGATCGTTCGAGACGACGATCAGCGGGCGGGCAATCGGGACGGCGTCGGCGAGCTCCAGCAGGCGGTCGTCGGCCTCGACGCCGGACGGGGTGAACTGCACGCGCACCCGGGCGGCGCCGTGCGCGACGGGGCCCGAGCCCTCGTCGACGCCGTCGAAGACCACGTGGATCTCGGCGCCGGTCGTGGCACCGAGCCCGCTCAGGGCATCTGTCAGACGTCGGCGCTGCAGCTGACCGTCGAGCTCGGGCCACCCCAGCATCGACACGTTCCACCCGTCGACGAGGACGAGCACCCCCGGGGTGGAGAACAGCGCCCGCACGGCCTCCGGCGTCCCTTCGAACACTCCTCGCCCGAGGCGGATCGGCCGCCGGCGCCGCGAACCCGACACCGACCCCCCGAACTCGGCCGGATCCCGGTGGCCGGCCACCGACTTCCGGCCGGGTTCGGGGGTGGCGAGCGCGTCCAGGTGGTCGACCAGCGACCGCAGGCCGGCCACCACGTCGGCGACCTCACGGGGGTCCACGCCGGCGGGCGCGACCGGCGCCGCTGGCTCGGAGGCGGCGGCGACCGGCACACGGGCCTCCAACGCCGCCTCGAGCTCGGCCTCCACGGCACGGAGCCGCTCGACGCGACCTGCGTCCCGCGCCTCCGTGGCCTTCAGCTCGCGCACGGCACGCGAGCGCTCGCCCTCCGCCGCCTCGAGCCGTTCCCGCATGGCCGTCAGCTCGGCCGTGCGGGCCTCGAACACCTCCGACACGGCGGCGACCTCGGCGCGGAGGCGCGACGCCTCGGCCTCCAGCTCGTCGATCCTGGCCACCCGCTCCGCCAGGGCCCGTTCGAGCTCCTCGATGCGCAGCGCCGAGGACTCGACGGCATGCTGCTCCCGGCGCGCCACGATCGCGGCGACCCGGGCGTCGCGCTCGGCCCCGAAGGCCGCGTCCCATCCCTGCGGCCGCAGCAGCCACGCCCGCTGACCCTCGGTGAGGTCGTCGTCCGTCGTGCACACCTCGGCCACCCGCGCCCGGAACGCGTCGTCGGCCTCCATGGCGGCGACGGCCGCGCTCAGCGCGGCGGTGGGGATCCGAGCGAAGCGGAGGTAGGGGTGGAGGCGGCGAGGCGGGACGGGCGCCGTGGGGTCGGCGGCGTCACGCCGGGCGACGGCGATCGCCACCTCGGCGACGGGCGCGAGCACCTCGACGGCGGCCTCTTCGACGTCGGGATCGGCGGCCGACGTCACCGGCTCACTCGGCCGGTGGCGTATCGGGTCCGTCGGTGGCGGCCGCAGCCGCAGCCGTCTCGGGGTCGGCGGCGCCGTCGATCTCGACGACGTTCGCGCCGCTCCCGCACCACCGGCACCTGACGTCGTCGATGCTCTCGGCGAGCACGTCCGTCTCCTCGACCTGGAGGTCGCCGCCCACCGTGTAGTGGTGGAACGACCGGGTCGTGCGGGTGGCGGTGACGTCGAAGCGGGTCAGGTTGCCGCAGGCGGTGCAGCGGTACCGGGGAGCAGGCATGGGGGCATGGTAGCGGGACCGTGACCGGCCGGATCCTTGACCGACGAACACACGTTCGACAGGATGGCGCCCGTGCACCCGAGGGAAGCGTCCACGATCCAACGCAGCTTCGACGACCTCGGCACGCCGCTCTCGGACGTCACGTTCTGCGTCCTCGACCTCGAGACCACCGGCGGCGCCCCCACGACGGATCGCATCACCGAGATCGGAGCCGTGAAGGTCCGTGGCGGGCAGCTGCTCGGCACCTTCCAGACGATGGTCAACCCCGGCTGCGCGATCCCGCCGCAGGTCGTCGTGCTCACCGGGATCACCGAGGCGATGGTCTGCCGGGCTCCACGGATCGAGAGCGTGCTGCCCACCCTGCTCGAGTTCGTGGGCGACGCCGTGGTGGTGGGCCACAACGTGCGGTTCGACATGGGCTTCATCCAGGAGGCGCTGCGCCACGACGAGCGCCCACCGCTCGGGAACGTCACCGTCGACACCGTGGCCCTGGCCCGGCGCCTGGTGCGGGACGAGGTTCCCAACTGCAAGCTCTCGACGCTCGCCGAGCGGTTCCGCCTCCCCCACCGCCCGTCGCACCGGGCGCTCGACGACGCCTGGGCGACCGCCGACCTCCTCCACGTGCTCATCGAACGTGCGGGCTCGCTGGGCGTGCGCGGCCTCGACGACCTGCGCTCGCTCCCGACGATGGCCGGCCACGCCCAGGCCGGCAAGCTCCGCCTCACCGACCGCCTGCCCCGCTGCCCCGGCGTGTACCTGTTCCGCGACCGGCAGGGGCGGGTCCTCTACGTCGGCAAGGCGACCAACCTCCGAGCCCGGGTCCGCTCGTACTTCTCGAGCGACGACCGCCGGAAGGTCGGCGCGCTCCTCCGCGAGACCGAGCGGATCGACCACAAGCGCTGCGCCACCGAGTTCGAGGCACGGGTCCTCGAGATCCGGCTGATCCACCACCTGCAGCCCCGGTACAACCGCGAGGCCAACCGCTGGTCGTCGCAGGTGTTCGTGAAGCTGTCGCTGAACGAGCGCTACCCGCGCCTGACCGTCACCCGCACCCCCAAGGCCGACGGCGGGCTCTACCTCGGCCCCCTCCCGTCCCGCGCCGTCGCCACGTCGGTGATCGAGGCCGTGCAGACGGTGGTCCCGCTCCGTCGTTGCACGGCACGACCGGGGAGCGGCCGCCGCTCGGGCCCGTGCATCCCGGCGCAGCTCGGGGTGGCGCAGTGCCCGTGCACGGGGGACGTGGACCCCCAGGCCTACGCACAGGTCGTGCGGGTCGCGGCGCTGGGGCTGACCACCCGGCCCGACCTGCTGATCGAGCCCCTCGTCGCCCGCATGACCGACCTGGCCGCCAGCGAGCGCTACGAGGACGCCGCCTCCACCCGGGACCGCGTGGCGGCGCTCTCCGACGCGCTCTCCCGCCAGCGCACCTTCGACCGCCTCCGTGCCGCCGAGCGGCTGGTGGTGCGGCACCGCGACGGGATCGCCGTCGAGCTGCGCCGCGGTCGACTGACCCGCATCTGGGTGCCACCCGAGCCTGCCGAGCGGGCGGCGATGCTGCCCGGGGCGGCGATCACGGCCCGGCCGGTCGAGGCGGTCCCGCCGGATCCCGGCGGGCCCGACGAAGGTCCGTTGCCGCTCGACCTGTCCGACGAGCTGCGCTGCGTCGACCGCTGGCTCGCCCGGCACGCCGCGGACCTGCGGATCGAGCACGTGGACGGCGAGTGGGCGGCCGACGTCGACCGGCTCGACTCGTTCCGCCCGGCGGCTCGTCCTACGACGCGTTGCTGATCTCGATCAGCCGTTCGAGACGGGCCAGTGCGGCGCCCGACTCGATCGACTGGCGGGCGAGCTCGATGCCGTCCCGCAGGTCCTCGACCACACCGCCGACCACCAGCCCCGCAGCGGCGTTGAGCTCGACGACCTCACGGCGCGGCCCGCCGCCCCCACCGAGGATCTCCCGCACGACGGCTGCGTTCTGCTCGGGAGCGCCGACGCCGAGGTCCTCGACCTTGACCGCGGTGAGACCGACGTCGGAGGGGTGCACCTCGTGCACCTGGATCCTGCCGTCGCGGACCTCGTGGATCGTGGAGGGCCCCGAGAGGGTGAGCTCGTCGAGGCCGTCCGAGCCGTGCACGACCATCGCTCGGGGGGCGCCGCGGCGGGCGAAGACCTCGGCCACGAGGGGCGCCTGCGCCGGGTCGGCCACGCCCACCACCTGGCGTTGCACCCGGCCGGGGTGCGACAGCGGGCCGAGCAGGTTGAAGACGCTCGGGATCCCGAGCTCGGAGCGCACCGGGCCGGCGTGGCGCATCGCCGGGTGGAACGCCCGGGCGAAGGCGAAGCCGAGGCCCGCCTCGCTCACGCAGCGGGCGGTGGCGGGTCCGTCCAGCTCGACCGCGATGCCGAGCGCCTCGACGACGTCGGTGGAGCCGCTCGACGACGACGCCTTCCGGTTCCCGTGCTTGCACACCGGCACACCGGCACCGGCGACCACGAAGCACGCCGTCGTCGAGATGTTGAACGCCCGGTCCTGCCGGAGGCGCGAGCCGCCCGTGCCGACGATGTCGACCGTGGCGTCGGGATCGGGCAGGTCGAGCGGGAGCGCGTGGGCGAGCATGGCGTCGACCATCGCGGCGACCTCGGCGCCGGTGGCACCGCGGGTCTGCAACCCGACCAGGAACCCGCCGATCTGCGCCTGCGTGGCGTTGCCGGACAGGATCGAGCCGATGGCGGCGCGGGCCTGGTCGTCGGTCAGCTCGGGGTGCTCGACGAGTGCGCCGAGGACCCCCTTCCAGCCGCCGACGTCCTCGATGGCGACGCTCATGAGGCGTGCGCGGTCACGTCCTGCGTGCGCAGGCGCCGGCGACGGCGGATGATCCGCAGCCGCTCGCGTTCGGTCGCTCCACCCCAGACGCCGTTCTTCTCGCGGTGCAGGATGGCGTGCTCGAGGCAGTCCTCGTTCACGGGGCACACGGCACACACGGCTTTCGCTGCGTCGGCTTCTTCGTCGGTCTGGGGGTAGAAGATGGCAGGGTCGAGGCCGCGGCACGCGGCGTCGCCCACCCAATTGCGATCCATTGGCGCCGATCCTCGCGAGACGGTCTCGCGGATGTCCAATCAGAACCCCGCACGAGCCTCCTCAGGGCCGCAGGTCGGTGAGGAGCTCGGCGATCGTGTCGGCGCCCAGCGCTGTCTCGTGCTGGTAGGCCGGGTGATCGACGGCGAGCGCAGCGCCGTGGGCGAAGGCCTCGACGTCGTCGGGGGCCAGCTCGAACCGGATGTAGTGGACGGACGCCGTGATCTCGTCGCGGGTGAGCTGCGCCTCGTGGTCCTCGTCGGGCACGCAGCGGACCTCGCCCCCGCCCTCCAGCCGCACCACCAACGAGCGTTCGATGCCCACGAGCTTCGGCAGCCACTCGCGCAGCTGCTCATCGCTCGTCAGCTCGATGAAGAGCGTCGCGGACAGATGGCCGGGCTCGGGGATCAGCGGGTTGTAGATCCCCAGCTCGGTGAGGATGCCCTCGTCCGACAGGATCTTCTCGGCCCGGGCCATCTCCTGGATCTGGAAGCGCATCGTGTCGCGGTTCTCGAAGACCAGCGTGACGAACGGGCCCACGTGCACCCGCCGCCGCTTCTTGAGGGCGATGATGCGGTCGCGGAACTCCTCCCGCTCCCGCTCGTAGGCGCGCAGGTCGGCGATGTCGTCGAGGGTGAGCTTGCGGCTGGGGGTCATGGGTCGATGCCGTAGGCACGGGCCACGAGGGACAGCGGGTGCTGTGGCACCGCACCGGTCTCGAGGACGATGCCGCCGTTGGCGAGGCTGCAGTCGCCTGCGACCGCCTCGGAGTCGGCGCGGGTGATGTCGGTGGCCATCTTGCGGGCCACCTTGCGGGACAGCTCCAGGTTCTCGGCCCGGAGCCCCCACGTGCCGTCGATGCCGGAGCACTCGGCCACCAGCGTGATCTTGGTGCCGGTCAGCTTGATCAGGTCACGGCTGCGGAGCCCGATGTTCTGCGCCCGGAGGTGGCACGGAGCGTGGTACGTGGTGGTCTCGGGCACGTGGCCGGTGAACTCGGTGTCGAGGCCCGTGCCGCCCGCCGCCTTGTCCTCGCGGTGCACCTTCATCAGGTACTCGCTGGCGTCGTAGGTGTGCGAGGCCACCAGCTCGGCGTCCGCCCCGCCCACGTAGTCGACGTAGTCCTTCTTGAGGATGTAGCTGCAGGTGGGCTGCGGCACCACGATCGCGAGGTCCTCCCCGTGGCCCCGCGCCGAGCGCAGCGCTGCGGCGAGGCGCTCGATGTTCTTGCGGGCGTTCCGACGGAACCCGTCGACATCGCCCTGGTGGAGCATCGGCGCCCCGCAGCAGACCTGGCCCTCGGGGAGCTGGCACTCGACGCCGTTGCGCTCGTACACCCGGACGAGGTCCTTGCCCACCTGCGTGTCCTGGTACTCGACGAGGCAGGTCGGGAACACCGCCACGGCACCCCGTCGCGAGCGCCCCAGCTCACCCTTCGTGCGCGTGCGGAACCAGGTGGAGAACCGCTGGCGGGCGAACGGGGGCAGCACGCGCTCCCGTGCGATGCCCACGGTCTTCTGCATGAGGCCGCGCGCCGCGGAACCGGGCTTCGCCACCGCGGCGTTGGCCAGCGGCGCGGCGATCGAGCCGATCCTGCCGACCATGTCGGTCCGCCCGAGCGCCACGTCGGTGAGACGGGTCGACACCGGCCGCTTGCGGTTCCGGTGGAGCACCTGCTCGGCCCGCATCATCAGTCGTGGGAAGTCGAGCTCCCACTCGTGCTGGCCCGGGATGTACGGGCAGTTGACGTAGCAGAGCTTGCACTGGAAGCACTCGTCGACGACCTGGTCCTGCTCGGCCGGGGTCATCCGCGAGCTGTCCTGGTCGTCGTGCCGGTCGATGTACTCGAACAGCGTCGGGAACGACGAGCAGAACTTGAAGCAGAGGCGACAGCCGTGACAGAGGTCGTAGACCCGGTCCATCTCCTCCCGGAGATCGGCCTCGTCGAAGTAGGCAGGGTGGAACGGGTCGTACGTCGTCGTCACGGCTGTCGCCCCTCGCGTCAGCTGATGTTCTCGAGGCCCTGTCCGAACCGCCCGGCGTGGCTCTTCTCGGCCCGGGCGAGGGTCTCCAGCCACTCGGCGATCTGGTCGAAGCCCTCTTCGCGGGCCGTCTTGGCGAAGCCGGGGTACATCTCGGTGTACTCGTAGGTCTCGCCGGCGATGGCCGACTTGAGGTTGTCCTCGGTGGCGCCGACGGGCTCGCCGGTGGCCGGGTCGCCGACCTCGGCGAGGAAGTCGAAGTGGCCGAACGCGTGGCCGGTCTCGCCCTCGGCGACCGAGCGGAACAGCGCGGCGACGTCCGGGTAGCCCTCGACGTCCGCCTTCTGAGCGAAGTACAGGTAGCGGCGGTTCGCCTGGCTCTCGCCGGCGAAGGCCTCCTTGAGGTTCTCCTCGGTCTTGGTCCCCTGGAGTGCTGGCATCGTGCCCTCTTTCTGTCGGTGTGTGGGTCGGGTCGGTGGGTGTGGCGTCAGGTGACGCTGGTCGACGTGCACCGGGCGCATTCGCCCCGGAACACGATCTGGGTGCCGGCGATGCGGAAGTCGCCGGCGTCGGTCGGGAGCGGCCGGACGTCGGGGTGGTCGACGTGCACGTCGCTGACGGCGCCGCACCGCTCGCAGACGAGGTGGTGGTGGGCGCCGGTGTTCGGGTCGAAGCGGGCCGAGCCGGTGCCGAGGTCGAGCTGGACGACCTCCCCGAGCTCCACCAGCTCCGCGAGCACGGAGTACACGGTGCGGAGCGAGACGGTGGGCATCGTCGCCGTCACCGCGGTGTGGACCGCCTCGGCCGTGGGATGCGTGCGGTTGCCGGCGAGCACCGACATGACGGCGTGGCGCTGCGGGGTGATCTTCCGCCCGGTCTCCCGGTACGCCTCGATGATCTGGATCACCGACTCCATGCGGCGGGAACCTAACCCCGACGACAGCCACCTGCAACGGTTGTTGCCCACCAACGAGCGGTAGGTCGCCCTCACACCGACGACGCATTCATTGCGACGCGGACGAGTGCCGGTCGTAGGCTGGAACGTGTGAGCAACGCACCGTTCCGACGCGCCGACGCACTCGACGCCCTGGCCGCCGAGACCTTCGACCTGGTGGTCGTCGGAGGCGGTGTCACGGGTGCCGGTGTGGCGCTGGACGCAGCGTCGCGCGGGCTCCGCACGGCGCTGATCGAGCGGGGTGACTTCGCCTCCGGGACGTCCTCGAAGTCCTCGAAGCTCGTGCACGGGGGGCTCCGCTACCTCCAGCAGGGCGAGGTCGGCCTGGTCTACGAGGCCCTGGCCGAGCGCCAGCGCCTGCTGCGGAACGCGCCGCACCTCGTGAAGCTCCTCCCGTTCCTCATCCCGATGTTCGGCAAGAACGGTGTGATCCCCGCGAAGATCGCCCGGCTGCTCGGCGTGGCGATGTGGGGCTACGACCTGACCGGCGGCTACCGGATCGGCAAGATCCACCAGCGGGTCACCAAGGACGAGGCGCTCGACTACTTCCCCACCCTGCCCGAGAAGAACCTCGTGTCGGGGTACCTCTACTACGACGCCGCCGCCGACGACGCCCGCCTGGTGCTCACCATCCTGCGCACGGCGGCGCACGACTACGGCGCAGTGGTCGCCAACCACGTGTCGGCCGTGGGTGTCGGCCGTGACGCCGCAGGTCGCATCGACCGGATCGAGGCCGAGGCCGACGGGCGGCGGTTCACGATCCGGACCCGGGCGGTGGTCAACGCGGCGGGCGTGTGGTCCGACGAGGTCCGGGCGCTCGACGAGGGCACCGACCCCGACACGATCCGCCCGGCCAAGGGCATCCACATCACGGTCCCCCACCGGCTGATCGGCAACACCATCGCCGCGGTGATCCCGGTGCCGAAGGACCGTCGCTCGGTGTTCGTCGTCCCCCAGGGGGACTTCACGTACATCGGCACCACCGACACCGACTACGACGGACCGGTCGACGACCCGCAGTGCACCGCCGAGGACATCGACTACCTCCTGCGTGCCATCAACGGCGCCTGCACGAACACGCTCACGACCGCCGACATCGTCGGCACGTGGGCGGGGCTGCGTCCGCTCGTGAAGTCGGCGAGCTCGGGACGCACGGCCGACCTCAGCCGGCGCCACAAGGTGATCAAGTCCGCCGCGGGCATGGTGACGATCACGGGCGGCAAGCTCACCACCTACCGGCGGATGGCGGCCGACACGGTCGACGAGGTCGTCGGCTCGATCCTGGGGGCCGCGGCGCCCGACGGCGCGAAGAAGAGCCGCACCAAGAAGCTGCGGCTCCGAGGCACCGAGGGCTACGAGTCCGTCGCCGCCGCCGCGGCCGCGTACCCGGCGGTGTCGGCCGAGCTGGCCGACCACCTCGCCCACCGCTACGGCGGCGAGGCCCGCGCCCTCATGGGCATGGTCCAGACCGATCCGTCGCTCGGCGAGCCGCTGGTGGAGGGCCTCCCCTACGTCCGGGCCGAAGCCGTCTTCGCGGCCCGGTTCGAGATGGCTCGGTCGGTGGACGACGTCCTCAGCCGCCGCACGCGTGCCCGGTTGTTCGGGCGTGACGACTCGGCGGCCGCCGCCGAGGCCGTCGCCGAGCTGATCGCACCGGAGCTGGGCTGGTCGGCCGACGACGCCGCCGCATCGGTCGCCGAGTACCGGGCGCTGTGCGAGGCGGAGCGCACGGCGGCCGACCTTCCCGCAGTCCAGCTCTCGGACGTGGTGGGCCACGCCTAACGTCACGTCCATGACGTCCACGCCCGGAGCCCTGTCCCCCGGATCACCCACGCCGCCCATCGCCATCCAGGGCGGAGCCGCCGCGGCTGCGCCCCGCCTCTCGACCACCCGGGTCGAGGTGCCCGACGGCCTGGTGGACCGGCTCCGCGCCGCAGTCGACGACGTCTCGACCGACGCCGAGCAGGTCGGCGCCGCCAGCCAGGACTGGTGGCCGCTGGCCATGTGCTGGGCGACCGGCGGCGAGCTGGCCGGACGCGCCGCCGTGGTCGTGCGCCCCACCGATGCGTCGCAGGTGGCCGAGGTCGCCCGCATCTGCAACGAGGCGGGCATCCCCCTCACCGCGGCGGCCGGACGCTCGGGAGTGTGCGGCAACGCCGTGCCCGTGTTCGGCGGCGTGGTGCTCGACATGTGCGGGCTCTCCGGCATCCGGTCGGTGGACGACGACTCGCTGACGGTCGACGTGGCGGCCGGGACCTTCGGCGACGTGTTCGAGGCGACCCTCGGCGCGGAGCACGGGCTGACCGTCGGCCACTGGCCGCAGTCCATGGCCCTCTCGACGATCGGGGGCTGGGTGGCGTGCCGTGGCGCGGGCCAGTACTCGACCCGGTACGGGAAGATCGAGGACATCGTCGTCGGGTTGGACGTCGTGCTCGCCGACGGGCGGACGATCACGACCGGCGGGCAGCCCCGCCAGGCGGTCGGGCCGGACCTCACCCAGCTGATCGTCGGCTCCGAGGGCACGCTCGGCATCGTCACCGGCGCCCGCCTGAAGGCCCACCCCAAGCCCACCTTCGACGACCGGCTCGCCTTCGGGTTCGAGACGTTCGCCGACGGCCTCGACGCCTGCCGGCGGATCCTCCGGCGCGGCGCCACCCCGGCGGTGCTGCGGCTGTACGACCACATCGAGTCGCACCGGAACTACCAGCTCGACACCAACGTGCTGCTCGTCCTCGACGAGGGCGATCCGGACATCGTCGACGCCACCATGGCGGTCGTCGACCAGGAGTGCTCGCTGGGCGGCACCGAGCTGGACGCCGACCTCGTGGAGCGGTGGATGGGACACCGCAACGACGTCGCAGCCCTCGAGGACCTGATCTCGAAGGGCTACGTCGTGGACACGATGGAGATCGCGGCACCGTGGTCGAGGCTCGACGACATCTACCGCGAGGCGCTCGCCGCCATCGGCGGGGTCGAGGGCGTGCTGGCGGTGTCGGCGCACCAGTCGCACGCCTACCTCGACGGAGCCTGCCTCTACTTCACGTTCGCGGGCCAGCCCCCCACAGGCGGCTCGGGCGGCTCGGGCGTCCCGGACGCGATAGCAGCGACCACCGCCTTCTACCGGGAGATCTGGGATCGCGGGACGCGGGCGGTGCTCGCCCACGGCGGCGCGCTCAGCCACCACCACGGCATCGGGCTGAACCGGAGCCGGTTCGTGGCCGATGCCCTCGGCGGGGGCTTCGACGTGCTGACCGCCGTCAAGCAGGCGCTCGACCCCAAGGGGATCCTGAACCCGGGGAAGCTCGGCCTTCCCTCGCCGTTCGGCCGCGTCGATGGCTGGTGACCCGGCGGCGCCGTTCGGCGGGCTGCGCTGGTCGGCGATCTGGCGGGCGGCCGGCGCGATGGCGGTCTTCCTGGTCCCCGTCGGCCTGCTCCAGGCGAGCCAGGACGGCAGCGCAGCGCTGATCCTGACCGGCGTCATCCTGCTGCTCGGCATGGTGGCGGGGTTCGGCGCCGCCAAGCTCGCGGTGGACCGGCCGATCCCGAACGGTGCGGCCGCGGGCGCGCTGGCGTACCTGATCGTGCAGGGCGCAGGCGTCGTGCGCCGGGTGGTCGCCGGCGAGGACCTGCCCTCGGCCGTCAACGTCGTCTACCTCGCGTTGCTGATGGCGACCTGTGGCATGGTGGGCGCCGCGCTGGAGCGCCGGACCCGAGCGTTGCGCGTCGCGGCCGACGATCCGAGGGGTGACGAGGGAGCGACGAGATGAGCGTGCTGGTGATCGACATCGGGACGTCCGGGGTGCGGGCGGCACTCGTCGATCGGGACGGCTCGGTCCGCGCCGAGCACTACCTGGAGGCGCTGCCGGACTCCCCCGCCCAGGGCATCGTCGAGTTCGACGCGGCGGCGTACGGCGAGGCGGCGCTCAGCGTCGCGCGGGCCTCGCTGGCCGAGGCGCCCGGCGGTGTCGCAGGGGTCGGCATCACCAACCAGCGGGCGTCCGCGATCGTGTGGGACCGCGCCACCGGCGAGCCGGTCGCCCCGGCTCAGGGCTGGCAGGACCTCCGGACCGTCGGCGACTGCCTGGTGATGGCTGCCGAGGGCTACCGGTTCGCGCCGAACCAGACCGCGACCAAGGTGGCGAACATCCTCGACACGGTCGACCCGGACCGGACGAGGGACCTGTGCGTCGGCACGCCCGACACCTGGCTGATCTGGCTCCTCACCGAGGGAGCGGTGCACGTCACCGACGCCACCAACGCCGGCGTGACCGGGCTGATGCGACCCGACCAGACCGGCTGGGACGAGCGGGTACTCGAGCGGCTGAGGATCCCGGCGGCGGCAATGCCCGCCATCGTCGACTCGTCCGCCGTGGTGGGCACTGCGACGGTGCTGGACGGGGCTCCTGCGATCGCCGGGATCGCCGGCGACCAGCAGGCCAGCCTCATCGGTCAGGGCGGCGTGACGGCGGGCCTGGCGAAGATCACCTTCGGCACGGGGGCCATGCTCGACGTGTGCCTCGGTCCCGACGCGCCCGTCCGGAGCGCACGGGGTCCGGCCGGCACGTTCCCCATCGTGTGCTGGCGCAGGGACGGGGTGACGATGTGGGGTGCCGAGGCGATCATGCTGTCGGCCGGCACCAACGTGCAGTGGCTGCGGGACGACCTCGGCATCATCGACTCGTCCGCCGACTCGGCTGCGGTGGCCCAGCAGTGCGACACGACGGACGGGGTCGTCTACGTGCCGGCGCAGATGGGCCTGGGCACGCCGCACTGGGACTACGGGGCGCGAGGTGCGCTGTTCGGGCTGACCCGGGGTTCGGGTCGGGCCCACGTGGTCCGGGCGGTGCTCGAGGGCGTGGCGCACCGGGGCGCCGACCTCGTCGACGCGATCGAGGCCGACCACGACATCACGCTCGACACGCTCCGGGTCGACGGCGGCATGTGCGAGAACCCGGTGTTCTGCCAGGCCCTCGCCGACGCGACCCAGCGACGGGTCGAGGTGGCGCCGCAGAAGGAGGCCACCGTCGTGGGCGCTGCGGCCCTCGCCGGCCTCGCCCTCGGGATCCACGAGGACTGGGACGACGTGGCCGCCATCTGGAAGCCGTCCGCCGTGTACGAGCCGGGCGAACCGCTCGACCGGGCCCAGTGGGCGCGCGCCGTCGAGCGCGCCGGTCACTGGTACGAGGACCTGAGCGCGCTCGACTTCTAGGACTGCGGGTCACGCGGCGAGCGTGAGTGCCCGGCGGCGGGCGAGCCGTGCTTGGGCGCGGGCTTCGGGGTCGGCGAGGAACTGGCTGGTTCGTCGCCGGTCGGGGTGGCTGCGACATCGCCGGCCCGGTGGTGGTCGCCCGTCGGGGCCGGCGATCTCGATGCGTCCGGTGGAGGTGTCACGCCAGATCTTCCAGCCGCCGTGGTGGATGAGCCCGTGGTGGAAGTCGCACAACAGGCACAGGTTCCGTTCGTCGGTGGGACCGTGGTCGGCATCCCACTCGTCCATGTGATGGACCTTGCACCGTGCCGGCGGGGCGTCACACCCCTTCCACACGCACGTGCGATCACGGGCGATCACGACCTTGCGTTGACCGTGGCTGGCCAGCCGGGCGGTGCGACCCAGGTCGATCGGGATCGACTGGGCGTCACGGACGATCGACCAGATCTCACTGTCGCACCACGCGGCGCGCACGGTCGCCGCCGAGAGCCAGTCCCCCGCCTCGCTCACCGCCGGGGCACCCGCCGTGAGCTGGTCCTGCTCCACGATCAACGACAGCGACGGGCGCGGCGCCACACTCGACCCGACGTCCACGGACCGTGCCTGGCGGACGATCTCGGCGAACGCGTCGGCGCGCCGTTGGGTGGGCGTGAGACCCAACGCGAGGTCGGGGTCCTCCGCCACCGCCGCCCGCTCCGCGTCGACCAGCGACTTCTCGATCCGACGGAGCTCCTCGGCGAGCGACGCCCCCACGTCGTCGGGCAGGGTGGCATCGAGCCGCCAGTTCCCGTCCATCAACTGGTTCAGGTGCAACGACCGGCGTTCGAACCGGCGGCGTTGGGCGTCGTCGGTGCCGTCCTGATCGGCCAGCGACAACCACTGGCGGCACACCGCCGCGAACTCGTCGGCCGACAGGTCCACCGCGATCCCCAGCAGTTCGGGCAGATGCGCCACGAACTGATCGTGCACCCTGGGCAGATCGATCCGGCGGAGCGATTCCACATGGTCGAACGTGATCTCCCCCGCGGCGAGCAACGGCACCACGCTGCGATGACGTGACAGGAACTTCCCCGCCCCCAGACGCCGGCTGGCGGTCCCACCCCGAATCGACGTGTGGTGCCGCAACCACGCGACCGGTGTGCGCATCCCGTCATCGGCGAACGCCAACGACTCCGCCCACCGGTGCAACGACAAGCCCTCCACCGCGTCCAACACGCCACGCACCCGGGCCAGCTCGTCCACCAGATCCGACAGCTCCCGGCGGGTCGGCGCGTCCGACGCCGTGGGGTCGACCGAGGTCAGATCAGCGATCTCCTCCAACCGAGCCACCATCGCCTCGAACATGTGTTCGACTCTACCACCCACCTCGGACAGCCGCTCGTCGGTTCGGCCGGGCATGCCTCACCGGCGGGTGGCGCCGGCCACTACCCTCGACGTGTCGGTGAGTTGGCCGGGTGGCCGCGGCAGGCCCGCGAGGGCAGGTCGAGGAAAGTCGGGACTCCTCAGGGCAGGACGCTGGCGAGAGCCAGGCGGGGGCGACCTCGCAGACAGTGCAACAGAGAGCAGACCGCCGATGGCCGCCCCTCGGGTCGGCACAGGTGAGGGTGAAACGGTGCGGTAAGAGCGCACCAGCGTCGTGGGTGACCACGGCGGCTCGGTAAACCTCGTCCGGAGCAAGGCCGAGCAGTGGGATGGACGGCCCGTCCGGCACCCTTGGGTGTCACCCACAGGTAGGCCGCAAAGATGGATGGTCACCCAGGTGGGCCGCCGGAAACGGCAGTCCAGCTGACAGAATCCCGCTTACAGGCCAACTCACCGACACCCACCGGGCGAGGCCCCCGGAATCCAGGCGGAGCGGGGACGCACTGGAGGCCGCGGCCGTGACGGGCCTCTCGGGCTGGGGGCTGCTGGTGTCAGGTACCGTGCCAACATGCACGGGGGGAGTCGGCGGAGCACTGGCGGCTCGGCCACCGGGACGAGCTCGACGGGCTTCGGGGCGTGGCGGTGATCCTCGTTCTCCTGCATCACGCCGGCTATCCGGTGTGGAAGTTCGCCGGGACGATCGGCGTGTCGATGTTCTTCGCGCTGTCCGGGTTCCTCATCACGGCACTACTGATGGAGGAGCGGCGCGCCTCGGGGCGGGTGTCGATCGGAGGCTTCTGGTGGCGGCGCGCCTGCCGGTTGTTGCCGGCGCTCGTGGTGGTCGTCGTCGTGTGCGCTGTGGTCCCGGTCCGCGGCGAGCGGTTGAGCCTCGGCGCCGCCGCGGCGATCCTCGGCTACGTCGGGAACTGGGTGACGACCGGGGGCGGCAATCTCTACCCGTTGAACCAGGTGTGGACGCTCGCCATCGAGGAGCAGTTCTACGTGGTGTGGCCGGTCGTGATGCTCGTGCTGATGCGCTGGCCGCGGCGGCTGCTCGGCCTGATCCTCGCGCTCGCTGTCGCCTCTGCGGCGCTGCGGGTGGGCCTGTACGGTCGTGTGTCGTTCGCCCGGGTGATGCGGGGGACCGACACGAACGCCGTGTGCATCCTCGTGGGGTGTGCGCTGGCGGTCGTGTTCGTCCGGGGCCGCAAGGTCGAGGTGTCGACGTGGATCGCGGTGACATGCGGGGTGATGCTCGTCGGGCTGTCGGGGCCGCTGGGCGGGACGATCCCGGGCCGGTCGCTCGATGACATCGTGGGCGTGCTCGGTGGGCCGTGGGAGGCGTTCGGCGCGCTCGCCGGTGCGGGCCTGACCGTGGCGGTGATCGCTCACTTGGTCACGACGGGCTCGAGGGTGATGCGCTGGCGGCCTCTCGTCACGGTGGGCCGCATGTCCTACGGGCTCTACCTCTGGCACTTCCCGGTGTTCTCCTGGTGGGCGGGATTGATGGGGCACGACGAGCCGGTCGGGAACCACCGCGACACGGTGGTCGGGTTGGTGTTGACGGCGGCCGTGGCGTGGGGGTCGTGGCGGTTCGTCGAGCAGCCGGCCCTCCGCTGGGGGCGACGGCGCCTGGCGTCTGGTCGGGACGTCCAACCCACCATCACGCTGTAGTGCGTGGCGCTCCGGGCGCCGGAGACGGTCGATGTGGAGAAGGCGCGCCTGTGGGAGGGCCCTCAGTTGCCCGCTGGTACTTCTCGAGAACGTGATCAGGCGTGGCGCAGCAGTCGTCGAGATCTCACCAGCTTTGCCGGTGAGGACGCCCAACACGCGTCGTCTCGGGCGGGCGGTTCGAACGCCTTGCGCGGCGTCGGCTCCGCGGTAGCGTCCGGCCCCGGAGGGGATGCCATGCGTGCCGGGTACCTGAGAGCTTGGAGCGCAGTCGCGCTGGCGGCGATGGCCGGTTGCGTTCCGCCCGATGACCCGGGTTCGCAGCCCTCGACCACATCGACGAGTTCGTCCACCTCCACGACCACGTCGACGTCGACGACCACGACGGTGCCGGCTCCTGACGAGTTCGATTGCCTGCTCCACGACATCGGCGGGACTCCCGGCGTCCACACCTACGTCTGGATGGAGTGCGAGGGGGTCGCTGGCAGCGGCAGCATCTTCGCCCTGAGCAAGCTCCTCGTCGACGCGACGGTGCTGTGTCCCGACGGCTTCGAGCCCGGCTATCGAGGGCCGATGGAGCTCGAAGGGATCGTCCCGCCGATCCTCACGCTCTGCAGACGGCAGACCCCGACGGGCACGACGCACTACCTCGAGCTGCCTGGCTATCTGCCGGCGACCGCCTCCTGGCCAGCACCGCACCACTTCCAGCGGGCGTGATCGCCTCGATCGCCGCGCCGCGAGAGGGCTCGAAGCCGCAAGGCGCTACGACCGGTCGAAGTACTCGCTGAGCCCCGTGATCTCGAGGATCTTCTCGACCGGCGCCGGAACGCCGGTCAGCGTGAGCTCCACCTCGTTCGAGGCCTCGATCAGGGCGCGGAGGCCGCTCGAGTCGATGAACGTGACGGCCGACAGGTCCACGACCACCCCGTCGCCGCGCCCCGTCTCGACCAGGAGGTCACGGGTTCGCTCGAAGGCAGCGAGGTCGAGCTCGCCGGTGAGCTCGAGGTGCCGGGCCCCAGTCGTCATTGCGACGGACGGTCGGTCCGAGGGTCGTTCGATGATGCCATCCATTGGCTGCGCTCCATACGGGTCAAGTCGACCACGGGGCGCTGTCTCGACCTCGAGGTGAACGTCGCTCTGCGGCGACCGGTCCAGTATGTCACCGTCCGACGACGAGCGCAGCAAGCATGTGCCACACGACCCCCGCCCCGTCAGACGCTCGACACCTCGTAGACGTCGGTGAATCCGGTGAGCTCGAGCAGGCGGATCGCCTGGGGGCTCAGCGAGCGGAGCTCCACCTCGCCCGGTGGAACGACGGCCTGCAGGCGCGCCAGGAACCTCAGGACCGTGGAGTCGCAGAACTCGACGCCCGCGAAGTCCACCACGACGGGACCCTGAGGCGCGGCGAGGTCGGTGAGCAGCCCCTCGAGGCGTGCGCTCGACGACAGGTCGACCTCGTCGTCCAGGAGCACGACCACTCGCTCCTCGTCCGGCGAATCGGCCTCGGATCGTGTTCGATCACCCACGCACAGTGACGGTACGTGACGAGCCCGACCCTGGCGATGGGGAGCCCTCCCCCGCCGACCGCCCTCAAGTTCCGGGCACGACGCCCGACACGGCCGGTCCGTCGAGGTGCGCCATCTCCCCGAACGCCACAAGGGAACGACCGCCTCGTGCCAACGCGATCCGGGTGATCGAGGCCGGCTGCACGAACATCCGCCACGAGGTCTCGTCCCCCACGCCCAACGCCCAGGCCACGGCGGCCTTCACCGGCGACACGTGCGTCACGACCACCACGTCCCGCTCGGCGGCGTCGGCGGCCAGGGCGTCGAGCCCGGCCCGGACCCGCGCGCCCAACGCCGCCAGCGACTCGCCCCCGGGCGGCGACCACGTCACGTCGGCGCGCCACGCCGCCCACTCCTCGGGCGTCACGTCGGTCAATGGACGCTCGTCCCACTCCCCGTAGTCCAGCTCGACGAACGACTCGTCCACCTCCACCTCGACCTCGGCGGCGGCAGCGATGCAGGCCGCGGTCTCGCGGGTCCTGGTGAGCGGCGACGACACGACCCGGTCCGCCCTCGTCAGCACCGCAGCCGCGGCCGCTGCCTGGGCGCGGCCCGTCTCGTCGAGCGGAGGGTCGGCCCGGCCCAGCAGGAGGCCCGACGCGTTCGACTTCGTCCTCCCGTGGCGCACGACGATCAGCATCAGCCGGCCTCCTTCACGAACGCCCGGTCGAGCTGGCCGGTGGTGAGGAACCGCCGACGCCGGTCCTCGTCGTCGAGCCCGAACCGCCCCCACGCCCACGCCGCAAGGCCCACCCCGAGCACCTCGAGCACCACCGACCACAGGCCGCGGGCGACCACCAGCGGCTGGTTGTCCTCGAAGCCGAAGCCCGAGAACGGCCACCAGAACAGCTCAGAGCGCGTCCACGACCCGTTCAGCACGAGATGGAGGAACATCCCGATCGGCACGCCGAGCCACCGGCGGCGGACGATCCGCCGCCCCACGGTCGCCGCCATCACGACCACCAGCACGAGCGTCGGCGCGGCGAGCGTGTGCAGCGGCCCGTCGGCCCACGGCGTCTCGACGAGCGGCAGGACCGCGCCGAGCATCACCGTCCGGAAGTCGATCGCCGGGCTCTGGAACACGGCCCACACGATCACCGCGGAGCCCGCGGCGAACCAGATCAACACGGCGCGTCCACCTCGACGGCGCCGGTCATCGGATGAGGATGCGGCCGCACTCCGGACAGTGCACGACCGCATCCTCGGGGGCTCGCCGCACCTCGGTGAGCTCCCCGGCGGGGATCTCGAGGTGGCACCCGAGGCAGCGGGCGCCGTCGAGCCGCGCCGCGCCGACGCCGCCCAGTCGTCCACGGAGGGCGCCGTACAGCTTGAGCAGGTCGGGCGACACCTTGTCGGCCAACATCGCCCGCTCGGCGTCGGCCTCGGAGATCTGCCCCACCAGGTCGCCCGCCGACGCCGCCAGGGCGGCCTCCGCCGTCTCGAGGGTCGCACGTGCCGCAGCGATCGACGGCTCCAGCGCGGCGATCTGGCCGTCGAGCGGTTCGGCCAGCTCCATCTGCTCGAGGATCCGGTCCTCGACCGCCGCCTGCATCGCCTCGAGCGTTCCGATCTCGTGCTGCAGCGCCTCGAGGTCCTTGTGGGCGGTGATGCTGCCGCCGTAGAGCTGACCGGAGGCGTGGGCCCGCTTCGCCTCGATGGTCGACACCTCGGCCTCGAGGTCCTTCTGCGTCGACGCGACAGCGTCGCGTTCCTTCTGCAGCTGGGCGAGCTGCTCCTCGGCCCGTGCGACATCGGCGGCCGCCGCGGTCACGGCCGCCCGCTCGGGCAACGCGTCGTGGCGGTGGCGCAGCTGGTCCAGCCGCGTGTCGAGGTCCTGCACCTCGAGGAGGTCGTGGAGCTCGGTCATCGTCAACCTCCGTCGTCGGCCCCGCCATCGGCGGGAGGACTGGTCTGGGGCGCTGCGGTCGCCGGCGGGCTCGACCCGGGCGTCGTCGTCCCGGTTCGCCGGGTCGACGACGAGGAGCGGGACGAGCGGGACCGGGACCGTGCCTCGGTCGTGACCTTCAGCCCCTTCCCCTTGCGGGCGATCACCGGCTCGGTGAACTCCCGCACCGAGAGGTCGGCGTGGTACGGCTCCATGAAGGCGTTCCAGATCCGAGCCGGGTAGTCGGCGCCGAACTGCGTGCGGCCACCGATCCGCACCGGGTCGCGGTTCTTGGGGTTGCCGATCCACACGGCGGTCGCGAGGTACGGGGTGAACCCGACGTACCAGACGTCGGCGTTCTCCTGGGTCGTCCCCGTCTTGCCTGCGGACGGCTGGTCGTCGAGCGCCGCCTTCCGACCGGTGCCGGACGTGGCGTTCTTCTCGAGCACCTGGGTGACCAGCCGAGCGGTCTGGGCGGACACCACCTGCTTGCCGTCGTCGTGGTGCTCGTAGAGGACCTTGCCGTCGGCGTCCGTCACCTTCTCGATGAAGAACGGCCGGTGGTACACCCCGTCGTTCGCCGCCGTCGCGTAGGCCGCAGCCATCTGGAGGGGGTGCACCTCCTTGGAGCCGATGGGCATCGACAGCACGTTGGAGGGCATGGGACCCTCGACGACCCGCTGCACGCCGCCCGTGCCCAGGACCGGCTTGCCCTCGGCATCGACCTCGGGGACGAGCGTGTTGACCTCCATCGCCTGCGCCATCGCGGCGACCTTGTCGAGCCCGACGTACTGGGCCAGGCGGAGGAAGGCGCAGTTGGACGACGACGTCGTCTGGCTCGTGATCGTCGCCGTCTTGCCGCCCTTGCCGCTGTTCTTGGCCTCGTAGACGCCGCCCGGCGACCCGGGGTCCGTGAACCGGCACGGGCTCGACCCCGAGATCGTGTCGTTCGGGACCACGCCGTTGTCGAACGCCGCCATCAGCGTGAAGAACTTGAAGGACGAGCCGGGCTGCCGCCACCCCTGGGTCGCGTTGTTGAACTGTGACTCGGCGAAGTCGGTGCCGCCGACCAGCGCTCTGACCGCCCCCGACCCGGGCTCGACCGTGGCGAGCGCGGCGGCGAACTTGCCGTCGGAGTCGGGCAGGGTCTCGACCGCGTGCTCGGCGAGCTGCTGGGCCGCCGGGTCGTAGGTCGTGGTCACCCGCAGGCCGCCCTTGAACACGGCGTCGTACCTGTCGTTCGCCGACGCGCCCAGCTCCGGCATGTCGAGCAGCTGCTGCTTGACCGTCTCCGAGAAGTAGTTGGCCCCGGCCAGCTGCGCAGAGGACGTGGCCTTCGCCCGGCTGAACAGCTTGGTGGGCAGCGGCGCGGCCTTGATCCGCTCCGCCTCGGCCTCGTCGATCAGCCCACCTCGCCGCATGGTGTCGACCACGAGGGCGCGGCGCTCCGTCGCCAGCTTCGGGTAGCGGATCGGGTCGTAGCCCACCGGGTTCCGGATGAGCGCGGCGAGCAGCGCCGCCTGCTCCCAACCGAGCTGATCGGTCGAGAGGTTGTAGTACGTCTCGGCGAAGGCCTGGACGCCGTACGTCCCGTTCCCGAGGTAGACGGAGTTCAGGTACCGCTCGAGGATGTCGTGCTTCGACATCTGGTCCTCGAGCTGCCAGGCGAGCACCGCCTCCCGGGCCTTCCGCTGCACGGTCTGCTCGCCACCGACGATCGAGTTCTTGATGAGCTGCTGGGTGATGGTCGAGCCGCCCTGCTCGATGTCGCCGGCCTCGAGGTTGGCGAACACCGCGCGGAACGTGGACCTGACGTTCACGCCGTGGTGCTGGTAGAAGTCCCGGTCCTCGACCTCGAGCACGGCGTCCTGCACCGGCTTCGGCACGTTCTCGAGGGCGATCTCCTCGCGGTCCTCGTCGGCGTAGAGCACAGCGATCTCACCGCCGTTGCGGTCGTAGATGAAGGACCGGACGGCCAGGGGCGACAGCACGATCGGGCTCGGCTTGCCCGTGCTGGCGACCTCGGTCATGTCGCTGACCGACACGATCCCGACGGAGGAGACGACGGCGACGAGCGCGCCGGCGATGCCGATCGAGAGCACGTAGCGAGCGAACCAGGGCAGGCGGCGCCGGCGTGCCCGGGGGCGAGGGGTACGAATCCATTCCGGCACAGCGGCCACAGGCTACCGCCGCGACGCGCGGTGCCGACCTCGGTAGGTTCGGGCCATGACCAAGGTGGCGCTGCTGGGCGCAGGTTGGGCCGGAGCGGTGCACGCGATGGCGTCGAACGCCGTGCGCGGGGGCCACGTCACGCAGGTGGTGTCCCGCACCGTCGCCGGCGCGCAGCGCCTCGTCGACGGCTCCGGTGCCGAGTCGTCGGTCGGCATCGGCACCTACGCCGAGCTGCAGCCCGGGACCGAGGTCGCCATCGTCGCCACGCCGGCGTCGCACCACCTCGAAGCGGCCCGCCTCGCCCTGGGCGCCGGCTGCGCGGTGCTCGTCGAGAAGCCACTCGCGGTCGACGTCGCCGAGGCCGACGAGCTCATCGCGGCCGCCGAGGCCTCGGGGAAGCTGTGCGGCTACGCCGAGAACCTGCTGTTCGCACCCGCGTACCTGGCCCTGGCCGAGCACGCGCGCCGGATCGGCCCGTTGCACCGCCTGCACCTCCGCTTCCACAACGAGGCGCCCGCCTGGGGGCACTTCACCGAGGCGCTGCCCGGCGGCGGCGTGCTGCACGACCTCGGCGCCCACCCCATCGCGCTCGCGCTGGCCCTCGCCGACAGCGAGCCGCAGTCGGTCACGTGCACGGTGCGCTCGCGCCGCGAGGACGGCGCCGACGACGAAGCGTCGATGGCCATCCGCTTCACCTCGGGGCTCGAGGCCACGATCGACGTGTCGTGGACGGCGACCCGACCCGACTGGGCCGTCGAGATCGCGTCGGACGCCGGCGCCGGCCGCTGGGAGGTCTTCCCGGACCCGCTGCTCGAGCTCGACGGCGAGGACGCCACCCCGAGAGCGACCGACGCCGCGGCCCCGGACGACCACCTCATCTCGCTGGGCTACGTCGCGCAGCTCCAGGGCTTCGTCGACGCCGTGGCCGGCCGAGGCGGATCGGTGTGCCCGCTCGGGTTCGGTCGCCTCGTCGCCGAGGTCACCGCCGCGGGCTATGCGTCCGACGCCGCCGGCGGGGCGCCTCAACCGATCCGTTCTTCGCCCGGCGACTGAATCGGACCCCGCTCCAGCGTTCTGGGTCGACTGAGCCGCGCCCAGCGCGGTGTCCGTTCTCGGGACATCGTTGACAGTTGATGTCGCGCAACATCGTTGACACCTGATGGCTGTTGCCTCCGATTGGAGGTGATGGCGAGAGAGGTGATCCCGATGTCGGTGAAGGCAACTGCAGCGGCGTACGCGTTGGACGCGACGGCGAGAGCGTCGATCAACGTGACGGCGGTGTGCCGGGACGAGGGTGTCTCGCGGGCGGTGT